>NZ_CP178619.1:2127353-2431261 GCF_047305935.1 Bdellovibrio sp. HCB288
AACGAAGAGTAGCGGTTCACCAAAGAAGAAGTGCCGTAACCCGCAGTATTCGTCGCATAGTTGTCAGTCGTATTACAGAAGTTGCCGTTCTTTTTAACGGTACCCAGACCCAAACTGATCGACTTGCTGCTGGTGATTTGCAGATTGCGGGAGGAATCAGTGTTGGCGTAATTGATCGCGCCATAAATAAACACCGAACCCATCACATACAATCGGCAGCCAGTTTTCGAGTTCAAAGTCAGATTTTCCAATAGCAGGGGACCACGAATGGCAACGTCGCCCTCGCAATTAAGTGTGCCGCTGTTTTGAAAGAAATCACCTTCGTCTTTTAGACCTGACAAAGCCACGGATGTGTCAGCATCCTTAAAGTATTTAAAGCGTTCAGTGGCCGTTAGCTGAAATGCACTGGAAATGTTCGCATCGGTCGGCGCACCGATGTACACGCTTTTCTTTTCAAGAACCTGTGCGCCCTTGGAGGTTGCATAGGCGGAGTTCGCAAGTTGTGACTTTAAGTAAGCTGCCAAGGTGCCGGCGCCAGCTTGCGTGGCGATCGCGGAAGGCAAAGGTGCCTGGGGAACGATAATGGATTTATCCGCTGGCATGGCCACGGTATAAAAGTTTTTGCCGTGGTCGCCGTAAACGGAGCCACTGGTCCAAGTGATATTGGAAGGGGAACCCTGAGCCATGAAATAGCTGGAACCATAACCAAAATCAGTGATGATGTTTGAAGACACCTGTGCATGACATTGGATACAGCCCATACCGCGAATTGCCAGGGCAGGCTTGAATGTCTGGAAGGCATTGCCGACACTCACTTTGATTTTGAATTGAATTGCCACACCCTCTTTGTCGGTGACCGTCACCAGGATGTTGTCAGTTCCGCGGAATCCGTAGTTGGGCGTGTATTTGAAATTATAAGTGGAAGCGTCGATGATCTCGATCTTGCCGCTCAGGGCCGCCCCGGAGTTGATGGTCAAAAATGTGATTTTATCGGCCACTGGTGCCGAGGTTTTATCCGCCTGAAACTCGATGGCAGTATTCATTTTGGTTTCGATCAACAAGTCAGGAATGGACTTGAGCTCTCCACCCGCAGAGGTCGTTTTGCTTGCAAGGCTTGCAAAGTGAGCTTGAGGTGCGCAGTTTTGAAACGTAACGATCAGGGAACTACCAGCCAAGATGAATCCAAGCAGTCTCATTTTCATACGATGTATTCCCCCAACCCCACGTACTACAACGGAGTCACTGAATCTAAATGCAATTTTGTTACCATGTTAAATCGATCAGGCAGGCGCTGGCGTTCAGAATTTTAGACAGTGTCTGTCAGGTGATCATT
Organism: Bdellovibrio sp. HCB288; assembly: GCF_047305935.1. Lineage (GTDB taxonomy): Bacteria > Bdellovibrionota > Bdellovibrionia > Bdellovibrionales > Bdellovibrionaceae > Bdellovibrio. Next base: position 2,128,687 of record NZ_CP178619.1, read on the forward strand.
TCTAGGCTTAGGGCGAGAGCGAGGAAACTGTGAGGTTTACAATAGTCTGGCCCTTCCAATAGTTTTGTGTGTCTGAACATTTTCAAAGCTATTAATATTAAGGAACACAATGAAAAATGGGTCCATAGGAGAAAAACATGCGTTTTAGTCTGGTATCACTGTGTCTTGTGCCATTGGCATTTGCAGCTTGTAAGTCTCAACAGGAAGTAACGGAGAGGGTGCCAGCAGCGGCAAGCTATGTGGATCCTCAATATTATGACTATCAAACTTTGTTTGCAGAGGCACTGACTTTCAGAGCAAAGGCTTTGCAGTTTGCTCAAGAGAAAAAATTGAATGAAAGCAGTGATGTGAGCTTTAGCCGCTCCGAAGGTGAGTGGGTGCGCAAAATGGGTGCGGACTACCTTGTGACTCGCAAAAAGCTTTTGGACTATACTCTTCCGGTGGCATCTAATTTCGCCAGCCCAAATCAAGTCAAACTGACTCCTTACCTGGGCACGAAGAACGAAGTAAAAGAACGTGTTCGTCCAAAGGATGTCTGGGAAAGATATCAGGTCCTGAGCATTGACCCAAAAGATCCTCAAGGCGAGAAGGAAATCTTTAAAACGCAAATGGCCTTGGCATCCGCGTTGATCCTGATGGACAACTTCCTTGTGGCGATTCAGCCGTATAACAATATCGATTCCATTCGTTACGTATTGAACTACGATGTGGAGCAAAAGAAGGCCCTGCAAAAGGTTGCTGACAGCTACACCAATCGTGAGCGTCGTGATCAAATTCGTTCGGCGATCGAGTTCGTGGATGGAGTGATGGCGTGGCGTCGTGCTCAAGGCGTTACAACCAGTCCTGAAGAGTCCAACCTGTACGGGATGATTCAATCCAGTATCTGGTATGTGGCAGTTAAGAACAATAAAGAAAGCTCCAACTTTGAAGATGCTGTGGCAAATCTGTGGGGGCGTCTGACTTCCCGAGGCAAGCGCGGAGCGCGTGTTGTGTCCTATGGTGTGAGTATGGGTTTTGGTAACATGGTGGGTCTGGTTGAGACTCGTAAAGGTTATCTGTACAACATGTCATTGAATGAAAAGAACAAGCTTATCGCAGAAATGAAACCATTGGACATTTTGATGGAAAAAACGCCGTTCCGTCTGACTGACAAAATGATTCCAGGTCACTACGGGCACGTTGCGATTTGGCTGGGTACTGAGCAACAACTGAAGGACCTGAAAGTTTGGGACCAAATTCCAAGCAAAGTGCAGGCTAAGATTCGTTCTGGCCACAGAATTGTCGAGGCATTGCGCCCGGGAGTTGAGATCAATTCGTTGGATCATTTCCTGAACATCGACGACTTCCTGGTTGTTCGTGATAACCGTTCAAATATTACTGACGAGTATCGCAGAAAAGCGATCCTTCAGGCGGTTGCACAAATCGGCAAAGAGTACGACTTTAACTTTGACGTGCATACACACACTCGCATTGTGTGCTCAGAGATCGCTTACGTGGTTTTCGACGATGTGAAGTGGCCACTTGCGAACACTTTGATGCGTTATACGATCAGTCCTGACAACGTTGCGCAGTTGGCAGTAGGCAATCAAAGAATGTTTGATCCCGTGATCATGTATTACGGCGGTCGTCGTGTTTATAAGGATCTGCCACATTCACTTGAGTTGTTGTTGAAGGCAGATGATGCATCCTACGCTGAGTTTTCAAGATTCCAGGGAATCTAGGGGTTCACTTTGAAAAAGCCGTTGATCTTAAGTTTGTGCGCTGCCGTCCTGGCAGTGCACTGTTCGCATAAAGAGGTTCGTAAGCCAAGCAGTTTGCCCAATATCTTCACCGAGAGGGAAACCCAGGCACTGGGGCAGATCCTTGGAGGCGATTCACCGACGGAGAAATTCCGTCGTGTCATGGCGGTCGACTTTAACACCAACGGCGATGCTGAGTATCTTTCTGAAAATGCACGCAAATCCATTCAGACAGCCATTGCTGAAACCCTGGGCGAGGAAAACCCCCAGCAGGGACTGGCCAAGCTGGCTCTGGGAAATGTCAAAACAGAAGTTGTTGAAAACTTCATCAAGACCTTAAAGGTCTACAAGCTGGTCAACCTGGGGTTGCAGTTTGATTTGAACTTCGCTCCAAAACCGTATTCCGCAACGTTTGCGCCCGAGTTGTCCAGCAATCAACTGGTTCGTTTGGATGAGTTGGGAAGTTTAAGCAAAAAGTGGGAATTGAGTGAGTCACAAGGATTTACCAATCAGATTTATGCGAATTCATCTTTGGTGAGCAAATCTGAAGATGCAGATTATATTGGCGGTCAGGTCAGCATCTTTGTGGAAATTTTGGATACCAAGCCTAAGCTAGGTCTTCCAAAAATCACAAAAAATGGTGTGAAGGGCTACATCCGCTATCGACGATACTTCCGTTTAAATTCGACAGTGAGTGCCGGGAACTGTAACGGCTTTACCAGTGCAGTTACCTCCGCTGCCGGAGTACCTGTGTTTTATACTGTCGACCTTTACAAGAACTTCAATCTTAAGAATTTGATTCCAACAGAGGAAACTCTTGAGATCTATCCTGGAATCATCGCGGCCACTCAAGAGGGGCGTCCGGAATTGCAGCCTGAATCGAGTGCAAAGTATCAGTCTATTTCAACTATGCGCTATCAGGTGAACCAAAAGAAGATGATGGCTCACACAGATTTCGTGGTTAAGAAAATGGTATACGATTTGAAAGATCGCAAGTTCGACGTCGAACGCAGTGAAGTTGACGTGAGTTCTTTCCGGTCTCTGGCCAAAAATCCCAGACCGAGTGAAGAGTCCGAAGCCAAATCGGCTGCGCGCCGTGAATTTTTTGGCAAGTGTCAGGGAGTATTGGAAAAACAACTGAAACTGAATCAGGTGATCCCAGGGGGCATACTATGATGAAGGTGGGTGCACTTGGTGCTGCATTGTTGATGGCCTGTCCTGCATTCGCGCAGACAGCGCAGGTTTCGCTGAAAGAGCGTATAGAGGCGATGGACTACTATAAGCAGAATCACGATGTGATGTTTGCTGCGGAGGCCTGCCGTCGTCCGGAAACATTATTGACTGAGATCCGTAAGCTTGCTGCGAAAAATCAGGAACAAGCTTTGGCCTTCGTAAAGAAGGTTGAGAATCAAGTCCCGGAGAAGATTCTTTTGCCATTGGTTTATTGGAAATTCATTAAGCCGCAACCTGCGAATGAACAGAAGGTATTGAAGTACTGGTTGCAAACCCGCATACAGGCTCTTCGTGATTATGCGGATCATCCACTGAAAAAGAACCGTCAGGCGCAGGAGCACGCCCGTGGTTTGGCTCTCAGCTATTCCCGAACGGGGAGCCTGAGCATCGCCTCGACACAATTGCTGGAAAATTTGAAAAAACGATTCCCCGAGATGGACTTGTACAGTCTGGTCGCAGGTGGATTTGTCGCAGGGAATGTGGTGGAACTGGTCAGTCATAACACGGTTTCCCCTGAGCACATTGACTGGTTCAATGAACGCTCCATTTTTAATGGTGGCAAACTGGATTTCACAAAGCCTTATATGAAAATGCCAATGTCTGAAAAGGACGAGGGGCATCCCGCATTTAAAGATCCGATGTTTGCGCGCATTCGTGACATGATTGCCAGCAGTCAGCAGAGTATCTTCATTGATATCTTTCTGTTTGGCGGAACGATGGGCGGAACATTAAGTAAGTTCTTATTGGATCAGACGTCCCTGAAGCTTAAAGCAAACCCGAACTTCAAGGTCCTTTTGCTTCATGATTTTGCGACGAACTACAACATGAAAGACGAGATGATGCCGATCTTTCAATACTTGAAGGATCGTGTTGCAGGGGATCCGGCATTGCGCTCAGCGGTTTACCTGTTGCAGGCAAATATCCAGCGTCACCCTCCGGGAATTCCATTTGGAATAACGAATCTGGTTCCTAAAACAGATGAGACCTTCAAGGCCCTGGAAAAACGCAATACTTATTATGAATCCAAGATCGATCACAGTAAGGTGATTGTTGTCGATGCGGAGGGCGAGGCGCCGCAGGCTTACTTTGGCTCCAAGAACTGGTCGGATCACAGCGGCGGCTACTACTATGACAATGCTTTGTATGTAAAAGGACCGGCGGCAGCATTGGTGCAGGCAGCCTATTACGATGACGTGGATGCTGCGCTGACGACAAATCAGCAGGAAAGAAAGTGGTTCTATTTTAAAGAACAGGGTTTCTCTAACGAGGCCTATTTGTCCCAGCGTGAAAAGATTTTGAGTTGGTTTAAAGTCAAAAGAACAAGTTACCCGGCAGTGGGGAGCCAGGTGGTGCGTTTGGCGGAAGCCAATGTTGATGGGAAGATCAAAGACGTTCGCAACATGCTGGTTGATATGATTTCCAAAGCCCAAAATAACATCTACATGGAGCAATTGTTCATTTACGACCCTTATATCAACGACGCCCTGATGAAAAGAAAGTCCCAGGTGCCATCACTGAAAATCAGAATCCTGGCGGATCACAACGGAAACTTCGACATGGGTGGATTGCCTAACACGCTTTACCTTGAGCAGTTGATGGAGCACGGGGTGGAAGTGAAGGCTCGTAAAACTCTGGGATCTGAGGCGCGCTTTCCAAATGGGAAAACCCAGGTTTACCATCAGGAGAACCACCGTAAGATCACCTCGATTGATGGACAAACGATGATGATCGGCTCGTCCAATCTGAATCCGGATACTCTGCAGGGCAGCTTCCGTGAGTTTGGTGCACAAATTTTCGATGCGAAAGAGATCGGCAATTTTGAAAAGGAATTCATGGCAGCCTGGAATGACAAATCGCAAACCGGTCCCTTCTTTGAGGGGCAGTTGCAATTGAAGGTTCTGGGGCAGGAGTTGACCGTAGAGCAGTCGAAGCTTTTGAATGACCTGGGAGCGGCGATTTTCAGAGCCAAAGACGACATCGAAAAACGATAATTCTTAAAGACGTCCCCGGTTACTTGCCGGGGATGGACAAGACTTCTATTTTCACACGATCCACACCTTTTTTAATCATATCCAGTTCTTTGGCAGCAGCCTCGGAAACGTCAATGATTCGGCCTTTCTTGTAGGGGCCGCGATCGTTAATTCTGACTGTGACTGATTTGCCGGAGGTGAGGCTTGAAACTTTCACCCTTGATCCCATGGGCAGAGTGCGATGGGCGGCGGTCAATTCGTCCATGTCGAATGTTTCACCGCTGGCCGTGCGATTGCCGTTGTGGCTTTCACCGTAGTACGAGGCTTTGCCCGTAGCAGTGCTGCCAACGCGCAGAGGGGTCGCACAGCTGGGAAGGCTTAATCCCATAGTTAAAAGTATAATGAAAATACGCTGGGCGTTTTGCATGATATCTTATCGGTATCATGGCCCGACTGCTTGACGATACTGGACGATAGCTCGGAATTATGCAGCAAGTGTTGTCTATAAGCACCACTCGTGTGCAGAAAGCTACAGTTCCGAAGCCCCACAACGCGCAGCCCTTGATTGCACAAATTAATTTCTTGGAGGAAAATCGTAGGGGTACAGGAGATTTCATATGAGCATTCAGCAAGTTCCATTTATTACATTGAACCGTTTTGAACCTGGTTTCCGCGATGAGTTTTTGGCAGGAGTTGCCAATCTTTTTGATAAAACTCAATTCGTTGGTGGACCTATCGTTGGCGAAATGGAAGCCAATTTGGCAACTTACACTAAATCCAAACACGCCATTGGTTGCGCGAATGGTACAGATGCGATTCAAATCGCACTTCGTGCTGTGGGCGTAGAAAAGAATGATAAAGTGTTGGTTCCGGATATGACTTTCTGGGCGACATTCGAAGCAGTTGTCAACGTGGGTGCAAACCCTGTGACTGTGGATGTGAACAAGCAATTCTGTCACTGGGACCTTGCGACTTTCAAACAAGCGGTCACGCAATTCAAACCAAAAGCGGCTATCATGGTTCACCTTTACGGTTGGGTGACTCCTGAGACAATGGAGATCAGAAAGTTTGCCAAAGAAAACGGCGTTGTTTTGATTGAAGACGGTGCGCAGTGTTTCGGTACAGAGATTGATGGTCAATCCGTTGTGGGCACGGCTGAAATCGCAACGACAAGCTTTTATCCGGCAAAAGTTTTGGGTGCTTCCGGCGATGCGGGCGCTATTTTCACAGCTAATGATACTTATGCAAAAAACTGCCGTACTTTGATCAACCATGGTCGTACAGATCACTACTCTCACGGTATGATCGGTTGGAATTCCCGTATCGGTGCGTACGAGTCTTTGTTCCTGAATATGTCATTGAAACACATCGATGCTCGTATCAAATCCCGCATGAATGCAGTTAAGTTTTATGAAGAGTCTTTGAAAGGCTTGCCTCTAAAACCAGTTCGCGCAGCTGCGAATGTAAAAGAGAATGGTTACTGTGCAGTGGCGATGATTGAACCATCTTTGCGTCCGGCTTTGATTGAAAACTTGAAAAAAGCCAACGTGGGTTACGGTACAATCTATCCAGGCGCGATGAGCATGCAATCCGGTGCTCAAGGTTATTTGGCTGGCAAAATTGACAATGGCAACGCTCACTACATCTCTCAAGCTGTATTGAATCTTCCATGTTATGCCTACATCACTCCTGAAGAACTTCAGTACGTGGTGGACGTTGTTAAAAAGAGCTTCTAGTTCTGATTTTAACATCAATGCAAAACAAGAAAGCCGGGCAAAAACCCGGCTTTTTGTTATTGATTCGTGACACAGCACTTCATAAAAACATCCCCGAATGCGCTGCATTCTTCAGGGTTTCCGTTGTGACTTCAAGGGCTTATGGTTAGGCTTTTGGGCGAGGGGGACTCATGAGATTTTTACTTTCTTTAATTACTGTAATGACGGTTTCTTCACTTGCGCAAGCATTGCCATTGCCGTTCCCAAAAGGACAACAGCAATTGCTTTCTTTGCCAGCGAACTTTACAGCTGAATACAACTTCGAAGCGATTGTTGGTTTGGATAACTGTTCTGGTTCTTTGATTCGTTTCGAAAACTCTCGCGACACAGACAACGCGATGGTTATGACAAACGGTCACTGCTTGGAAGTCGGTTTTCCGAAACCAGGAACTTTCGTTTACGGCAAACCAAGCCGTCGAACTTTCAAATTGTTCAACGCGGGTATGCAGGTTGTGGGTCGTTTGACAGCAAACACGATCATCTACGGAACAATGACTAAAACTGATATGGCGATCTATAAGTTGAACGAAACTTATGGCGAGATCGTTTCCAAGTACGCGGTGAACGCGATGACTTTGGCTTCTCAGCGTCCAACTGAAAGAACTCAGATCGAAGTGATCTCTGGTTACTGGAAGCGTGGCTACGCTTGTGAAATCGAAGCGTTCATTCCGCAATTGAAAGAGGCGGGTTATACTTGGGAAGACTCTATCCGCTACTCTCGTCCGGGCTGCCAGGTTATTGGTGGAACTTCAGGTTCGCCAATCGTGCAAAAAGGCACTCGCACTGTGATCGGTATCAACAACACGGGTAACGAATCAGGCTATATGTGTGAAATGAACAATCCATGTGAAGTGGATAAAGATGGTAACCAAAAAGCCTACCGTGGTTACTCTTACGGTGAGCAAACTTACTGGGTTTACTCTTGCTTGAACCAAAACAACGAGATCGACGTTAACGTTCCGGGCTGTCAGCTATTCCACTAGTCTTTTTTTGGATATAGATCTTCTGTATTCACATTATTTTTTCGAGGAGCACGTTTGTGCTCCTTTTTTTTTGCCGGACGGTCAAACTCGTCTTCACCGCGCAGGCGACTTATCGTCAGTTCATCCATCTCTTTGACAAATTCATAGGATTTTAAAACGGCATCTTTAATTTGACGTAGAATCCGCATGGGTTCTGGTTCTCCCGGAGTGAGTGGTGGAAACACTATTGTAGAATAGCATTTCCACCCTGCGGGATTTTTAATGTTCAACCAGACTTAAATCAGGCTCTCAAAGTGAGCAATCTTGGCTTTTACGACATCAATGGACTTTTGCCAGAAGGCTGGCTGCGTGATGTCTTCACCCAGATGCTTCATGATAAGGTCCTCGGCAGTCATACGGCCTGTGTCGCGCAGAATGGCCTTATACTTATCCATAAAGCCTGCACCCAGTTCCTGACGGCGGGCATAGATACTCAAAGAGAACAGGTAGCCGAAGGTGTATGGGAAGTTGTAAAAGCTTAAGCCCGCAATATGAAAGTGCAGCTTGTGTGCCCAGAACAACTCATCAGCGCCGTCGGTGCTGTCGCCATACCACTCGGTCCAAACGGTTTTCATTAATTCACGCAACTCAAGGGCGCTCAATGTGCGCTCTTTACGAGCTTCATAAAAGCGACGTTCAAATTCATAGCGAACTGGAATATTTATCAGGAACGCCATCGCGCCTTCCAGATCACCCCAGGCATTCTCGATTTTTTCTTCCCGTGATTTGGCCTGAGTCATCAAAGAATCACCCAAAACGGTTTCGGCAAAGACACTCGCGGTTTCCGCCAGGGTCATCGGATATTCTTGCTCCCCCCAGGACATGTCACGCATCACCCACGCATGGAAGCCATGTCCCAGCTCGTGGGCTAATGTTCCTATGTCACTGCTGGAGCCCATGTAAGTCATGTACACGCGGGGCTCTCTGGTTTTCAAAAATCCAGTGCAATACGCACCCGTGCGTTTGTTAGGAAGGACACGGCCCTCGATCCAATTTTTATCCACCATCATTTGCACGAAATCGGCCATCTCCGGGGAAACATGGGCGAAAGCGTCTCTGACGATTTTGATGCCTTGATCAAAAGGAATTGCCTCGGCGGAAGCCGCAATCGGACTTGGCGCCATCTGATCCCAAAGACTCAGGCGATCTTTCTTTAAAAGTTTCGCCATCAGCTGGCCGCCTTTACGAATATCCTGTGCGTTGCTTTTGCACGCAGAGATCATCGCATTCAGTGTCTGCTGAGTAATGCGGTTGTTGAACAGCGGATCATTCATGAACGTTTTGGTTTTCGTATGGGAGCGCTTTTCTGCCTCTTCCAGACGCCAGCCGGCCAAAGCATTGACGATGGCAGCAGCGCTGTGTTGGTGCTCGTTCCAGGCTTCTTGGATACCCAGCCATGCAACTTTACGATCCAACTCGTTTGCGGTTTTCGTGAGGGCGCTCGCTTTGGCAAGGCCGACAGTTTCGGTGCGATCCGGGTATTTCAATTGCACACGAATGCTGCCACTCAGGTCGTCATACAATTCACCCCAGGCACTGTGTCCAGAGACCTGCAAACTTGCCAGTAAAGTCTCCTGTGCCTCCGGAAGACTGAACTCTGCTTTTTTGCGTTCCTGTTCCACAGCAAAGCGATAGGGCTTAAGGTGTTCGTGGTTCAGAAGCTTTTCAATGACTGAATCCTCGCAGTGCTGCAGGAAAAGTCCGACAGGAACAAGTGCCTGAGTCAGTTTGGAAAAGAAAATATCAATTTCTGAACTTTTGGCTTTGGCCTCCAGATTCGAGGAGTCCACGGAAAGCTGACACGTCAAATAAGTGGTCAGGGTACCCGCAATGACTCTGCATTTCTCTTCCATGATCAGAATGTTTTGAACCTGAGTGATGGTTTTGTCCGTTGGATTCGCGAATTCTGATTTGATTTCTGAAATGTTTTTTTGCAAAGATTGCAGATCAGCGTGGATCGCGTTCCAGTCGTTCTGGAATTCGGTAGAAGCGATCGAAGGGTAGACTGATTCAATATCCCAGGTAGGTCCGTTCATTAGTTGTTCTCCCTTTTCATCAGGTCGACGTAAGTGTTTACCAGTTTTTCAAAAGTTTGAAAGCGCAAGAACTGTAGTAAGTTTTCACTTGCAGGTTGTTGGCCATGCCATAGTCCCAGGCGATTGGCGATATACAGAGACATATCTTGTCCGTCATGGATGTTGTCGCCCTCTTCAAAATCCAAAAATGGATTCAAACGGGCACGCATAAGGAATTGTCCGGCGGGACTTGCCACGATCTTATATGGTCCGTACACAGAACTTGCCGGTCGGTAAACTTGTGCCACGTGGGGGAAGCGCTCAACTGCCTGCCCCTGATAGGAGAAAAAGGAAGTCGCCGCTTCCTTCTCAAGTTTGAATTCGACGATGTGGCGCTTTTGATTTCTTTGGATCAAATACCAAAATCTGGGCAGACCGCTGCTGCCACCGCTGGTTTTGGTTTTATAGCCGTTGTCCAGAATTTGATATCCTGCCATGGAGGCTTCAAAGTATTCGCGAGCTTGGTGAAAAAGGTGTTGAACCTCTAGTGGCGATTGGAAAATAGGAATCAACTTTGCCTTGTCAGAAAAGCGTGAACCCGTCGTCATTTTGTCCAAGTACTTTTCCTGCCGGGAGTGAAAGTCCTCGTCGCGGTAAGAAAGTGCGTCTTGCAATACGGCAGGTTCGCTCATCTGTAAACCCTGCAGGCCGTGCACGTAAGCATCAAAGACTTTATTCAGTGAGATTCTAAAAGGAGAAACCTGATTGCCGGCGGCATAGCGAATAATGTCCCCTGCAAATGGAGCATTCGGTCCGCCATCATCTATGTCGATCAAAGAGAACTCGCGACCACCCGTTGCAAGTTGGACATCGCCGAAATTCAAAATATGTGGATCGCCAACAACCACGCCAGTGGGTTCCAGTAGAGGGCCATTTTGTGATTTTAACCAATTCCAAAAGTGGGGAGCGTTGGCACGGAAAGCACCAAACAAGTAGTCTTCTTTTTGCCAGTCAGGGCTTTGAGTATAGCTATACCTGCCGGATGCAAACGTTGTTGTTCCAGCAAATAGAGACAATCCAATCAAAAAAATAAGGGTCTTCATGGGGCCAAATTTAACAAAGCCGCATTTCGAACACAATAGGGAGCCCTGGATTAAATCTCTGATGGAATCGGAACCTTACAAGAACGTCAATTGTGACCCGGAGGGGGTATCGGTCATAGTGACAGGTCTTAAACAAAGGAGATCTGTATGAAGCGGCTGATTTTGGCTCTGGGGTTGATTTCGTATGCCTGCGCAGCCAGCGCGACAGCGAAGGATTTAGAGGCATATTACTCCAAGGATTTTTTGAAAAAAATACTCCCGACGGGGTGCCAGCCCAAGGGGGCGAAGGTGGATCCGAGTGGGAAGTATCTTTATCTGGCCGAGATGTGCGGAAAGATCGATCCGAAAACCAAGAAACGAGTTCCGACGGCTTCGATATATGACCTGGAAAAGATGACTCTGGAGAAGACCTTGATCACTCCGGTGGGAATGCGTAAAGGCATTCTTGCCAATACAGAAGTTGATTTTTCCTTTGATGGTAAGTGGGCATTAATCGCACGCGCTGAAGGTGACGAAGGTTCTGAAGTCTACAAGGACCAGGGCATGGTCACAGTCGTAAATACCAAGACTCAGAAGATCGCCAAATACATTCCTACGTTCGGACAAGGGGCAAAGATCATTGCCACGCGACCTGCACTGACTAGAATCCGAAATCCACAGCAGGTGATCTACGTCGCAAATTACTTTTCAGATGATATCAGTGTGATTGATATCACCAACCTGAAAGATGACGGGAAATTGAAAGGCGACAGTCACTTCATCAAAAAGATCGATTTGAAGACCCACTTCAAACCACCGGTTGAGCATGGATACAAAATTGCTCCGCGCGGAGTGGCCTTTACTCCCGATGGGAGTCGCGCCCTGGTGTTGAATACTGAATCGGGGAGTATCTTCGTCGTTGATTCTATAAACCATAAACAGCTTGCAGAGCTGGCTCCGATCAGTAAAGACCTTGCCGGTCGCGAGTTGAATGTGCGTCACATCGTGACTTCCAAAGACGGACAGCTGGCTTACTTAAGTCATATGCGTGGCAATGCGGTTTCCAGAATCAGTGTTAAAAAGCTGATGGAGATTGTGGATGGAATGCCTAATCAGGGACCTCAAGCCGTGTTGCCGGAATCAACATGGAATGATCTATTAGTTCCGTTTGAAACGACGACGGGCCCACAAAAGATTTTGGTGCTTGAAGGCTATCCAAAAGATCATCCCAACTTCCCGAACAAGCAATGGCCACTGGCGCACCCGAACACCATCGTATTAGACCCGATCTCCAATCGCTACCTGTATGTGTCTTCACGCACGACCACAACAGTGGGGGATACTTCAGTGGATTCGCGCATTGTCGGGAAAATCGATATCATCGACACGACCAACGGAGCGGTTGTTTATACGCTTGTCGGAGGAGCGCAGCCAACGGCGCTGGATATTACTCCTGATGGCAAGACTTTGATTTCAAGCGCCTTCATCACCGCGCGATTGTTATTTTTTGATGTCGGTAGTCTGATTAAAATTTATGAGAAATAACTTAAGGGCTGCACTCAGCATACTGAGTGGGCTCTGAGGGCTTTAGGCGTGTGATCTTCACTGTTTGCACGCCACCCGTTGCGGCGAAGGGCTTTGTGACCAAAACATGCCACTCCCAGCTTTTGAATTCCAGGTTCTCGGAAGTCGCGTTCAGATAAGCTCGCACGGGTTCTTTGGACAAAATCAAATTATCGATCATCACCAGCCAGGTGGTGGCTTGAAACTCCCGGCCATCCCTCAATACGCAATGGACAAAATTGCCACCGGCATCTGTGGAAAGATCGTCGGGGCTCACCTCGGTTTCACCGGGCGCTGCAAAAGTGACTGTCGTCGCCAGGGCCATTGTAAGTAGGGTAATTATGAATTTCATTCACGCGCTCCCGGTGGGGGTTTAATTCTTTATAAAACAGATGGATTCTGAGTGCTAGGAATTAATAACAACATGCGTTAATGGGTAAAATATGGGGGCATGGGCTTGGATTTTTGAAATCAATTTGCTAGTTTGAACCCCTTCAGTGATTATATGTCACAAGTGGTCGCGTAGCTCAGCTGGATAGAGCAACTGCCTTCTAAGCAGTAGGTCGCACGTTCGAGTCGTGCCGCGATCACCATTTCAATCTTCTCGCAAATCCTATCGTGACGAGCGAACGGCCCCGGCTCCTTCCAACCGACTAATCACCGACCCGGATGTTTTTTCGGATTGTACTTTTCGTACTTAGCTTCTTTCCATTTGTTCGCTAAAATGCCCGTAACTATCTTGTCCCATTGCTCCACGCTCTCACCGGAAGCCCACTCCTGCATAACTAGTTGGCGAAGCTTTGCTGATTTTTTGAAAATGGAAACTAACTTTCCTTCCTTTACCGAGTAAATTTCAAAGCCAGAACTATCAATACTGACCACTGTTCGACCATCTGGAGAAATAAAGCCGTCTTCTTTACCAGCTAACTGGGCAATAATTCCTCCCGGAACCAACGGCCCCACTTCAGGGGTATTAACCTTAAGTGCTGATTTAAATTCGATACCCACACCACAAAGACGATGGGTTGGCAGAAAACCCTCAAACTCCCAGACAAATGGGTTGCGGGCCACACTCCATGTCACAAACTCATACTTGCCAGCATTGTACTCGATACAGCTTTTCTCTTCCTCATTTTCAGGAATAATGGCCTTAGCATCAGGAATGAAATCTTTTGGCTGGAAATTATTAAAGTATCCGGTAGCAGAGTCATCAAATGATCGAACCTGAATCTGCTTTTCACGACTATCTAGATGGCGCTCTGAAACAAAGTTTTCAGATCTCAAGAATAAAATAGACTTACCGGTTATCATTTTTATCTGAGTACGAATCGTAGTATTGGCTTCTCTGGGGTCACACCCATCAATGCACTTTTCAGATTCTTTAAGAGGTTTCTTCTTCAAGCTCTTTTCCAGATTAATTTTTGCATCAGTGCAGGACTGAAGTTCCACGCTTGGTTGTTGGTCCGGGCGAACGATGTACATTAACTCGCCCGTATCCATACTAAGCTTCAACATACAGCCGTCCCTGGTGCCGACGCGATAAAAACCTTTAACCGTTGGAACCAACAAGTCATTCAATGGCCCTGCCATAAAGGGTTTATTCGCTCTTGTTCCAAGCCAATAAGTTTTATATGAACTTGCTTGATCTTCTCCACCTTGATAAAAGCCCAACAAAACACCTGCATCCTGCGCGATAGACAGCGTGGAGAAGAATATAACGACAAAGAATATTAAGATTTTCATTTAATCAGACTAAACGATTCTACTTAAATTACAAATTTTTGTTTATTGGAGATCTTAACCAGCTCTCGGTTAGCCAAGTTCAGTCCTGTCGGAGGCAGTATTGAAGTGACAGTCAGTTTTCCTAGCGAGTTTCAAGTTTGATGTGAACCGCCTGATTTTTTGAATCAGTGATGGATTCAAACAGGCTGTCATTCACATAAAAATGGAATTGATGGGTCTTGCGGGAAACATCTTCATAGCTTCCGGATCTGTAGTTTTTGTTGCTTCGGGTGGGGTGATAGAAATGGGCAAAGTTCTGTTCATTACCGTCATCGCCGGCGCCATTGTTGCCTTCGCGCAGGAAGTACATTGTCGCAAAAGGATAGGGGATGTCTGTCTGCAACAGCGGACGTTGGTATTTCAGAAGGTGATCCCGCTGGAATTCCCATTCATCATAAAAGTAAGTGGCCCGCAAAGGGACGTGAATGGTCAACGGCTGTTGCGACAATTCAAAGTGCATGCGGATAGCATCGCGCATGGAAAGGGCATGGCATCCGGGCAGAGTGTCGGTGCTGCCGAAGAAACCTCCGACGATGGTCACTTCTTTGGCTGATATCGGAATGTTGTGTTCGCCGCCATCAGAATAGATTTCAAAATCCGGGGAGCGGTCTTTGGTGTACCACTGACGATAGCCTTCTTCGCTTTGGTCGCTGACCAGATAGATCACCGGGCGTCCCTGTGATTTGAATTCCTGAACGATTCTGTCGATCCCGGCTGTGGCCATCATGTCCTTATCAAAAAACTGAGTTGCATGGGTGACGATCAGAACATGCTGATCCTTGATCATGGACAGCTGGCTGTTTTGAAAGCGGGGCTTCAAACCTGCTTCGGAAGAAGGTTTGCGCAGATTCATGTGCTGGCATCCCAGCAAGCCGGCTGTCAGAAGTAAAATCATAAAGACAGAGTTCATAGATCACTCATCGGTAGCTGCAGCGGATAGATGAATGACTTTCATAACTGGAATGTCTGAATTTGGCGCAGTTCCCTTTCAGATTCGCAATAGGCCTTTAGGAACGTCTTATAAGACCTGAAATCGAATATATTCGCCAGCTAATACCCACTTGCTAAAGTTTAGACAGTTGTACACTAATAATGAACAAAACGTATATTAATTAATAACATCTATATTTTTTTAAGAAAACGCCTCGGGTATCTTGCATGTGAGTTTACTAATAAAGAAAAACAAACCTTAAAGGAGTTCTCAATGAAAAAAGCATTCTGTGCACTTATGATCCTGGGCTTGGCTTCTACATCCTTCGCCGCTAAGCCATACTATACCTGCAGCCTTCAATACGCAGGTAACTCAGTAAAAGCGGATACTGAAGTTCTAATTCAAATCGAAAACGGCAGAGTGGCAGTCAAGGGCGCTGGCGCAACCGGTACATGTATTGGTGAAGTAAAGTTCATGGGCAGTGAAGGTCACTATGCAGCCAAATTCGAACACGACGGCAGAATTAACACGAACTGCACCACTTTTGATAACATGCAGTGGCTCTCTACCGGTGAGGGTTATGCCTCAATCATTCCCAATTCAACTGTCGAACTGGACAGTTATATGATCGGTGGCATTTGGGCAAGATACACCTGCAAATAAATAATTAGAAAAAAAACAAAAAAAGTAACAATAAATAAATTTAAGGAGTTTTTATGAAAAACATGATCTTGGTATCTCTATTCACATTAATGTCAGCTTCTTCCGCATTTGCTAATTACAACGATTCTTTGCAAAAAATCAGTGCTGCTCTGACTGACGCGAGCGTTGTCTCTGCCCTGAGAGGCGAAGCCGTTCAAAAAGTGGAAATTGGTGGTGATGACAATCTTGACGTTCAAATCACTTCCAGCAGCTGCCAGACAATCGTGGGTTTGACTTATGTAATCTCCAACGATGCAGTTGTTGGCTATAAAGTCGAAAACATCGCCACTTGCCAGTAATTGCAAAGAAAGGAAAATAGCATGCGTAAATTAATGCTGATTGGTCTTTTGAATTTGGTGTCTTTGCAAGTTTTTGCCAGTTCACCGATTGATCTGATTTGTAGCTGGGAAAATGGAAATGGTGTTTTTTTGTCGATGAATATTCCACTGGATGGAGATATTGCATACCTGGATAAAGACAAGTTGTCAGAATATAAAGTCGACCTGTTTGATAAAAACCTTCCATTTAACGGTGAAAATCACATCAATGTCGCAAATACAGGTCCTAAAACTTTACCAAGCTTTTCTCTGAACGATCCGAACAAGGAAAAGTACACTAATGACAATATGCATTTGGATTCTAACAATGAGATGACATTTGGATATTACAACTTGAATCACGGAGTTTACTCTTTGGCTTATGGTCCGGTCAGATTGAAAATTGCTGTGCCAAGAAGTGTCGCGATGGATAGCCTTCACGAAAATGAAGTTCCCAATGTTGGTCGTGCGGTTGCCTTGTTTAGTAACGGTGCTAAATATTTCGCGACTTGCGACCTTTTGTATAATCACGAATAAAAGCTGACTTGTACAAATTCAGAATCAAAAGGCACTGACTTAAAAACCAGTGCCTTGTCTGTTTTGAGCGTAGGACTAAGGCTCGCCAGGGATTTCAGAAACACTGGCGCAAACAAGTTGGTTGGCATGTTCGTGGCAGGAGTACAATTCGCTGTGATTTTCCTGAAAATCTGATATACGACCAAAGACTTCGGCGCCCAATTGCCAGAATTTGAATTCATCAATGGCGCCGTTTTCAAAGGCTTCAAGCTGTTCGAATGCGGCATCGTAAATCGCCAGCGCAGAGTATTTTCCGCCGGGAGTATAGTAAAAGCACCGTGGCTCCCGGGATTTTAGTTCGCATCCGGAGTCGTTGCATATAAATTCATTGGTTATGATATCGATAGTTGAGTCTGCGTGATAGACTGTGACCAGGTTCCCTGCGGAAGCTGATTTAACTGAAAAACCCATGAAATTGTCAGAAGGCTTGTTAAGACCCAGATTGTTTTGTTTTGCATAGATTTGCAAAGCGGCAAGAAGATCCCTGCGGAAGGAAGATTCCGCGGCTGCAGCATTCAATGTCAGAAAAAGCCCGCACAACAAAAGACAAAAAGAGTTTTTCATTTATGTTAGATCGGTTGTGAAAGTCCGAACTTAACTGGACGACTGTACTGTCGCAGAATGGTTCACTTGAGCTGGTGTTATAAAGCAATCGGGAGACGCTGGTGAACTGACCAGGCGAATACTATGCTGAGGTATGGCCACAACTCACTTGCTGGATAAGGAAAAAAACTTTTCGTTGGTTCTTGGTGGGCCTCTGTATCAGTTGTTGATTAAAACCCGTCTCGCCACGGCAGCCACTCAGTTACTACGTCGGCGCATGATCTTTTTTATACTGATCACCTGGGTGCCGCTGGCACTGCTTTCTATGATTGAAGGCAATGCGTGGGGGAGTCAGGTCCGGGTGCCTTTCATATACGATATCGAAATGCATATTCGCCTTTTATTGGCCCTGCCGTTACTGGTTGCTGCCGAAATAGTCGTGCACAAGCGCATGGCCCCGGTTGTCAGTCAATTTGTTGAGCGCGGAATTATTCAGAAGAAAGATCGAGCCAAGTTCGACGCATCCATCGATTCAGCCATTCGCTGGCGCAATTCGATTGTGGCGGAAGTGGTGTTGATTGCATTCGTTTACATCGTCGGAGTGGGTATAGTCTGGAGATCGCAATTGGCTTTGGATGTATCCAGCTGGCATGGCATCGCCGATGGCGGCCAAATGCAATTGTCCCTGGCCGGATGGTGGTTGGGATTGATCAGTTTGCCATTCTTTCAGTTTCTTCTGTTGCGCTGGTATTACCGCCTGTTTATCTGGGCCCGGTTTTTGTGGCAGGTTTCACGACTTCATCTGAATCTCACAGCCCTCCATCCGGATCGTTGTGGGGGCTTGGGTTTCCTATCTGCGATGGGCTACGCATTTTCACCGGTCTTGTTCGCTCAGGGCACAATGCTGGCGGGATTGATTGCCAGTCGTGTGTTCTTTGCAGGAGCAAAGCTGCCGGAATTCAAATTGGAGTTGGCTGGTTTGGTGGGACTGATGGTATTCGTCGTACTTGGACCGTTATTGGTGTTTGCTCCGAAGCTCGAAGAGGAAAGGCGCAAAGGTGCCCGCGCCTATGGAACTCTTGCTAGCAATTACATACGGGAATTTCAGCAGAAATGGATGATGGGTCATTCACCCGAAAAAGAGGCGCTGGTGGGGAGTGCTGACATCCAGTCTTTGGCGGATTTGGGTGGCAGCTTTGATGTCATAAAAGAGATGAAGGTCTTTCCCTTCAATTTACGCACAGTGATTCAGTTAAGTATTGCAACATTGCTCCCGGTGGCCCCATTGCTATTAACAATGTTTTCACTCGAGGAGCTGTTGCAAAGACTGCTGAGCATGGTTCTTTAACTACTCCACCGTGCCCAGACGAATTTCTGAATCCAGAACTATCGGCAGTTGTGCTTCAGCTGAAAGGCTTTTTTGCAAATCATAAAGCTCTTTCTGGCGAGGGTACTTGGCAATCAAAGTAGCCAAGGTCTCTTGAGCGCGCAATCTGAAGTTACTTTGGGCCACGCGAGATTGCAGGGCTTGGGGCTTTAGAGTTTCCGCTCGGAACTGCCACATATCCAACTGGAAGTTTTCATAAGGATGTAAGCCAGATCCCAATCGCACCGCAAGATCCGTCATGCGTCTTTGCGACTCGATCAAGTCTGTGTAAGCCAGCTCGCGTTGACCATTTTGAATGTTCAAAGCCGCTCGTTGGATTTTGATTCGGGCCCACATGAACTCATACGGAAACTCAAGGACGCCATTTTGAGCGGCTTTCGATGAAGCTGTTTCCAGTAGACGCAGAGTGCGGTCGATACCGGCAATCGTCACGTGATCGTGTTCGTTGGTTAGATAGGCCTGAACATAATATTTCATCGAGTCGTACCATGCGGATTTTGCAGAATCCTCCCAAGCTTTGGTGACACCGATAATTTCAACCGGAGATCTTTGACCAGGACCCAGCAAGCGGAAGCCGACAAAGTGGGAGCGGTTGGTTGGATACGTTTCCCCCACGCTCATCCACCATTCTTGACGGGCCGGGGCCATCACATGAGTGGCAGCAGTGTAAAGCTTTGTGGTGGTGCGCCCAAAGGCTCTTGGTCCCACAAGTTCGTCAGTGTGACCGCTGAGGCGATTGATCACCCATTGCGCGTCAACTCTGCCAAAATCCTGATTCAAGGTGCGCTCCACATGGGCCAGGCGAGCCCGTGTCTCAAGAGTTTTATTCAGACTGTACTCGTAACCTTCCTGGCTGGTTCTTAAACCCAGGAAGTGATTGCTTTGACCCAGAAATCTGTTTTTGGTTCTGCGCGCTACCACCACTGTGTCACCATTAAGCTCAATCGACGCGGATTCATCGGTCTTTGCATCAGAGATAAAGAATGTCCAGGCCCCAAAACCTTTGCGAGATTGGATGATGGCGATTGCTTGATCCAAAGTGCGAGCCTTCAATAGTACTGAGTGCAAAAGAAAGGGCGCGATATCGGATTGGCCGGGAGCATAGTGAATCTGAGTTCCTTCCGTTTGCAATTCGTGCAGGCTGACTGATAGACCGTGATTATTGAAACCACTGATGCCACCGGCATAGTGCAGCCCCGCCGATGCGATACCAACAGAAGTGGTGCCATTTGTTAGGCGGTTGATAACAATAACCTGATCCTGTTCAAAGAATCCCAAAAGACCCGTGTCGAAGTTACGGCCATGAAGAAGGGCCCCATCCATGGAGCTGCTGGCAGACGCACTGATCCCTGTGCAGCCCATTTTGATTGCTCTTAAACCTTTTGCCAGGATTTTGAAGGGCTTTGCCAGTGCACTCCCGATAAAATAGGGGGCGCAAGAAGCAAAAAGCTGCTTCTTCATTTTTCCCGGATCGTCCTCCAGCTGCCTTTGCATGGAGTCTGCAAAAATTGAGAACTCCACCATGTAGTTGCTTTCCTCAAAGTCCTTCCAGTCGACTTTGCTGCCTGCAGCTTTGAGTCCACGATGCAGATTTCTAAGACCGTCTTTGAATTCTTCAGAAACGCTGGCGCGATAGTTGTCGATCACGCAGTTTTTAATAAGCTTCAATTGATCTTTGGACTTTTTATCCAAAGAGGAAAAAGCACGTTCCGTGCGAATCTGAACGCCTTTCAGGACGCCGGCTTCGATTTCTTTGCGCAGGAAGTAACCATGAAAGTAGGCCGTTTCCTTATAGCCGCCGGTCAAATCCAGCACGTGTACTTTTTTTGCTGTGCCGGGCGCCTGGCAGACGAAATGGCGCTGGTTTTGTTGTTGGTTTTGCAAAATGCAATTCGCAAAAGCAGCCCCGGGAGCCAGTAACAGAATCATGATTAGCAGTTTCATAGAATCTCCATGGAAAGATAAACGGAAAAGCAGAAGAATCCGCAAGCTGCGACGACTTCAATTTTTCTTAAGATTTTTTTAATGGGACCGTGCAATCTTTTTAAGCTCCATAATAGAGCCATAAAGCTTGCCACAAAGGTCAGCGCGTAGATGGAAACACCCAGCAAAAGGGTGTTTGTTTCCAGCGCATGTGAAAACAGACCGGCATAGATAAAGACCAGATGAAAATTAGAGAGCGTCAGCGCCAGGCTCATTCTAAATCCCAGATCGGGGATTTGGATCGAGGACGTCGGTGATTTGGAAAAAATCACGTGCACTGAAAAGATCAATAAAGCCAAAGCTGTTAGTACTGTGAGCAGATTTTTAAACCATTGCAGATGCAACAAGGGACTGCGTAACAGGGCTGTGGCAAAAAGAATGTAAATCAGATCCCCCAGCAGGAAGCCTGCTATCGAGGACCACGGCCATGATCTGCGGGAGACCAGGCTGCGAATGATACTGAAACTTGCCGGGCCTAACGCAAAGGCGGAGAGGATCCCAGTGACAAACATCGCAAGAATCATTGTAAAGTCCCTGCTTGATCCAGATTCTGACGAATAAAGGACAGGTACTCCTCGGCCGTTTCAAAAGTCGTTTTCATTTTGAACTGACCACGGCTGCGATTTTTTTCGAAATACCCCTGAAGGTAATCCGCATTCATGATTTGCACTTGAGCGGCACCCAGAACTCCAACATCTCTGCAGTCGCTGTAGTCGCCGTTTATTCTTTGCATTTCTTTTTCCAAATTCTCGGCCAGAGTTTTGGCGTCAACATTTGCATTTCCAGCCACAAACAGAGTCCACATATAAGTGGCTTTGCCATCTTCAGTGCCCGGAGACAGGAAGTAGTGACGTAGGTCCACGTTCAAGGACTTTTTGGTATTAAGGTAACAGTTCAGAATGTCATCATCGCTGACTTTTTCGGCAGCAAGGTTCATTCCTGTGGATTTTCTGCCGACGAACTCAAAAACCAAGTCGCCATTCACCAGATCAAAGCTGACCACATCCTTCATGCAGTAGTGAATCATGCCGTTGGGTGTTCCTACATTCAGGAAGTAGGGCACACCCATTTCTATTTGATGCAAACCCACATTTTGAGTTTTTCCTTCAACCGGGGTGAATGAGTAAAGCAAATCGGGATTCAGGAAGTAGCGTTGACGGCCATTCTCGTATTTCGAATAAGGCAGACCTATTGCGGCTTCTGTTGCGGCATAAACGCCGTAGTAGTTCAACTCGTGGCCGACCAGGCGGTCGATGCGGTCTTTGTATTGTTTGATGGGAGTTGCAGCATAGACGAAGACCTTTAGGTTCGGCCAAATTTCGTTGATGTGCTTTTTCCCGGTTTTTTGTAAAACAGCTTCGAAGATCGAGATAATGTACGTGGGAATACCACTTACAACTTGAATGTCTTGCTCGATGGATTCATTTATTAGTAATTCAATTTTCTTATCCCAGTTTGAAATCGCCAAAACTTCACGGCTGGGAAATGTGTTCTTTGCCAGAACTTTAGGGACTCTTGTGGAAAGAATTCCGGATATGTAGCCGAACTTGAACCCGTTTTGGGAATACAAATACGGATCAGAGCCAAATGCCAGGCGACCGGCTTTCAGAAGGTTGAGATCGGGTTCCAAGGTGGAAATCTTACTGGCGATTCTTTTTTGAGATTTGATGAACATGCGGATCATGCGTTCGTTATAGGGCACACGTTTGGAGTCTTTGCCGGAAGTGCCGGAAGAAAGACCAAAATAGTCGGCTTTGTCTTTAAAGAGAATGTCCTTATGACCAGCGGCAATCATGTCCACATAGGGCGCATATTCATCATAACCATAGACGGGCACATGATTGACGAATTCTTCATAGGAATTGATGTAGGCTAGGCGCAGATCCTTATAGAGGCGAGTGCCGGTCAGCGCACGTTTCATGTTTAGGAAATTGCTTTCCTGTCTTTCCAGAAGATCCTGATGATTTGTTGTCATTCTGGAACCGTAGGTTTTCAGGTAAGTTTGCCCCAGGGAATGGACGACATGATTTACTGCGAACATTAGGATCTCCTTTGTTTGAATAAAAGCAATCTATTCAGAAACAAATTGTTTGTCCCGTGTTCGCGTTGACAGTATTGGGCACTTTCTGTCGAAATCGGGAGCTTTCATTGACAGAATTCGGGGAGAGTTGTCAAAATTGCTTTATGGCAACTCAATCCAAAGAAGAAATCTATTTTGCGGTCTGCAACGCTATCTTAAAGATGGAAGTGGCCAAGGGTCATTTGCAGTGGACTCTGTCTGATGTTTCTCGTGAATCCAATGTCACGCGTTCATTGATTTACTATTACTTTGGTAAAGAGAAGGACCGGGTGTTGGAGGAAGCCTATAAATTCGTTATCTCTCAGGTTTTCAATATCGAACGCGCCAAGAGCGTGGGCATACGTGAGAGACTTCGGGATGTTTTGCGAGATGTGCAAAATATGCCGTTCCTGTTTGTTCTTTATTATTTGGAAAAAAATGCAGGAACCCAATTTGGCAAAATGATTCAGGAGGCAGAGGCCTTGTTGCTGAAAGCCATGAAAATCGAATTCCCGGATCTTTCAGAAGTTCAAATTCTTGAAATTTACTTGAAGGAACTGGGTGCGATTGCCTATCAGTTGCCGCCGGATAAGGTTGAGAACCTTTTTGAAAATTATATTCCAGGACAGGCGAAGTAGGCCGGTCCCGGAATCCATCATTTTAGTAAGACTTCACTTGCAGGTCGCCGGATCCTGACATGGCTTTCACACTGAATTTGGATTTAGTGTCGGTGCCAAATTCATTTTCCATTTTTCCAGCCATGGCCATGATATCCGCTCTGAACTTGGAGCCTTTAGGCAAAAGCAGAGTAGAGTTACCACTGCCATTCTTGAGTTCGGCTTGACCTTTTTCAGGCAGGCTTAAATATGTCACAGAAATATTTCCGCTGCCGGTGCCGACTTGGGAACTGCCCGTAGCACCTTTGATTTCGATGTTGCCTGAACCGGCTTTGCCATCGATCTCGTTGAACTTGCCATCAGCAACGAGGCTGCCGTTCCCGACTTTGAAATCAAGTTTGCCCTCCGTGCCTTTGGTGTGAACATTGCCATTGCCGTTCTTGATATCCAGATTCACCATTTTTGGCACTTGCACTTCCAGATCCACAACACAATTAGTGGAGCCTTGGCGTTTTACTTTTACATCAAGTTTGTCACCACTTCGTTCCGCATTGACCTTGCAGGCTTCCGGGGAGGTATTTTTGGTGATAGTGACTGTTGATTTAGGTGAATCAACGGTGTTGATTTTAATGTCGCCAATGTGATTCTCAATCACCACTCGGCTTAGTCCCTGTGATTTGAACTCGCGGGAATCAGCATAAGCATGGCTCGCCAATGCGCAACCCGCAAATAGGATTAGTTTTTTCATTTAGTTCTCCTTGTTATGCAATAAATCTGGCATCCAAGGTGGGAATAGTGAAACTAAATGTCTCTCAAATGTCGAATCACGGTATGTGGTTTAGCAATAAAAAAAGGCAGGGAAGGCCTGCCTTTTTTTATATTCAAATTAGAATCTTTCGATGGCAAAGACACCACGGCATCCATGGTCAACCCAGATGGAGCTTCCCACCAGGCCGAAGGAGCGATTTTCTTCGCAGCGAGCTTTGGATTGTTGTCGTGCTAAATAAACGCGACGGATGCCGCGAGGGTCGATGTAGCAAGTGTTGTAACGGTTGCCTTGGGATTCGCAAGTTACATACTCGATGGTAGGTTCGTGGCGAGGTGGAGGTGGTTGTGGACGAGGATTCGGGCCACCATGACCAGGGCCGTTACCTGGACGGCCATAGCCAGGGCCATTCCCAGGACGACGATCGTCTTCTCTTCGATCATCGCGACGATCACCGCCCCGGCGATCGTCGCCGCGACGGTCATCCCGACCAGGGCCACGAAAGGAATACACCTCTTCAGACTCAGAATAATTAAAATCATAGGCATGAGCACTTTGTGCGATGCTGCCAAGAACGATAAGTGCCATTAATACATTTTTCATTTAATCCCCCAAACTTAGTGGTGTTCTTTTGACGTAACCGTCAGTTACTGGGGGACTATTGCGAAGCTTGTGCCATGGATTCCGGAGCCAAATTGCACCGTAAACTTTGTGTCGCTAAGTGCTTAGGTGCGCTGAATTATTGTCGTATGTAATCAAAATTTCCCCAAGTGGCTTCGGGGCGCTTCGCTGGAGTGGTGCCATCATGAGTGGAATCAAAATAACCGAAGTTTAAAGTGCCTTGAACGATGTTCAACTGGGGAATGCTGTAAGGTGCAATATGGTAAATGTCATATTGAACAGTTCCGACGGAGGCCATTGTAGAGGTATCACATGTTCTTCCAGCAACGCTCTTTGCGACTCCCAGTGACCAGTCGTTGTAGCCGCAGTATGTAGCAGCATTATAGTTTGTGACCAGTGTGGCGTCCATGGCCGTGAGACTCATAGATCCAAGGGTCATATCTAACTCTATGGAGTCGGAAGTCGTGAGTTTGTCGCCGACTATGTACGTACCGGTATTGTCAATTTTTACCAGTGCCGCCGAGCAGGACGAGGAACCGTAAGCCGTCATGCTTTGTGTGAAGTTTCCACCACTGAAGCTCGCGGTATTGATTTGGTAAGCAGAACCGGACCCGGAATAAGAGCAGCCGGTTTTCCAGATTCCACCCTCAAGTGCACTCGAGGGAAGCAACTCCTCTTTCATACAGCCCATTAACAGCAGGGATGTGCTTAATAAGATAATAGTAGTTTTCATTGAAAACTAATCGGAGTTTATGATTGTAAACTTAAAACAATTTATTTTGACTGAAACAAGATGAAACGGCTAAGTGATATGACGTTTCTGTAAGCTTGCGCAAAGGGCGACGCCGGCCAGGATGACATACCACAAAGATAGTATCCAAAGCGTCAGGATGGGAATGGCGGCAAAGGAGCCGTAGATTTTATTGTAATTAAATACTCCCACGGCAACGAAGGCGAAACCCTTATGCACGCCGAACATACCTGCGGCGGCAAGTAAAGAGCTGACAAAGGCAGAGCGCCAGTGAACCGGCAGGTCTGGCACCAGTTTGTAAATCAGGAACAAGCTGCCAACCAAAACGAAGCCGTTGGTGAATCCGCCCGGCAAAAGTTTTCGAACCACCTGGAATTGATCCAAAGTATTGAAACCCACATAGATGGCAAGGAAAACGGGAATCAAAAGAATCAGTACCCATTGATAAATCAAACGCTTGTAGAAGGGGCGGGTGTTCTTGTGATTCCAAACACGGTGAATGCCGACTTCCATGTCATGCAATAGACGCAAAGAAGTCAGAAACAAGAAGATCGCACCCGTCGTACCGACTTTGCCGGCGTTGATGTTTTTAAGAAAAATGCGCAGCCATTTGGTCAGATCACTGCCGGCGGCTTCTCGCAGGTTCATCAGCAGGAAGAACTCCACCTTTGGATACAAGGCTTCGAAGCCACCGATGGACTGAAATGTGGCTGTTACCACCGCCAGAAACGGAACCATCCCCACGATCGTCGAAAAGGAAAGGGAGCTCGCCACCAATGCCAATTCACCATCCTGCATCTGTTGGACGGTGTCCTTGATAACACCCCATAGGTTTCTGAAATTTCTGGATACTCTTGCGATCATGGTTGTCCCGTTTCTTTTTTAACCATAGCGGTTAAATTGGGAAAAGGGCATAAAAAAAGGGATGCCGAGCTGGCATCCCTTTAGGAAATTACTTTGTTAAGCGTCGTAGTTGCTATTTGCTGGCAACACGGTTTTTGGATTTTTTCTTTTTCTCGTCTTTGCAGAAAGCGATGTCAGGCTTTTTTGCTTTTTTGCCCATCTTAGCTACCTTTTTGCAATCCACTTTGGCTTTTTTGCCAGCAACAGCTTTGCCTTTTCCTTTGTCTTTTGCCTTGGCTTTCGCCAGGGCTTTTTTCTCGGCTTTGCAATATGCTACTTCAGGCTTTTTGGCTTTCTTGCCTTGTTTCGCTACCTTTTTGCAGTCGATTTTAGGCTTCTTGGCTGCGACCTTGTCTTTGCCCTTTTTGGCAGGCAGGGACTTGGCCATTTTTTTCGATTTCTTCGGAGAATCGTAGGATGAAGATGTGTTGTAAACCTGCGGCTCATCCGGAGCTACGTTGGCAATAGCCGGTGTTGGTTCGCCCTGCCACGAAGGAGCGGAGCGATCCATCTCTTCGTTGACCGTTGCTTGCGGCAGGTTTTCAGAATCGCCGGCATGGTTTGCAGCAGGACCCTGGGTTTGTGCTGCCAGATCGCCTGCGGCTTCTGCCACGTAGGGATCAGCGTGATTTGAAAGCTCGGCACCATCTTCTGCTGCCGCCGCGGATGCTGTTTCTTCAGTAGCCGGTGGGTTCACCAGATTTGCTGATTCAGAATCCTGCAGTTCCAATGGATCTGTCGGTTTTGCTTGTTCTTGTGTGGCTGGAGCCTCTTCGGACCCCATCATGGATTTCACTGTCGCGCAGGAAATCATGAATGAACTGAGTGTTGCTAGTACCAGTAAATTTCTCATCGCTGTCCCTCTCGTAAATGTTATCAGCATAACAACACTATCGGCGGGATTTTTGATAAACAAAACGCTGTTCTCAAAATAGAGCGTTTCCAATTGGGGCGTTCTGGAACCTCATGGAAAACAGAATAAAAGTTCGTCAGTTACAGCCAGAATCGTTTTTGAACCGCAAAGTCATGGCCATTTCTTTCAATGATAGCAGCATCACAATAGGGATCGTGCTCAAAGAATAAATACCACTTGCCGTCAGCAGCTTCGCCTAGGTGTTTGGTTTTTTCTTCCATCAAAACCAGGGGTTGCAGGTCATATCCCATCAACCACGGGATTTTCACGTGAGTGCTGGTGGGGACCATGTCCGCGCAATACATCAAAGTATTGGATCCATCGGTGACTTTGATAATCTGTTGGGACTGTGTGTGACCATTGGAGATCACACAGGATATGCCCGGGATAAAGTTTTCTGTCGGACCATCCAAAAGCTTCAAGACTCCGGAGTCTATCAATGGCTGAAAGTTGGCAGCGTAGTAGCTGGCTCTTTCACGCAGGTTGGGGTGGCTTGCAGTGTCCAGGTTTCCTTTTTGGGCCCAGTAGGTTGCATTGGGAAAAGTAGGAACCAGTTTGCCGTTGCTTTCAGTCACTCCACCGCCGGCGTGATCAAAATGGAAATGGGTGATGACCACGTGGTGAATATCCTCAGGATTGACTCCATGGAACTTTAGCGATTTCAAAAGTGACGGACCATTTTGATCCATGCCGTACATCTCGGCAAATTTGTTACCAAGTTTGTCGCCGTACTTGGCTACAAAGTCAGCACCATTGCCAGTGTCGATCAGAACGTTGCAACCTGGGGATTTTAAAAGTAAACCGCGGGCTTCCATCTGGATGCGATTTTTGTCGTCAGTGGGATTGGTTTTTTCCCATAAAACTTTAGGTACGGTGCCAAACATCGCACCACCATCAAGGCCGAACAAACCTGTAGGAACCGGGCAGACTTCAAAAGGACCGATTCTTAGATTTTGTTTTTCAACTACAAAACTACTCTGCGGCGTTGTCATCACCTGGCTCCTTGGTGTCGATGTCGCTTTCAACGGGGAAAGCTTCAGGGTAAAAGCTCATCACCCAGCTCTTATAAGCAGCATACACCTCTTCGATAGGGCCTGGGGGATGAACGGGACCTACGTGCAACGTCAGGCGGCCTGGTTTGGCAAAGAATTGCCCCTTAGGCCAGAGGTCCGCATTTCCTTCAAGATATGTGAACAGAATCGGAGTCTGAGTTTTCTCTGAAAAAATAGAGACGCCTCGTTTGAATTCCTGAACTTTTCCGGTTTTAGATCGTGTGCCTTCCGGAAAAATGATCAACCACATGCGGGGAAGTTCTGTCAGAAGTTTCAAGATCAAATTCACCGCTTCACCCTTGCGATCTTTGCGATCGATGGGGATGGCGCCCAGGCAGTGCTGAGAGAAAAACATAAACAGAGGATTTGAAAAGAAGTAGTCCTTGGCCGCGGCGATGTAAACACTCAGCCAATAGCGACGGGGAATTGAAGCCGTCAGTGATACCGCATCCAAGTGACTGGCGTGATTGCTGATGATGATCAGCTTGGGATGTTTTTCATAAATGGTTTTAAACGGCACACCTGTGACTTTGAGGCGGATGTAAAACTTGAAGATGATATTCTTCAGAATAAGGGACCACAAAAAACGCATGCACACACTGAAAAAATCCAGATGGCGGGTAAAAAGCGGCAGATGTTTCAGGTAAGACGGCAGTTTGGTCCACTGCTCGTTTTCGTAATCCCAATCCCTCATAGCAAAACCGTCATCACGTAATAATAGATCGGTGCAACAAAGATCAGACGATCCACGCGGTGAAGGAAATCACCACGGCCAATGATGAAAGGTCCCATGGTCTTCATGCCGGCGTCCCGACGAACAACTGTCATTACCAGGTCTCCGACAAAACCACCCAGCGCCGCGATCAGACCCGATGCCAGCCAGTATTTTTCAGATCCATCCGGCAACAGGAAGCGCATGCAACCTGCAAGGAACAGAGTCAAAGCGATGGAGACCGCGGTACTGCCCACAGTACGGCGAGGATTGATGGACGGGAACATTCTCCAGCCACCGATATAACGTCCCACTGCCAGATTGGTGTTGTCGCAGAATTCGGTCAAAATGATCAGATACATCAGCTGGTAAATCCCATTCGGGAATTTCATGATCAGCCCCAGATGCATGAAGGACCATCCAAGGAAGATGAAGGCCAGCAAAGTCAGGGACATGTATTGAATCATGCGCTTGTAAGAGTTGCGAATCAGGGGAACCAGGCAGGCAGCCATCAGCACGATCATCGGCATGACGTTGTAGATGTCGACCCGGTCAAAGTAGATACAGGCAGCCAGGCCCACAATGCCGGCATAGCAGATCAAGACAAAGTTGCTGCGATGGAACATCCCCATGATCTGAAAGAAGATTTTGGCGCCCAGGATGGCCAGCAAGGTCAGACACACCAATGGCCATGGCGTTGGCAGGCCCATGACGATAAACATCAACGGAGCCGCAATCAGCCAGCTTTTGATGCTGGCCCAGGATTGAACGAAATAGTAGTTCTTGTTACGGAAAAAGAAAACGATCGCACCAGAGGCAAAGATGATTGAAAGAACAATCAAAACCGTTTGACGGTAAATGTGCGATTCCCATGCGGCTGGAATATTCAGAGTGATGGGAAGTTGAAAGTCCATGGAGCTATCCTTCCTGGATGTTATAATCGCTGATCTTTTTATAAAGATTCGATCTTGAAACCTGAAGAAGCTGTGCGGCCTCTTCGATGTTAGTTGTTTGTTTCATCGCTGTGCGTATCACATGGGCCTCAAAGTCATCAACCAATGTATTCAGGCCTTTTGTGAAATCAATCACAGTATACGAGGGAGCTTTTGCAGGAGTGGCGGCAGGCGTTAACCACTTGTTGACATCTTCTGCACGAATAAAAGGCAAAGGAGATGTCAGGCTCAATTGTTCGCACACGCGCTTCAGTTCACGCACATTTCCGGGCCAGTTGTATTTCTTCAAAGCTTCCAGTCCATCTTCCGTGAACTGTTTGTTGCGACGTGGTCTTTCCATGGACAGGAAGTGCTGAGCCAGCTCATCAATGTCATCCAGACGATCGCGCAAAGGTGGCAAGTTAATTCTTTGAGAAGCCAGACGGAACAACAGGTCCTCACGGAATTCACCGGCCGCCACCATTTTGTCCAACGGTTTGTTGGAGGCAACAAGGATGCGGGTCTTCACGATCATGGATTCTTTCGCACCCACTTTGCGTACTTCGCCACTTTCCAAAAATCTTAAAAGCTTTGCTTGTTGAGTCAGTGGCAGCGCTTCGATTTCATCCAGAAACAAGTCTCCGCCGTTGGCGGCTTCCGCCAGACCGATTTTATTTTGGTCAGCACCGGTGAAGGCCCCTTTAACATGGCCGAAGATTTCAGATTCAAATAAATGTTCAGGGATGGATGCCAGATTGACGGCAATAAAAGGGCGCTCGCCCTCTTGCTCATGCAGCAGGCGGGCGACGACTTCTTTACCGCAACCGGTTTCGCCTTCGATCAGAACGGGTTTGCTTTCGCCACGCAACTCGGCCAGGCGTTTTTTGATCGTCTGGGATTCATTGGACTGACCGACCCAGCGGGTGCTGCCCCGGTCTGAGTTCGGATCAAAGGTGCGCAAATCCCACAACGCCTCAATTTTTTCGATCACCATGGTGATCTCTTCCGGCATCAAGGGTTTTGCAAGAAAGCGTTGGGCCCCGGCCTTTAGGCAAGACTCCATAAGTTCGCGGCTCAGATCCCCGGACATGGCAACAACCTCAAGCTGAGGGTTGTGTTTCATAAGTTTTTCAATGACCTTGGGACCGATGGCAGGCTTTCCTGTTTCCAGGTGCATATCCACGAAAGCGGCATGATAAAAACGTTCAAACTGAACGGCTTCCAGTTTTTGTGCTGAAAACACCTTCCAGTAAGAAGGCAGGCTCATCTTCAAGGACTGATGAATCAGATTGTCGTCGTCAACGATGAGTAGAGAAAATGCTCGAGTTTTTGCCATATAGATAAGCATGGCTCGGCGAAAGTCCTTTGACCACCCTTAATGCCCTTGGTCAGTAGTGACGAGTGTCACGTTTTGCCTCTAAAATAAGGGGATGCATCCACGACTGTGTCGTGATGCTATTAGGGGGCATTCAATGAGTGAGCTGAAGATACTTTTGACTGAAAACATCCACGCTGTTGCCAAAGATAAACTTGCTGAAGAAGGCTTCAAGGTGGATTTGCTGGCTCACTCTCCCTCAGAAGAGGAACTGCTTCAGATTTTGCCCAATTATCAGATTCTGGGCATTCGCTCAAAAACCGAAATCACCCGGAAAGTTTTAGAAGCCAACAAACATCTTTTGACGATTGGTTGCTTTTGCATCGGCACCAATCAGGTTGATTTGCAAAATGCCCGCAAGTGGGGAGTGCCTGTATTCAATGCCCCTCACTCCAACACGCGTTCCGTCGCTGAGCTGGTGATTGCTGAAATGATTTCTTTGTCGCGTCAGTTGGGCGATCGCAATACTCAGGCACATCAGGGTGGTTGGGTTAAATCCGCAGAAGGCGCCCATGAGGTCCGCGGCAAAACTTTGGGAATCGTCGGATATGGCCATATCGGCAGCCAGGTCAGTGTGTTGGCGGAGTCCATGGGTTTGAAGGTGATTTTTTATGATATCGTGAAAAAACTGCCACTGGGGAATGCTGTCGGCAAGGGCACGTTGAAAGAGCTCTTGGCGGAAGCTGATTTTGTGACTCTGCATGTTCCTGAAACCGCAGAAACCAAGGATATGATTTCCAAAAACGAACTGATGGCGATGAAAAAAGGGGCCCACCTGATCAACGCCAGTCGCGGGACAGTGGTGGTTATCGAAGACCTGGTAGAGGCCCTAAAATCCAAGCACATCGCAGGATGTGCCATCGACGTGTTCCCAGAAGAGCCTGCGTCCAACAAAGTTAAGTTTATTTCCCCTTTGCAGGGAATCGCGAACGTGATTCTGACCCCGCATATCGGGGGCAGCACTGAGGAGGCCCAATACGCCATCGGCCTGGAGGTTGCTGAAAGCTTCCGTCGCTACTTGCGAATTGGCTCCTCATCAGGGGCGGTGAATTTTCCAAACGTGGACCTGCCGGTAAAGCAGGGGACGTCGCGCCTGTTGAATGTCCATCGCAATGAGCCCGGGGTTTTGGGCGAGATCAATGGAATTATTTCCAAAGCCGGCGCCAATATCGAAGGGCAATATCTGTCGACGGACCCGGAGATCGGGTACCTGGTCATGGACGTCCATGCGACTCAAGTGCAGACTTTAGCTGAACAAATAGGCAAGCTGGAGCGCTCAATCCGAACGCGAGTCGTTTACTAAAGTTTTCGATGCTTACAACTCTAACATTTTTGCATGTGGGGTTGTAGATTTCGGGCAACTCGTGGTACACCCGGACCCTCTTTAATAACTTCTGGGGGTTTCGGTGAAATCTGTTTTGATCGCTTTGTCTTTTGTTGCTGCAGTTCCAGCGTTTGCTTTTAATGTTCCTGCTTATGAAGGCTATGGCCAAGAAGAAGCTACGACTGATTACGTTTCTTGGTGCGACAAAAACAACGTGATGATGGTTCAAAACGACCAAATCGTTCCGATTGCAGACTGCACAGCTCAAAACCTTACTTGCCGCACTGTTAGACTTTTCCGCGGCAACAGCTACTTGGTAACTGCAAGCTGCAGATAGTTTCAAAGTTTAAAATTGAAAATAGATTAAAGGCTCTGAGTATCAGGGCCTTTTTTTTATCTATAGTACTTCCAATCCAATAAGTTGTATTTGCGAAGAATTTGCTCCAGTTGACCGTTGGATCGGGCCTTCTCCATCCATGTGTTAAGCAGGTCTTGAAGTTCCAAAGGATACTTGTTCTCGGGCACTATCACCAGACTGAGACTGTTAAAGCCGGTCAATGAAGTGGGTTGCAATTCCAGATTCAGATGCTGGCGACGAAGCAGTGTATAGCGCAAAACATTGTAATCACCCAATGCCAGATCCACGCGTCGTTCAATAATGGTTTTGATCATTCGGTCCGCCACATCATGTCCTTCGATCTTCGTGGACTTTTTAAACTCGGCAGGGTTCAGCTTCAATTCGGTTTCCTGTCCCAATCTGGCAAATGCAATTCGCATGTCCGTCAAAGAATCCTGGTCGACGACTCTTATGCGCACACCAGGGGTGAAGAGTGCTCCGGTGAACGAGATACCCAGCTTCGGCCCAACGGCTTGAAAATTCGGTTCATAGCGCACCAGGTAGCTGGGCAATATGATGTAGTCCACGGTCTTTGCCATTAATGCTTTGGGAAGTTCGGTGTCGGTCAAACTGACAATTTGAATTTTGATATCATTTTCTTTTGCGACACTGGTCAAAATATCGTTGAGATATCCGGTCCATCTTTTTGGACCTTTCTCGCAAAGATAAGGACAATAAGGGGCGATTCCAATTTTTATTGCCGGAAGTCTTTCTCGCTCCTTGGAGTTGAGGGACGGTGTTTCGCTGCTAGGCATTCTGAAATCTGAGGCATGAATTGATACAGTGGGAGTGCCGAGCCAGCCATTAAAGCCACTAAGGCTTTTGATTGTCACTGGATAGGTTGGAATCAAGACACGGGCGTTGACGGCTTTTTCCTCGAAGTGGTTGATCACCTGACGAGCGGTTTCGCGGCCGATTTCAGCACAGTATTGTGAGGAGTCGATCACGGTCAGCCGTTTACGGCGAATGTTTTCTATGGCCTTGGGATCTCCGTCAACGGTCGCATGCAAAACTTCTTTGCGACCCTTGCTCCAAAGAGTGTCAGCTATGGTAATTCCCGCGCCATCGTTCACTGTGAAAATCACATCGACGCTTTTTTTTTGGGGAAAGTCCCGCAGAATTTCCTGGGCCGCAACTTTGCCGGAATCAGGAGTGATCGCTTCATAACGCTTAAGCACGGTGAACTTGCGCCCTTTTGAGCGAAGAGCATCAAAAAAGCCATCAACACGATTTATGACAGCTGACACTCGCAGGTACTCCACCAGAACAATTTTAATTTCCTGCTCTTTGGGGATAAGGGAGGCGATGTAGATTCCGTTGTCCCAGCCCGCTTGATAATTATCACTTGTGATATAAGAGGTCAGATTTCCCAAGAGTATGTATTGGTCAAAACTGAAGACGGGGATCTTTGCGGCGTTCGCCTCTTGCAAGGCTTTGCTGGCCGTGGCGAGATCGGGAGGCTGAATGATCATGGCGTCGGGCTTTTTGGGAAAGGCTTCTTCCAGCTGGTTGATCTGATTTAAAATTCCTTCTCGTCCATCGCCGGCCACATAGGGAACGAGTTCAATTTTCAGTTCTGAAGAAGAGGCGTTGTGCTTTTCAAACTCCTGCTCGAGTCCTGCTCTCATCGCAACTTGGGCTTCGATTTTGTCATTCCAATAAAAAACATGAACCTTGATGGTTCGTCCCCAAGCAGGGGATGCGATCAAAATAAGAACTATGCAAAGTCTAAGGAACCTCATAAGTGAAATTATATAGTTCTTAACATTTTTGGTAACGGTCCATTCGAATAGAACACGAAATCCTGTTGATTTGCATATGAGTTTGGGAATGTCAGACCATTTTGATTAGAGTAAAAGAATTGTTAAATAACGCTGTTTCAGTACCGGTGATGAAGTTACTTCGAACAGCTATTATAAATACTGTGTTAATTGCCAGCACTAGCGGATGTACGTTGGAGTTTGCTGTTCGGGATCTTGACTTGGATTCAACAGGTGATCTCGAGAGCATTTCCGTCGATGGCGCCGTCACTGTTTCTGGCATTAAGTACACTGCTGGCGGATCTTGGTTGGCTTGGCGCGAAGGACATGGCTTTAGATGCGTTTCTCCGTTAATTAACTAGCCCTGCCGCAAAACATGCATCGCATGAAGTTCCGCAAGTTTATAATGGCCCCATGCAGTCAGGGATCATTCTTTTTATCCTCATTTTTATTTCTGTCAGTGCAGGTGCCACGGCCGTGGAACAACCCTGCAGTCGGAATTTTGATGTGGGTGTTGCCGACTATCCTCCGGTATTTATGCGCGAAAAAGGTCGACGTGTGGGAATTGGTGTCGATATTGGTAAGGAGCTTTTCCGTCGGACAGGCTGCAACTTTGCGGTGGTGGAGTTCACCCGACCGGTTGCGATTACCCGCATGCGCCAAGGCCGGATGGATTTGTTTCTGCTTGTGGGTTCAGAATATGAATTTAATGAAATGGCAACTTTTGTGAAGATAACGGAAGCGGAGCGATCGCTGACGTATTTAACTTCTCTGAAGAAAAGCTTTCCAAGTGTGGAGAGTCTTCTGGCTGACAAAAAAATGCGGGTGGGGGTGATGATTGGCTCCCATTCAACGTGGACACCGGAGGAATTGGCGACTCTAAATGCGGAGGGACGTGCCGTCGGAGCGCCAAATCCAGAGGGATTGTTTAAAATGTTAAAGGCAGGGCGTGTTCAGGCGGTTCTGTTTCCAACGGCGACAACACTCTACTACCTCAATAAATTGAAAATGACTTCCATCGTAACAAGATTGCCGGATCCGGTACATTCCAGTTCGGTGGGCTATGTCTATTCCAACAGACGTTTGGCACCCAAGGAAATCGAGATGATCACCAAACATATGGAAGCAATGAGAGCAGATGGAACCCTTAAAAAAATATTTGATAAATACTTCGAGTCGAACTCTCCCGTCTTTCGCACACAATGAAATAATTTCTATTTAACCGAGGCAAAGCGGAGCGTGTCCCATCTATGGGAGGGGCCAATGCTCACAGCGAAAAGGATTTCGCTCGCAATCGCGTTCACACTATTCAGCTTGCAAGGATGGGGAGCTGGATACGGCAGCCTGAATCAATCGGATAAATTAGTAACACGAAAGAATCCTTTGAAGGGTCTAAGTCTGGTGATGCCCTCTGTTGTGGTGCATGGGATTTCTCCGGGGCCCAACGCTTCGACTTACATGCCTCGCAAAGTCGATGGGAAAGGGGCCACTGTGATCACGCCTGGGGTGGGATTGGAATATGTGGCGGAAAGCGGGCTGACCTTGCTCGCGGCTTTTGTGAAGGACTGCTATGACAATCCAGCAGGAGCCTTGCAGATCGGGGAGACATTCAAGGTTTCGGACCGCACGCAATGGGGGCTGACGTTTGGGGTATATGCAAGGCAGACGCCGAAGACCTGTGACACGTACTTTGACGGAAGACGCGAGGTCACTGAGTGTTATGAGATCGACGGTTATCGAATGAAGTTTATGACCAGTCTTGGTGGTCATTCAGTTGATATCTTGCCGATGCCGTTTTTGCACTTTACGACGGCATTGTACAAATCCCGGGATTTTAGAGTGGATTTTAAAGTGATGAGCAATTTCGTTCTGAACGAGTTTGGTCTGGCGATACCGTTTTAATAAAAAAGCCACTCATTTGAGGGAGTGGCTTTTTGCTTTAGATCACTTTTCCTGGATTCATGATGTTGTCAGGATCAAAGACTTTTTTGATTCCCTTCATCAGATCAATTTCCGCATTGGAGCGGGTGTAGTTCAGGAAGGACTTCTTAGTCAATCCGACGCCATGCTCGGCACTGATCGAGCCTTGATACTTTTTAACCGCATCAAAAACCATCACATCGACTTTGCGGCATTCCTGAACAAATTCCTCTTTGCTCATACCTTGTGGTCGCAAAATATTGATATGCAGATTTCCGTCGCCGATATGGCCAAACCAAACAACTTCCCAGTTGGGATATGCACCGGACAGCACTTTCTCAAGGTCTGCCATAAATGGCGGAACTCTGGAAATAGCCACAGAGATATCATTTTTGTACGGTGAGTATTTCGCCAGGGATTCAGAGATGTCCTCGCGGTATCTCCAGAATGTCGTTGCTTGTGTGTCTGATTGGGAAATCACACCGTCAATCACCCAGCCGTCCTCTGCACATTGGCCAAAAACCTCCAGTGCCTTTTCCTCATCAGCTTCAGAGCGAATTTCAACCTCTGCCAGCACATAGAAAGGAGCTTGAGTTTCAAGTGGCATTGGCAGGCCGGTGTTTTCCAAAACTTTTGCCAGTGCTTTATCGGAGAACATCTCAAATGCCACCAAGGACGTTTGAGTTTTGAATTTGCCAAAGATTTTCATCACAGACTCAAGCCCGCTGACCGCCATCACCAGAACTTTCATTGGTGGGGGAGCTGGTGCAAGACGAATTGTGGCTTCAGTGATAAATCCCAAAGTTCCTTCGGCACCGATGAACAAATGGCGCAGGTCATAGCCTGTCGCATTTTTAACAAGTCCGTTATTAAGTTCCAGAATTTCACCGGTACCAGTGACGACTTTCAGTCCCGCCACCCAGTCACGTGTCAGTCCGTAGCGCACCACTTTGATGCCGCCCGCATTGGTGGAAATGTTTCCGCCCATTTGGGATGAACCGGTTGCCGCGAAATCCACCGGATAGAAAAGATTTTTCGAGTGCGCGAACTCCTGCAGAGTTTCCGTCACCACTCCGGCTTCAATGATCACGGTCTGATCAATCGAGCTGAAGTCTTTGATTTTGTTCATCTGATCAAAAGAAACAACGACTTCACCCTGAGTCGCAACAGCGGCCCCGGAAAGTCCGGTGCGACCTCCTGATGGAACCAGAGCGATTTTGTTTTTACGTGCCCATTTTACCAGGGCGGAGACTTGTTCAGTCGTGTGTGGGAAAACAATAGCCGACGCTTTGATGTCGAAATAGGTTGTCCAGTCTTTGCCCCAGTACTTTAAGCTTTCCTCGTCGGTTTTGATCTGGTCTTTTTTTAGAAAACTATCAAGCTCGAGGAGAGTCGCTGGTGCCATGGTGATATCCTATTCCTGGTCGTGAACGGGCCGGTAAAAATCTTTCAGTGTTCTTATTCTAAAGAAAGCATAGATGGGACACAAGCCCCAAGCAGCGGTGAACAGACCGTAAATACCGATGTAAGTCCAGAAGGGACCCCCAGCGATGGCGTAAGCGGTCAGTCCTACGCCAAGGATGAATCTAAGAGTGCGGTCCCAAGTGGCGACATTGCATCTCATTTTACTTTAGTAGTTCCTGTAGCTCACCAGATTGGTACATTTCCATCATGATGTCAGAACCGCCAACAAGTTGGTGATTCACGTACAACTGAGGGATCGTCGGCCAGTTGCCGTATTCTTTGATACCAGAACGGATCTCTTCGTCATCAAGCACGTTCACGTCTTGAAACTGAACGCCGATGTCCTGAAGAATTGCGCAGGCACGTGCAGAGAAACCGCACATTGGAAATTGTTGAGTGCCTTTCATGAAAAGCACAACTTTGTTACCTTTTACGATACCGTCGATTTTTTGTAGTACTGGAGACATAAATTCCTCGTTTTAAATACTTATCTTAAACTATTTTGGTTTTAATGGAGAGTGCGTGGACTTCACCGGTTTTAAGTTCTGGTCCAAAGCAAGCCATGACCTGCTGATGTTGCTGAATTCGTGTCAGGCCTGCGAATTTGGAGCTTTCCACGTATACTTCCCAATGATCCTGAGTTCCTGTTAGATCGAAAATTTCGATTTTGCAGTTTGGGTAAGTTTCTTCTAGGCGTTGTTTCATTTGCTCTTGAGTCATGGGGGCAACCTACCAGAGTGCCCACTTTATGTCCAGAGGCGGCAGTGGGCGGGCGGAACCTTGTTTTAACGTGTCGCGACAGTGTAGGATGGGCCTATGTTTGGACACTCTTTACGACTGATTAAGATCTTTGCTCTGATTCTGCTTTTGATGGTGTTTTACGCCCTGGCGCGGGCGGAGTTTTTGATCTGGAATTGGAACTTATTTCACTCCAAATCGATAACAGACATCCTATGGGCATTCTTTGTGGGAATGCGTTTTGACCTCTCAGCAGCATTTTGCGGGGTGGCTCCGATCCTTCTGCTTAGCTTTTTCCCGTGGCCAGCCAAATGGAACTCCGTTTGGGAGAAGGTCACCTGGGGTGTTTTTTGCCTCGTCAATGTGCCCTTCTTGATCCTGAATCTGGTGGATACGGAGTTTATTAATTTCGTCGGGCGCCGATTCACCTACGACACTATTTTTATTTTGAACGAAGCCCAGGGTAAAATGCTGAACTTTGTCGGCAGCTACTGGTTGTTGTTTTTGATCAATACGGTGATTGTCGCGGGGTTGATGGTTTCATCCTGGTTCCTGCTGCGCAGACCATTTGGAAACACCCACTGGCAAGGCAGTTTAAAAGCATGGGGAGCGCATGGCCTTATGTGCTTTCTGGCTTTGGCTTTGGCGGTATTCGGTATTCGCGGGGGCTTTCAAAGAAAGCCTATTAACTTTGTAAATGCCAATGTTTTCACAGCACCGCTCTTGAACAATCTGGTGCTGAATTCGACCTTCACGTTTATCAAAAGCTACGGCGCCAACGATATTAAGCATGAAAAGTATTTTGCGGATAAGAACGAGATGCTGGCGTTGTTGAATGGTTCCTTTGTCGGCAGCAGTCTGAAAGGGCAGCGCCCGACGGCACCACAAAACGTAATGATCATCATGTTGGAAAGCTTTGGCTCTGAATACTTTGGTACGGTCGATGGTGTGACTCGCACTCCGTTCCTGGATTCGTTGATGAAAAAGTCATTGGTGTTTGAAAATGCCTACGCCAATGGACGCCGCTCCATTGAGGGAATTGCGGCGATCATGGGAGGAATTCCCGCGCTGATGAGTGAACCCTTCATTTCGTCGCACTTTACCGCGAATTACTTCCTGGGACTGGGAACCCTGCTGGCGGATAAAAAGTACTCCACCAGCTTTTTTCATGGTGGGCATAACGGAACGATGTACTTTGATTCCTTCATGCAGAGTGCTGGTATCGAGAAATATTACGGAGCCAGTGAATACGGGAACTCCAAGGACGATGACGGCGTCTGGGGAATTTGGGATGAACCTTTCCTGCAGTGGATGCTGAAAGAGGTCAATGGCTTTAAACAGCCGTTTATGACGTCGGTTTTTACCCTTAGTTCCCATCAGCCCTTCAAAGTTCCAGCTCAGTATCAGGACGTGTTTAAAGAAGGATCATTGCCGATTCTAAAAACCATCGCCTATACGGATATGTCCTTGGAAAAGTTTTTTGCCGAGGCCGAAAAGCAACCATGGTTTAAAAACACTTTGTTTGTAATCACGGCAGATCATACGTCAATCCACTATCGTCCGGAGTACACGAATGAAGTTGGGGACTATATGGTTCCGATTTTCTTCTATCATCCGGAGTTTAAATTTCCGAAAGTGGATTCCAAGATGGTGGTGCAACACATAGATATTCTGCCGACCATTTTGGACTTTTTGGAAATTCCGCAGAAGGAAGAGAACTACATGGGGAGCTCTATCTTCGTGGATGGCGATAAGGTGGCTGTGGTATTTAATGACGGAATCTATCAGTTGTTTGCCAAGGATTATCGTATTCGTTGGGCCCTGGGACAAGCGGAGCCCGTGATGTTTGCGATTGAGGACCGGGCAGGGGAAACCCCGTTGACTGAGCCCGCGGCACGCAAAGCTGTCTTAGTAAATAAAATGAAGGCACAGATTCAGTATTTTAACGAAGGCATGTGGGATAATAAACTCTACTATCCCAACCCAGGTAGATAAAAAAAGCCGGTTTTAACCGGCTTTTTTGTAGGCAGAGCGCTGCATTTCCACAATGGCGCTCATGATGGCAAATTCGCTGGAATTTGCCAGGTGATTGAACTCAAGTCCGATCACCATGTCATCTCCGTGAACGCGCAGATTCTTGACGAATCCCTGAACCGGAATCGGTTCGCGCTCCTCTAAAAAGATAACAGCTTCCACACGGTCATCCAGACGCAATGTCGGCATTTCCGCTGTCAGTAAAATCGCGCAGCCTTCTGTGGAGACGTCAATCAGACGGCAGGTTGTGTTTGATTGTTGTAAATTCAAAGTTGCGATCAAACAGTCCGCTTGAAATCCTGAGGGCAGGGTGTAGCGGAAGTTCTTTCTTCTTTGCAGGTGAAAAAGATCCTTCAGGGACAGGTTCAGTCCGCCTTCGAAAGGCAGGGCTGTGGCTTCGAACATGTACTTCTCGTTGTTCACACGGAAATAGCAAGTCAGGACGCTTTTCAGGCCAAACTTCAGTTTGGATCCATCGGTCATCACGCATTGAATCTGATTCTTGTCATTGATGGAAACCGCATTCACATGCTCTTTTTCATCATCATCACCTTTGATCAGGATTTCGCCTTCGATAGCCACAAGAGTTTCCAGAAGGAATCTTTTGTGAACTTCATTGTTGATGGTTTTGAATATAGTCAATGGTCCCAT
This sequence comes from Bdellovibrio sp. HCB288, assembly GCF_047305935.1. Lineage (GTDB taxonomy): Bacteria > Bdellovibrionota > Bdellovibrionia > Bdellovibrionales > Bdellovibrionaceae > Bdellovibrio. The sequence continues at coordinate 2,170,296 of NZ_CP178619.1, forward strand.
GATTAAGCCGCGCTGACCAGTTTATGGCCACACTCTCCGCAGAATTTGGCGCCAGCCACGACTTCAGAGTTACACTGAGGGCATTGTGGGCCATTGGTTTTCTTTTTCGGTTTCTCTTCTTTTTCGTTGATGTCGACGTAGCCGCGTTCATTCCACTTATCGATCTCGCGAAGCATCTTCCAGCTTTGCAACATCGAACGGAACTCTTTGATTTCAAATTGCAGTAACACGCCCGTACCAACTGTACGACGCTTCATAAAGATCCCTTTGCCCTCAAGACGGGTGAAGTGATCGTTGTTCAAGGCAAAGCCAAGTTCATTGGTGCAGTACTCGGAAAATTTTGCGAATTCGATACTGGTGATACCAAAACGGTCGACTTCAGGAGCATCGCCTGTGACTTTCAAAAGACCATCCAAAAGATTCAGACAGACTTCGTCCACGCGTAAAAGCTCGGACTTTCCGGCACCTTTAAAATAGTAGTATTGGAAGAACTCAAAGAAAGCTTCAACCAGATTCAAATCCAGGAAGTGGACTTTTTGAATCTCGTCAGCGCCCTCTGGATTGTCGACGGGTTTGCCCATTTCGTACAAAGCCAGTTTTTGTTTCACCAGAATGTTGATGATCTGCTCGACACGCTTTGGACTCTCGCCCATCACACGTTGAGAGTATTGCTTCATCATCTGCCACTCGATAACCACGCGACCAGGCAATGTCGTTTTATCGCCTTTGTGATTTGCTGTGTGGAAGACTGCGCCGAAAGCTTTCGCGACCTGATCCTCAGGGCATGGGGAGGAGTCTTTTTCAAGTTTCGAGGAGCGAACTTCATTCACGCCCATGCGCAGACGCTCTGCCAGTGATTTGATGATCACTTTCAGCATTTGTGGAGCGCCTTCATAAGTTTGTTTCAATGTATCAACAGGAATTTCAAGTACCTTGGTTTCAGCTGTGGCTACAGCTGCTGTCGGGTGAGTTTGTGCTCCCAGAATGACCTGATCTCCCAGGAAATGAGACGGTCCCAACTGAAAGAACTCAACGTTCTTTTTACCACGAATCAGACACTGAGAAGCGCCACCTGACTGAATCAGGTAAACAGAGGTGATTTTATCGCCATCCTTGAAGATGACTTCGCCTTTTTTAAAGGTTTTTACGGACATAACTCACTCCTCAAATAAGAATTCTCAGAAAAGTTATCGGCTAAAAAGCTCGTAAAATTGAGGTTTTAAGGGGTGTCCAAGGTCCAGATTCTAAACCTGGACGCTGGACCATAAGGCTAAAAACCGGGGGTAAAACCACCTAAAAACCCACTAAAAAGGCAGAAATTTTATATGATTCACCCCTAAAAACCGAGGGTGAGTTGCTGGATTTCAAGGTTTCGGCTATAAAAGCCCCCATGGAATACTACTTTAGCGCAGCCCCAGAGGCTCACCAGAAAAAGGAAAAAGCGAAAGCTCGCGAGCTTCGTCAAAGCCAATGGTGGCGCCAGGAACTGGGCAAGGGAGTTTGCTATCACTGCGGAGTGAAGTTTAAGTCTGCAGAGCTAACGATGGATCATTTGATTCCCATCGCTCGCGGCGGTAAATCCACCAAGAACAACTGCGTTCCATCCTGCAAAGACTGCAACAGCAAAAAGGGTCATAAGACCCGTGCAGAGATGGCTTTGGAAGAGTTGAAAATCACTACGGGTGAAAATACTGAGGAATAGGATTTTTATTCCGATTCACAACAATAGTTAAAACCGCTGCAAACGAATCCGCTTTAAACACTGGAATGAACCACTTTGTTTCCGCATTATAAATCAGGCGTTCCAAGCTGTCTTTTTCGATAATTCTAAAAGGTTTAAGCCCCGTCTCTTGGCGAACGGGATTTTCCAGCTGGAAATACTGTGCTGCTGCCAGAATGATTTTCTCCTGCTCGTCGCCTGGACGCTCATAAAGATGATGCCATTGACGGCAACACAGGTCTTCAAAAGTATAACTGCTGATTTCCAGAATATTTAAAGAACGGAAGAGATGCATCCCTGCGCGATTATAGATCTCGATGAAGTGGTCGTTTTCGATTAAATCCAGATCTTCGGGGCGAGAGTTGTAGCCAGCCGTATTCAGGTAGGTTTCTACCTGAGCACGGGTATCAGTCAGAGGCTGATGTTTTTCCTTCATATGAACAAAAGCCAAGACATAGGTTTTCACACGGGAGATCACATCCACTTGTTCGTCTGGACTAAGACGATTGAAGTGAATGAGCTTTGGATCAGCGTAAGGGCGAATAATAATCCCCTCACCCTCAACCAATTGGGCGAATGATTCAGCGAGCTCTTTAAAAGTCGCTGTTAAAGTTTCTTGGTGTTTCATACCGTCCTGAATATTAAAACGTACTGCGCAGGAAGACTAACTAATGTTCATAAGGCCCGTTATGTATTCAAGCAAGGAAAGTAAAGGTGGATTACCTCACATTAAAAATTGTGCCGCGCGACGTTGAGCCTTTGGTCTTGATTTAACCAACTGCGTTAGGAATAAGCTATCAAAGTCATTGTATTAAAATTCGTTAACATCGTTATAAGGACTAAGCGACTGTGAGCAAAATTACCAAAAGTAGTACAGCTGAATATTTTGCTAAGAACCTTCAGCAAGTCGGGTTCTCGTCTCCATTGAAAGCCGTTTTGACGACTTTGAAAGAAGCCGTAGATAACTCTTTAGATGCTTGTGAATCTTCCGGCATTTTGCCTGATCTGTTAGTAGAGATTTCCAAAGTTGGATCTGGTTCCACCAAAAATACTGATTTAATTCGCATCGTTGTCGAAGATAACGGTCCCGGAATCGAGGGCGAAGATCTTGCCAAGGTTTACGGGGAGTATCTTGCGTCTTCCAAGTTCGGTCGCGGTCAATGTTCGCGCGGTCAACAGGGCATCGGTATCTCTGCAGCCACTACGTGGGCTCAGATGACCAATGCTCGCGGTGTGAGCGTAATTTCTAAAACTAAAAAAATGCGTAAAGCGATTTCGGCGCAAGTCGATGTCGATATCAAATCCAATACGGGTGTTGTTAAAAACAAAGAAACTATCGATTGGGATCGTGACCACGGAACTCGTGTTGAATTCATTCTTGATGGACGTATTCAATTGAACGGTGACGGTGGTATTTTGACTTATATCGAGGGCACAATTCTTGTGAATCCTCATATGACCATCACGTACAAATTAAGCGACGCTGACTTTGTAACGATCGCTCGTGTCAGCACCGAAGTCCCGCAAGTTCCAGAGGCATCTTTACCGCATCCTCATACATTCAAATTGGGTGAATTCATCACTCATGCGACGTTGTTCGGTAAAACGACTTTGTCGAAGTTCTTGAAGACGGGTTTCTCTCGTATCAGTGATCAGTCGATCAAAGACTTTGTTAAGAACGGTCTTCCAAAAAACCTTTTGGAAAAACCAATCACTTCTTTAAGCGAAGAGGACTTTAAAAAGGTTTTCCAAGCCGTTCAAAATACAGATTTGATGGCTCCTTCCACGAAGTCCGTTTTAACTGTTGGTGAGGAAGCGCTTTCCAAATCCATCACTCGTTTGGGCGAGATTGACTTCTTTGCAGTTGTGACTCGTAAACCGACAATTTGTGACTTTAAACCTGTCGTGGTTGAAGTTGCTTTGGCACGTTTCAAAGACCGCAACCAACAAAACGATTCTCCAGTGACACTTCTTCGTTTCGCGAACCGTGTTCCACTTCAATTCGATAAATCGGGTTGCGCGATCACTTGGGCGATTGAATCTGTAAACTGGAAAACTTATGGCTTGGGTCAACCTAAAGACTCTTTGCCACTGGGTCCTTATATTTTCGCGATTTCTATCGTTTCTCCGTTCATCAAATTTAAAAATGCCTCGAAAGAAACTATCGATGCATCTGAAGAGTTGGTGGCAGAGATTCGTCTGGCATTGATCCAGGCAGGTCAAAAGCTTTCCCGTCACATCAAAAAAGAAGTGAAGGAAGCAGATCTTGAAAGAAAATTGGCCCATATTGAACAGTTCGGTCCGATCCTTGTAGAGGGTTTGGCAAGAATCATCAATGCACCTGAGTCTCGTAAGAAAAAAGCTGAAGAAGGTTTGAAAAAACTTTTGGGCCGCGATTCTGAAGAGGCAATTGCAGACTTGGAAGCAGCAGAATCCAAACTTTTGGCGCAAAAACAGCGTGAAAAGAAAAAAGGTATCGATCATGGTGACGAAGAAGAAATCGATGTGATTTCTGCGGAAGACATCCACGAAGAAGCTGCCCAAGGAACAAAAAAATCTACGACGAAAAAAGCCGTTGGTACGCAAAAAGCGGTAGCTACGACTAAGAAAACGACTGGGAAAAAAGCGTAATGGCAAAAGAGAAAATGATTTCTATTCGTGAGCTTAAGATCGATATTCCTAAGGAAGCGCGTATCTTGGCTGATAAGATGTTGAAAGACTTGGAGTCTTCAAAACGTCCCGTTTTGGAAGCTGTTAAAACTTCTTTGGATAACTCGTTGTACAACTCTAAGGTGGGTTACCTGACTCCAGGTGATAAAGTTGTTCGTACGGAATTGAACGTATCTTCTGTTCAAAAATTGGCCCGCGTGGTGTTTCTTTTAGAAATGTTGCTGCGTAACCTCGATACGGGAACTGTCAATACAAAGCGTGAGCTGTATTACATGTGTAAAGGTGAAATAAAAGGAAATCCTCGTTTGAAGCCGTTGGATTTCGAAGATCAGCCTGAATCGGATTCAATCATCGACTTCATCGGTGATATGCTCGAAGTTTACCGGGAAGAATTGAATGTTTTTGCCAATGATCGTGGTGGTCAAACCTACTCTCAGCAGTTGGTCGTTACTGAAACGATGCCTGACGGAGAAAAAGCCGTTATTGATCTTTCAACTTTGGGTACTTCTCCGTTCCAGCCAAAAAATAAACCTCAATCTTTGAAGTTGAAGGCGAAAAAGAAAATCGACTTCTGCTTGATCGTTGAGTCCGAAGGTACGGCGAATACGCTGGTATCGATGGGTTTCACGAAACGTAACAACTGTATCGTAATGGGTGCTCAAGGGGTTCCATCGAACGGTGTTCGTGGTTGGTCAAAACTGATTCAGGACGAACTTGATGTTCCGATGTACTTCTTCGGAGATCTCGATGCGTACACAATGCAAAATATCTTCCGTACATTGAAAGCGGGATCTGCGGCATCTTTGATCCGTAACTCCCATTTCTCTGCACCGAATGTTAGATTCCTGGGTGTATTGCCAGAAGACGTGAAAAAATACGATCTTCCTCACTACAAAGTGAAAGAATCTGATCCAGCTGAAGCCCGCGCTTTGAAAAAAGCGAAAGATGCTTTGGAAAACGATCCGTTCTTCTTAGATAAAAAGAATAAAAACTTGGCGGACATCCTGCGCTGGTTGATCAAAGAAAAGATTCGTTGCGAGCAACAGTCTTTCTTCTCTGTAGATCCAAAAGATCCAATCAAGACAGAGAAATTGATCCTGGAAAAAATTAAACGCGGTTCTTACGTTTAATCGCGAAAAAGGCAACCCCTAGGGTTGCCTTTTTTATTGTCCAAAATCAGTCCTTGGAGTTGGTGAACTATGAAAAAGATTTTTATCGTTGCGATGTTGTTGCTTGGGGCCTGTGCCGCCAAACAAGAAAAAAAGGAACTGAAAAATCCTTTGGAAGTATTAAATGGCAAAGTCTATGGTGTGCGTGAAGACTCCACCATGCCGACAATTCCTGCAACTGGAACCAAAAATCAAATCACCCGGATACGGGGCACGTTGATGTTGGGCGAAGGCATTTCTGCAACTCCCTTGAAGCACACCAAGGTCAGAATGTTGGATGATGATGGGGTCACCGTAGGCGAAGCCACTTCAGATATTCAGGGGAAGTTCAGATTCTCAGACATCTATTTCAACGGGCACTATACGGTCGAAATTACCTCGCCTAAATACAAAGGTGCCACGCGAATTTACATAAACAGCTATGATCAGGAAGTCGTCGTCGTCGCCCAACCTTTGTGACGCGCTATTGCTACCAAAAGTGTGTCCGTACCTTAAGATGGATTCATGAAGAAGTTGGGTATTGTTCTTACAGGTTTGGTGTTGGCGGCGGTTTTTATCGGGGCTTGTGCCCATGATGACAATGGCAAAGCGAAAGATCTTGCTTCTGATCAATTTGAAGTTTCCGCGCAAGGCGGGGATGACAAACTGATTCGTCAGTCCAATCCCTCTGATCAGGCTGTCATTACCGGCACTTTGAAAGTCAAAGGCGTTAGCCAGAAGTACATGAGCAATCTGACCATTCATCTGATCGACCGCGATGCCACAATCTGGGCGCGCGCCCGAGCGGCATCTGATGGCTCCTTCAAACTTTCCGGAACCATTCCTCGTGGATTTTATATGATTCGTGTCGTGGATCGTCGCTTCCGCGGTGAATTGCCAGTGAACGTGAACGGGCTGGAGCTTGAAAACCTGACGGTTTCGGTTCAACCCGTTATTCGCCGTTAAACAGCCTTAGCGTCGCACTGAAGGTGGTCTTTCGTTCGGCCCGTATGTGATGCCCTGAAAATTTTTGCACAGGTAAAGCCAGAATGTGCGCGCATGAACGCCATGACGGAACGTCATCAGCTTGTCGCGAGTACAACCGTCGAACTTTGCGTATTCCATCGGATCCCTGTCGTACTTTTCAGTTGTCACGATCAAGGCGTCCTGGCCTTCCATATTTTTCATTTCTTCGACCGATTGCATGACCGTGTAGTTGCTGACCGTTGAGTTCAGCATATAAATTTTCGCTTTGGTGCCCCACGTAGTCTGCGCTGTGGTCTCATAACGAAGGGCTGCCAGGAACGGACGGTGTCCTGTTTCCGCGTGGATTTCGCGCTGACGACGATTTGCAAATTCGCCCAGTTCTTCCCAACCGGTAAACTCATTGGAAGGATCGTAGGTAGTTTCCCATTTTGCATTCGGAGCAAAAAACTTAAAGGCCTTCGGAATCCATGGGTAAGCAAATGGAGTGTAAGTGATCAAGGCCAACGGAATAAAGAATCCCAAAATTCCGTAAGTGAATACCTTGCTACGGGCTTTCACGATTTGCTTTTGCCCCCACTTCAAACCTTGCGACCAGATGTAACCTGCACCCATAAGTAGCAACGTGTAAGCGGCTCCCGACCAGTGCGGTTTGTAATCAGCAAAGAATGGCTGCGGATAAAACACGGCAATGGAGGGCACCGTTAAGCAGAATAGAAATCGCCAGCGAGCTTCCTTGCGTTTAAGCAGAGAAGTGATAAATGCCAGAGCAATCATCACGTACAAGAATGGAGTGCAGAACAAAAGCTGAGCAGCAAACCAGCCACCCCAGCGCCCCGGCTTGAACGTTTCGCCACTGTGACGATCATGGAATTGATAACGGAACCCCGGCCAGTCGTGAATGTGGTTCCACCAGAAAATAGGCGTGCACAATACCGTAGCAATCAGGAATCCCACCCACGGCCACGGTGTCAGCAAATCTTTGCGACGGTTTGGAGTCGCCAAAAGGTAAAGACCAAATCCCGGAGCCAACAGTGCTATGATAAATTTTGAATTTAAACCCAAGCCCATCAAAACACCCAGCCACAACCAGGTTTTTTTAACGGACCATTGGTGTTTGTCTTCGCGAACGCCTTGCCAGAACACGTAAACCGCTGCCACCCAGCACAATGCAAAGACGGGTTCAGGGGAAGCCACGTATCCGCCAAAACCCCAGAATGGGGACCACAACATCACAAAGCCGACGAAGATCGCAGCCCATTGGTCAAAAAGTTGTTTCGTAAGTTTATACAAAAGTACAATCATCGCCGTGAAGCAAAGGAAACCCGGCAGTCGAACGCCCAGTTGGTTGTCGCCAAAAATCGAGGTCGTAATCGCCTCCAGCCATGCAATCATACCCGGGTGATCAAAGTAAGAAAGTTGCAGATCTTTGGCCCATGACCAATGGTAAGCCTCGTCGTCGATCAGCCCGATATTCAAACTGAAAAAGGCGCGAAATAAAAGAGTCAGGATGAAAAGAATCAGGACTTTTTGATCAAGGGATCTTTGCTTCCAATATTCAGCAATCACAGGGGTTTCTCCAGTTTTACGGAAGTCATTTTTAGCCAGCCTCTGTCGTAGCCCTAAGGTCCCGGTGTGGCAATAATTCCTCTCGATGGAGCTGCGTGTAAAGTGCTATGTTGGTAGAATGATTACAAAGCTAACGTTGCTCCTGATTTATATAGGAGTCCTTGTGGGTTGCGCAGGGCCATTTAAATATCACGATCCGAAAATTCCTCATCGCGGAAAAGATGGGTTCCTGAACAACTATGATAATTCACCCAAAGAAAGCGTGCTGAAGTGGTACTGGGAACGATGGACCACCAGTTTCCCCGAAGATGATCCCGTGGGGGCACCCACAGTTGCGGTGGATATGAATGCGATCAACCATCCTGCGGGCTTGGCCATCACGTGGTTGGGTCATTCAGCCATGCTGTTGCAAATGGATGGTGTGAATATTCTGACGGATCCCTCCCTCTCTGAGCGGGTTTCGCCATTTAGTTTCATTGGGCCCAAACGTTATGGAAAACTTCCGATTGAAATCGAACATCTGCCGGCCATCGATGTCGTGGTGATTTCTCATAATCACTATGACCATTTGGATCTGCCCAGTTTGCGAAAGCTGAATATGCTTAATCAGGGTAAGACGCGCTTTCTGGTGCCCTTAGGCAACAAAGAGTTATTGGCCAAAGAGGGAATCATAAACGTTGCAGAGTATGACTGGTGGACCGGGGAGAAAGTGGGCGCGGTGCAGTTCACCTTTGCGCCGGCTCAGCATTGGACCACGCGCACGCGTTTTGACCTGAATCAGACCCTGTGGGGTGGCTGGATGATCAAAGGTGCAACCCGCCAGGTTTATTTTGTCGGGGATACCGGTTATTCGCCCGATTTTCGTGACATCCGTCAGCGCCTAGGTGCGGTGGACGTTGCTCTTATCCCAATTGGTGCCTATGCTCCTCGCTGGTTCATGCAAAAGCAGCATAACAATCCGGCCGAGGCCGTGCTTATCCACCAGGATCTGGGAGCACAGTTTTCATTGCCGATACACTGGGGGACTTTCAAACTCAGTGACGAGCCGATGTCTGAACCACCGGTTAAACTGAAGGAGGCTTTGCAAAGTGCAAATCTGCCATCGACAGTTTTTCCAGTGCTCAACAGGGGCGAGACTTTTTCATTTGAAAAAGCCAGCAAACAAGGGAAGTAGACAATGAGTCAGTTCAGAATTGAAAACGATCTATTAGGCGACAAGCAGGTTCCGGCGGAGGCTTACTATGGTATCCACACACTGCGCGCGATGGAGAACTTTGAAATTTCTGGTTTTAAAATTGGACAGGATGAGTTGTTCGTTCGCGCTTTGGCGCTGGTAAAAAAAGCCACAGCTATGGCGAATGGGGAATTGGGCACAATTCCTAAAGACGTTTCCAAAACAATTGTTGAAGCCTGTGAAGTGATTTTAAAAGATCCCCGCAAGTGGGGTGCTCAGTTTCCTTCGGATATTTTTCAAGGCGGCGCCGGCACATCGGTGAACATGAATGCCAACGAAGTTATTGCCAATATCGCATTGGAACTTCGTGGTTTGAAAAAAGGCGATTACAAAGTCATTCATCCGAATGATCACGTCAATAAATGCCAATCCACGAACGATGCTTATCCTACCGCCTTCCGTGTGGCGTTGTATGAACACTTGAGTGTGGTCGTGAAAGCCGTGGATGTGCTGGCAGAGTCTTTTGATAAAAAGGGCAAAGAGTTTTCGAAAGTTCTGAAGATGGGGCGCACTCAGCTGCAGGATGCGGTTCCCATGTCCTTGGGACAGGAATTCAACGCCTTTGCAACGCTTTTGAAAGAAGACAGCCGTCTGCTTAAGACCGTGCAGAAACTTATTTTGGAAGTGAACCTGGGGGCGACGGCGATCGGTACCGGTGTTAATGCTCCGGAGGGTTACTCCGCGTTGGCAGTCAAAAAACTTGCAGAGGTGACGGGCTATCCATTTGTGATTTCCGAAGATCTGATCGAGGCGACGAGTGATTGTGGTGCCTATGTCATTATTTCGGCGGCGTTGAAACGCACAGCCGTAAAGCTTTCCAAAATCTGCAATGACTTGCGTTTGCTAAGTTCCGGTCCGCGTGCAGGATTGAAGGAAATCAATCTGCCAGAGCTTCAGGCGGGTTCTTCAATCATGCCGGCAAAAGTGAATCCGGTGATTCCAGAAGTGGTGAATCAGGTGGCTTTCAAAGTTATCGGCAATGATTTGACAGTGACTTTGGCGGCAGAGGCAGGACAACTGCAGCTGAACGTGATGGAGCCGGTTATCGCCTCAAGCCTGTTTGAGTCCATCCATCTGATGACTCAGGCTTGTTACACTCTTAAAAACAAATGTGTCGACGGAATCACAGCCAATGTGGATTGCTGCCGCGACTACGTGATGAACTCCATCGGTATTGTGACTTATCTGGATCCTATCATCGGTCATGCCGAAGGTGACTTGATTGGCAAGATTTGCGCTCAGACGGGCAAGAGTGTTGCAGAAGTTGCCCTGGAACGTGGCGTGGTCACACAGGCACAGTTGGATGAAATCTTTTCGAATGAGAATCTGCTAAACCCAAAATATCTGGGTAAGAAGCATTAAAAAAAGGCCCATCCTAGGCCCTTAACTTCAGAGTAATGTTAAGGCTTCAAGATGGGCACATGTCTTTTGGCTATGGTCTAATTGCGCTTTTTGCGAGCTTGAGTGCGGTGCTCTTCGTGCCAATTTTTTCTTTTGGTGTGGTGGTGCTCTTTATCTTTGTCCGTCTTCGGCAGATTTTGCAGAGCTGCCTTAAGTTGGGAGTGCAAAGGCAGTAAAGCTGTGCCGGACATCAGAAGTCCACGGTAGCGTTTGCCAAAAACCTCATTTTCCGGTGACTCATCAAAAAGCAGATTTTCGATGATAGCACGGGCTGTTTCGCCGTGCTCTTCAGAGACCATCTCAAGTTCTGTCATGATGTCGATGTCAGCCATCAAGGATGTCAGTTCACGCAACCACTTATAGCGCTCAGCCGTCATCAATACCTGAAACCATTCGTTCGGAGTCGCTTCATAGCCGACTTCGCGGTCGAATTCCTCCTTCAGGGAGTTCAGTACTTCTTTTTGCAAAGCCCAAAGAGCTTGGCGAACTTGCATGGCATGGGAGTGGTGGGAGTTTTTAGTCATGGGTTCAACTTACCGTATTGGACCGGTCCTGTCACATTGGCGCCACTTTTTTTGGCAGCGTGTAATGGCTAAAACCCAACAGAACCGGTGCTTTACCTTCCTTTTTTTGCAAAAGAAGACAATAGGCTTGGCAAAAGGCCGGGCTTTCTTCTAAATCGGCATACAAACTTGATATGTGGTTTGCGGGTGCTAAAATTTACATTGTGAACCTACACGCAAACTTTGAAAGTGAACGTCTTTGAAGGCCGCCTTTATCAAACTTAGAACATTTATCGTTAAAGCATGTCTGCTTTTCCTTGTGACAAGCCTTGGGGCCGTTCTTTTCTATCGTTTTATCCCGGTTTACGTGACTCCTCTTATGGTGATTCGCTCGGCCCAGTCCATCTTCTCAGAAAAGTTTGTTGGCATTAAACACGATTGGGTGCCGTTGGAAGAGATTTCCCCTTCAGTTCAGAAGGCCGTGTTGAAAGCCGAAGACTATCGGTTTTTCGAGCACAGTGGTTTTGATTTTGTCGCGATCGAAAAGGCGATGAAATATAATAAAACTCACAAACGCATCAAAGGTGCCAGCACGATTTCCCAACAAACCGCCAAGAACGTTTTCTTGTGGCCAAACCGTGATTGGGTTCGCAAAGGATTGGAAGCCTACTTCACAGTTTTGATCGAGTTCACTTGGCCCAAAGAACGCATCATGGAAGTTTATTTGAATGTGATCGAAATGGGTCCTGGTGTGTATGGAGTGGAAGCGGCTTCGCAAAAGTACTTTAAAAAAAGCGCTAGGAATCTGTCTTCATCACAAGCCAGTTTGATTGCAGCGGTTCTTCCAAACCCGCGTCGTTTTCGTATCGATCGACCTTCCAACTATGTGGTTCGTCGTCAGCAAAAAATCCTATATCGCGTAAGCCCGCCATTCCCACGTGAAGAGCGCGCTTCATTTTTGGATTTTTTGGATTTCAAGTTCGACTCCGACGAATCCCAAGATTAACAATCACGTAATTCGCTCATCGCGTAAATTCATTTCCATTTCTTAATTTCTAAGAAGAACTATTCAAATTCTTATTTGCGTTATCATGTTTTCTCGAATGAAAAATGTTTATTAGCGCGTTCTCGTGTTCGATTTCAGGGAACATCCGGAACATTCCAACAGTATTCATTACAAAGAAATTCATATTTTCTTATTTTCCCTAGGGATACGAATTGACTCCAACACAAACACGCATCTTTGAAGTCGGCTCGCACGTTGATTGAATGACGGCAAGATGCACAAGTAACGGAGAAATGTATATGGACGTAAAACGCGTACTGATCGTACTGGCGGCTCTATTTGTCGGTATGTCATCCCAAGCAAACGAATTCGATGAAGGATCGGGTGAATTCGATTCTCCGGCAAGACCTGGTTATAGCGAAGCCGACATTCAAAAAAAGATTGAGAATGAAATGGCGATCGCGTGCTCAGGGAATCTTTGTAAGGTCGTCGGGCAGGATAATCAGGGTTCTGGTTGGACTGTGCAGTTTCAAGTAGGGTATGGGGATTCCAACAATGGTAACGGCGGAGACAACATTTACATCGGTGGCAATGGCAACGAAAACAATAGCGACGGCTATGCCAGCGTTACGGTAACTTACCGAAATTTCAAATGCCGTTCCAATCTTTTGGTTACGCCAGCGGTGTACAGATTCGTGAATACATATCTTTACAACATGGTGAACTCTGATGGTTCCGTTAAGCGTAACTTCTCGCCGGCAGATCAAACGGTGGTTTTGTTCTACACAACTATGCTTAACAAGGTCAGCGCTTGTGGCATGGGTGGCGTGGTTAATTAGGAGTTTTTATGCGTATCCAGGAGTCTTGCACGCACTTGCTTATGTCGACGATACTTCTTTGCTCCATGAGCGCCCGCGCTCAGACGGCAGCAAGTTCGTCGGACATCCAGTTAAACAATCTGAGAGTCACAAACCGAGCTCAGTGTGCGCTGGACTCCGAAATCCCGACAGATTCCGTGTTTTTGGTGGTTGATGGCTATAACGCCGGAAAGCTTTCTTATTCACTTGCGAAAAATATCGGGGCAGATACCACAGCAATGAGTACTGCAGGCATGCAGGATTTCAGAATTGCTGTCGCAACATTGACCAAAACGATTATCAATCGAATTATGGATGGCAGCCTGCCGCTGCTTCCATTAAATCTTAAAACATCCAAACTCCAGGGCTATAATGCACTGGCCGTTAAGTGTGATAAGAAAACTTATTGTCCTGAATTGAATACGTATCTTTCACGTATTTGGGAAAACTCTCAAGGGGCTGGTGTCTCGTGGAGTAAAATCGACAATTTCACGGGCGCAAATTTTGTTAAGTCCAAGGCGCGGGATCGCGTCGCCTGTTCCTACCTGAAAAAGTTTTCGGGTTTACAAGGACACCTTCATACTTCGTTGTTGGATGCCGCCTCTTTGCAGGATATGGCTCAGTCCTATATCAACTCACAAAAGAACATCACTTCCTGTGAGGATCGCGATTCCAGTTTGGATTCACGCAATGCAATTATTCAGCTGGATCTGAAAACAGACGGAGCCGGGGATTTTGCACAATATGGTTTCGATTTCTGGAATAGCGTAAAAATTTATCTGTCCTTTGCCTGGAGATACTCGCTTATTCCGTCTCAGGTCAGCCCACAAATGGGCGAGATATTTAAATCCATTGCTTTGGAAGAGTCTGTGATGATGGTTCCAAATGGATGTAAAAGTGTTGAGAAACCCTCCTGCGATGCGGAGACCCTTTCTCTGAATAGTATTCGCGAACTGGCCAAGTCTGGTAATAATCCCATTGATTCATTTAAAGAAAACCCTGAAGGTCCGGAAAAGGGTGCGATTAACAACGGTGCTCGTTCGGTGAACGAGGATTTTCTGGGCACTCGCAGCTATCAGGAAGCCGCGGACTGGGTTGAAAACTTTCGAAAAAACTTCGTTCAAAATCGCGGTTCCATGAAAAATCGTCTGCAAAGCTCCATTCAGTTTTTGAATGTGATGTCAGGGGCGATGTCGGCGCCGGAGCTGGCTGAATTTGTTAAGCCTTTGGCTTTCGTCGGCACCTACAGCAAAACCCATCGCGATGAGCTTTACTATTTATGTACTGAGACTCGTCTGGCGGCGGACCAACGCTTGGACTTCATGAAGTCCGGTATCGACAAAGTTAAAAATCTTTCCGTAATGAAAAAAGCGTTCGAAGTCTCGCCAAAGTCGCTGGATCAAATGGCAGAATATTTTGACAGTGCTGGCCGCCAGATTGTGGGATTCTGTGATTCTTTGGAACGCCAAAACATCTGGAATGTCGCTGGCTATCAGGTGAACAAAGATGGTTTTAAACCCTGGGTTAAAGAGCTTTTGAATATCCCTCAGGCGGAAGTACCCGCGGTCGTTGATACGGCACCATCCCTGTATGGACAGGCGCCACTATTGTTGTGGGATAAAAGTAAACCGGCTGAAGGGGGCAATATCATTTGTGCTTCCGGTATCGACTGCGCCCGCAAGATGACGAAAGCGATGGTGGATCTGTACGCCGTTTCCAAGTATGCCGATGCTTTTCTTCCGGTGTCCTCCACAGTGTCATCGCCGGATGTCTTCAATCCATATGCGGAGCTGAAGGCATGCAAAATATATGATCCTTGGTACCAAACCCGCAGAGCGAACAAACGTCTCTTTGCGGACCTTGCCAGCACTGCGCTATTTGGTTGGAATGCATTGCCTCTTTATGTTGACGTGGACTTTTCGGCTCCTAAGGTCACCAGTCTAAAACAAATGATAGACAATGGGACTGTCAAGTTTGATCCGGTTCTGCAGAAATCAAAAATGCAGTACTCAATCCTGGCAGATTTCGGTCCCTTGGTGGGCGCACCTTGTGCGGTATCCATTGCACCGAACAGTGCCAAGGCCTTCGACTTTTATGCCTTCAATGGCATCACTATGAACTACTGTGATTCCCGTTCCAATGGAACCTCGATCGGCGAGGTGAATGGAAATGTAAATAATAATCAGCCTAGATCGCGGGCCTATTGCGGTGGCTGTTCAATCAACTTTGTGGGGGTGACTTCAAGTGCGGCGATGACCTCTGGTGGCTGGCTGCCGGTGAATCCTATAAAATTGGGGATTTACTTTTTCAGATCCATCCAACGTTTCGTTCAGGCAAAAAAAGACAAAGTAAATATTCCGCTGGCTCAGGAAGTTAATTTGAAAAAGACTGCAGAAACGTATCAAAAATACGGGTTCATTCCAGAGCACTGTGTGGAGCAGTTAGGTGCTGGTGTCGGTTGCTATCACAGCATCTGTGCTGCCAAGGCCGCTGACTTTTTCGAAAAAACCACGGGCCGAAAGGTTGAAGAGTTGGTTCCGGATACATCGGCACCTACCACGTCCTCAATCACCAAGGCAGTCATTATTAAATCATCCTTATGTTCAGGTGAGGTTCGCCTGAAGTTCAACTGCAGTGATGATGGCAAAAAGTTTTCAACCTATGAACGATTCGGCGGAATGTACGGTCGTACGAAGGAATGCCGCGATGCTATCGGGCAGAATTTCTGGGGGCGCTAATGAAAAGCTTCTTATTCGCAGCATTCGTTCTTTTTCAAACGTCCTCAGCTTCAGCCTTTGTGGTTGAAAGTGGGTACGTACAAAAGCTGGGCGGGCAATATTCCAAGGCGACCAAAATCAGTTGTGATGCCAGCAGTTCTGATTATTGCCGGCAGATTTGCGGTGATTCGAAGCAATGTCAAAGACTGGAACCGTTTTGCAGAAATTGCGCCGGGACAACGTCGCCACTTTTGCGTCAGCTATTCACAGAGCTTTCGAGAGTGTTTTCGATCCAGACTAAACTTTCGGATCTTCGATCCTTGGTGAATTTTCTGTCGGGGGGGCGCTATGTCCTGTTGGATCTGAACAGCGTATTTAACTACTACACCCCTGTGGGCGGAGAAGCATTTCAAGCGGAGCTGGCTCAGTTCTGTGGTGCCAGTGCAAATCAGGCACTACTGGCTGTTTCACTGGATGAGGTGAATCAACCCCAGAAGCTTAACTACGTTCTTTGTCGGGATGAATCCGGAAAAACAGCAGCATTTGATGTGGCACCAAGAATTCCTGAATTAGGAATGCCACTTTTGAAAACTCAAATTTATTTCAATTTAAACTGAAAATATCAGTTTAATTAAACAGCCCTTGAATGGGAAGGAGAACAACATGAAACGTTTTGTGAAAGGTTTGGCTGCAACAGCCGTGACCTTCATGGCGATCCAAGCGAACGCCGTTCAGGTTACCTATACATTCCGAGTGAACAGCTCGGGACCAAGCATCTATCCATGTAATGCGGGTCTATTAACTGAAAATCCTTATAAAGGTGACAAAGCAATTTGCTACACTTCAGACACTCATGAAGCGTGTGATCCTGATTGCGTTGGCGTTGATTGTAAAGGTAATGGCAACGGCAAAGACGGTCCAAACTTGCCAGATCCAAAACCATACTTTGCTAATCTGTTCAATGGCGGCCATGGTGGCCCAGGTGGACCTGGCGGTCCCGGCGGTCCTGGTGGCCCAGGCGGTCCAGGTGGCCCTGGTCATCAAGGTCCTCCAAGAAAGAACGTCTGCGAATGTACAACTGAAGCAGGTCGTGAGAACGGAAACTACATCCATGCGACTTACGTTCCTTGGGGTCAAGGCGCTGATCCACACAAAGACGTGATTTCTGGTCAAAGTCCGTACTTTGCACACGTATTCCCGGGTGAAGTGGATGCATACAAAAATGTATTGCAAACATTGTCCTTCAATTTGGGTTCTGAGCTGTATACAGCGAAGTACTTCGTTGATATCTGCTACCGTGGATCACAAATTGACTACGGCACTATCAACACGGGTTGGAACATCCTTGCAGAAACTGCTGTGACAGATTTCGGTTATGCACCATCAGGCGAAGGTTACAGCAAACTTGCTGACCTTGAGATGAAAGCTTACGTGATCTGCACAACGCAAAATAAAACTTGCGAACACGGTAACTGTAATGACTACGACACGCAAATCAACGCGTCTGAAGTGGCTCAATACAACACTTCATTCTTGCAGTACTTGAACCAAGGTAAATTCAATTACTATGACAAGTCTGACTGGGAAGATGCAAAAGGCAGCTTTACTCAATTGATCGACAACAAGAATGTCGACTTGGGTAACCACGCAGCCGCTAAATTCTGCAAAATCCGTTACGTTTACTCTGAGACAAATGGCTTGGATAAAAACAAAGCGAAACACAGAAAATGGCAAAAACATGGCGCTAATATCTGCACGCACACGAAAGTCGAAATGGCTTCCATGGGCAACTGCACAAACTGCGATCATGGTCACAAAAACCACTAGTTAATTTGATTCTCAGAAGGAGAGCGCACTATGTCTATTGGTAAACTCAAAGCACATTTTGAAGGCGGCGGCGGCCGCTGGAATCTTCTTCTGGGGGTTTTATTAGCCCTCTGCGGTCAGCATGTAAATGCTGGCTGTGTGGTGGATAATGACGACCGTATTGAAATCAATATCTCCCCCGAGAGTCGCTCTTGGGGGGATTTTAAAGGACAACAGCTGATCCCTGCATCGCGAGTCTACAAGTGTCAGGAAGATGCTGGTCGATATCTGATGATCACGTTGGGCGCGACCCAATGGACTCATTCCACAGAAGTTAAAGACACTTATATCTTTGACAACTATGAACCGGAACAATGTTCCATTCAGAATTCCAAATCATTCAATTCCTATTCGGCCCTTAGAACCAAGGCTAACTTCAGCCGTCAGTTTAAATTTATCCGAAACTGTTTCGATATGCGCGTGATCGATATCGCCGGAGCCCCCATTGTCGCCAAAGAAGATCAGGAATACTGCCAGATCGAAAGACGACCGGATGGAGCTCTTATTCTGCGCGGTGATATGTGCTTTTTAAAAATCCGAGGGCAAAATCAATTCGCTGTTCAGCCTATTTTAAAGAACGAATGCCTGGAAGCGGACTATCTTGAATCCATGGGCATTCAGGCCCAGGACATCTATGGAAATATCAATATTTTGACGACGGGAGACGATACTGGCTATAGCGCCGATGTCGAGAATATCGGAAGCCGTGCAATGCATGTGAATATAACCCCCAACGCGAATCTTTTGAATTTGTCAGAGGATTTCGGCACGGGAGTTCCGCGTTTTACCACTCACTACAATATCAACGCAGATTGGGGTGAATTGAAAATTAAAACAGACTTTGAAAACAAAACTGATATCGACCTGTCATTTTTCGTGTCAAATCTTGCACAGGAAAAATGCGAGGGTCGTGTATGCACAAGTTCGTCGAATTTCACTCAGCCCTTTGTCGGCCAGGTGGAATTGTATAAACTTAGTGGTGTGAAAACACCGAAATTGGTTGAAGAGTGGTGGGATGGCGGTTTGGTGCCACCGAACTGGCAAGGTTTCGTAAAAGGAATTCGCTACCGAGTGGACGATGCGGTGGTCGCGGCAGGTGGCCGTTACCGCTTGGTCGCCACCTTTCAGGATCCGACGGATGATTATGCGATCTTCCTGAGTGGCCTTCGCCAAATGGTGTTGCGCATGTATGACGTGACGGGCTCCACGGTGGGGATCGATAACCTTCCGGCCATTTCGACTTTACAAACATTGGGTGCTATTCCTGAATTCACAGGGTTGGTGCCTTTGAATCAAAACAATCAAGCTGTGGATTTGGCCGAGACCCTAAAAGGACTCGAATCGATTATCAGCTCGACGGTATGGCCGCCATACTATGATTCAGTTTGTGATGGAGCAAAATGCCTGAAGCTGGGAAAAAGAAAGTTCCATCAGCGCCTGGTCATGGAGTTTACTGTTCGTCGCCCGCGTTACGAGGGTGAGGAGGTTGGTATCGAAGACGTACGCATGCAAAAAATATCGCCGATCTTCAATAGCTATCCGATGCAAAAAGCTGAATTTGCAAAACTGCGCTGTGGGGAATAGGCAATGAAGAATCTTGTTGGCGTTTTGATTCTACTATTCTCGTTTGCGGCTCGGGCCGAGGTTGATATCCAGACGGCCGTGGATAACACGACAGGGGAGGAGCTCTTCCTGTGCAATGCAAGTCTGCGCCATACGATTTTGCAGAATGAGCAAGAATGTTTAAATCTGGAAAATGGCGAATACTGCAATCCTCAAACGGCCGATCCCAAAAAGGGCCCTTGTGTTTGTCGATCCAAAACCAACTATGGAGATCAAATACTGGCTTGGAGCAATCAGGGTGACTATAAAAGCATCATCGGTGCAAATGACTGGAACAATCTGGTCGAATCGTCGTTGATGTTTAAAAATAAGGTCAATCGCCTGGAAATACTTCTGGGAAGCGAAAACCTGGGGGCCGAGTATGCGGTTCGCTTTTGCTATCTGGGGTCCCAGGAGGTTCTGCATAAGCAGGGAACGGTGACGACTGACATTTCACAAGGGAAGTATATGGTGGACGTGTCGTTGGCGGGTGGTAACTACAGTCAGGCATTGGATAAGGTATCATTTGCCTACCAATGCGACTATCGCCAGCGGGGCGGGCAATCAGCTCCTCGGCGTAAGAACGAGCTGCCGTCGGGTGGAGTTTTTGAGAAAGATGACAGCGCAGAGTCCACTATTTTCGGAAATGGTTCAGGTGCTCGACCTGGTGGAATTAATTTCTTACAGAAAGCCATCTCCCTGAATTCCATTACAACGCAGGTGCCGCGCATCTGTGTGTTTGAGTTTAAATTCAAAGAGTTGGCAGGAAAAAGCCTGGGTAGAAATATCAATGCCAGTCAGGTGAACTTCACCGGGAAACTTAGAATCTGTAAGCAGGGTGCGTGCCCTTCTGGATTTTAGAAATGGCAGAATAAAAAAAATCCCGCTGATGAAGCGGGATTTTTTCAGAAGCTAAATTTAAAATCTATTTGCCCTGAGCTTTAGCGGCCATGTCGATCATGATTTTATCGCAGGCTTCCAAGTCAGCTTCAGTGATTTCGTAGACTTCTTTGTCACCAAGATAATTCCAAAGCGCTTCCATTGTTTCTTTCGGAAGGAAGGAAAGCACGTTGCCAGATTGGTACTCGCGCTCTTTTTCGTCGTAAAGACCCAAGAACGTTTCGTCACGGAACCAGCTTTGTTTGTTGGCTTTTTGAATTGTTGCCAATTCATCGTCTGATGGGTCACGTTGCAAGAATTCAAAGAAGAAACCAGATGGCTTGGCGCCTGGCAAGTACCACTCACCAGAGAACACCTGAATCAGGTTTTCATGATCGTCTTTTAGGATTGGAGTTACGAACTGAACACCGCGCTCAACCATGTGTTTATGGAAAGCGATCAAATCCGGAGTGCGCAAAGCCACGTGCTGAAGATGAGCCGTGTTTTCGTGGCCATCCAACATTTGACGAACGTGTGAAGGTTGATCTTTAGGCTCAGAAGGTTGAACCAATGCAAAGATCGTGTTTAGCGGATCGCCAGCTTTTGGTTCCCAAGTTCCCACGCGAGTCGCGTAAGTCATGGAAACGTCTTTTGCGCCGTTTTGGCCTTTACGTTTTTTTTCGTACAAAAGGTCGTCAGGAGTTGTTCCGAAAATGTTACGGAAAACTACGTAGGAAAGTTTGTAGAGTTTTGGGTGGAACAACATTGTCATGTGATCCACAGCAAAATTCATAAATGGTTTTTTAGTCATGAATAAGCCTCCTGGAATGGCTCCGATAGTAGGAATGCTTATTCACTGGGTCAAGGTGAAAGGCTCTTTTCGCCCTCTGAAGCAGCATGACATAGGGTATTAACCAACCCCGGTGGACCGACGCGGTTTTTTCTTAAGCCCGTGGGAGGCTAGATACTCGTCTGTTTTGGCGCTGACTTCTTCAATACCGCCCGGTGTGTTTTGAAAAGAAGAGCCCAATTCGCCGCGAGGACTGTCTTCGGATCCATGATCAGGGAGGCCACGCAGGGAGGAGTCCAACGCATCCGCTGCCAGGTTCATCTGATCAAGGACGTCCCGTTCACCGCGAATAAAGTCCGAAGGTAAATCCTCCAAAGACTCAAAGGAGCGGTCGGTATTCTTCATGGCTTTTTTCAAATCTTTGACATCGACTTTGGAGGTTTGATCCTTGTCGCTCAGGATGTTGCTTTCATCCATGTGATTATTGGTCGCCTCACCTTGGTGAAGACCTGAGAAAGAGGGGTTCGCATTGGGAGCAGTCATAACGACCTCCAGGATATTGCTTACGCCCTCATTATAATGCAATTTTACTTTTCGCTAATTTGATTAACGACAGAAGTCGATCAGACATCCCGCAGGATGTGAGAGGCCTCTACGTTTGCATCCCAATCCACCGTCAAACCAATTAACGGCTTTTCCTGCATCACGGAGCTGCCTTTCAGGATATCCGCAAAGTAGATTGATTCCTCCTGAATGATGGTCACCAATTGGCTGTAATACAGGGGAGCGAGCTCGTTTCCGCATTCGCATACAAAAAGTGACTGGTCGTGTTTGGTATGAACCGTGCCACAGTGCTGGCAACGGCGAAAGTGCCTTTTGTTTTCCATATACGTACCTCATTAGTAGATAGGTCTAGGATAGGCGTCCTTGGTCCCGTCCACAATATGTCGTCTCAATAAAACTGCAGATCTTTTAAACAACTGTTCCGTTCATGAGACTCCATAGAGAAAATACGGGGTCCAGTTCGTCCCTGAGACACTTCATTTCCCGAATTGAAACACCGATTAGAACTACATGAATTCTGTGTCTTTATTTAAAACTTTGATTTCCCGTTTCGGGGTTGAACTCTGTCTCCTGGTTTTGGTGGCGGTGGGTTCTTCGATGTTTCAGGAACATCATTCATTGCAAAAAGCACTTCTGCCGGAAGGATCCGTGAATTCATTGCAGAATATGTCGGGAATTTTGCATGATGTGGATCGTGCCAAGAAAGACTACTTCAAAGACAGCACGCCGGAAAAGCTTGCGGTATTTAACTCCCAAGTAACCAAAATCAATAACGAGTTGTCGAACTTGTACAAGTCCGTAAACGGTCGCTATGATCTGCAAATGCAGGTCTATGAGCTGAATCAGAACCTGCACCGACAATTCGAAACAGCCACCTTGGAAATCAAGCAAAAGCACACAGCGCGAACTCCCTCCAATATCGAGGATTTCAATCAGCGAAAAATTCTGGAACTTTTGCAGGCGCACCGCAAAGCCCAGCAGGACTTTGTGCAAATCGGTGGATATAATTTTTTAAGAAGTGAACTGATGTTTGCGATTCTGGGTTTGTTCGGTGTGGTGATTCTGCTAAGCCGTTACTGGCAGCATAAAGATCTGAAGGCGCAAAGGGACATCGCAGAAAATCTGCAACGTCGTTCGTTGCTTCTGGATACCATTCTGGGAAGCATGAGTGAAGGTATGATCGTGGTGAATAATCAGGGTCACTTCACTCAATACAATGCTGCTGCTCAACGCACCGTCGGTACGAAGGTCAAAGAGATCGGGACGGAAGCGGGCGCCGGTGCACTGGGTTTTCACGACGAGAATGGCAAACCGTATTCCTCCAAAGATCTGCCTTTGCATCGTGCGCTTTATGGCGTTGAGGTGGATGATCTTGAGATCTTTGTTCAGAATGAAACCCATCCCGAGGGAACTTATATCCTTTTAAGCAGTCGTGCGATCAAGGATATCGATGGGGGGATCGCCGGGGCGCTGGTGGTGTTCCGTGATATCAGTCGTCGTAAGCAAGTCGAGAAGGAGTGGGCCAAAGCCCGCGAGGCTGCGGTGGAGGCGTCCCTTAAAAAGTCAGACTTCCTGGCGGCTATGAGCCATGAAATTCGCACACCGATGAATGGTGTGATTGGCATGAGTACTCTATTGGCAGAGACCGCCTTGGAGCAGGAGCAAAAGGAATATGTCGGTACAATAAAGCGCTCTGCCGAATCACTATTGATGTTAATCAATGATATTCTGGATTATTCAAAAATCGAAGCCGGCAAAATCAGCCTGGATCCGCAGCCCTTTGATTTGAATTTCCTGGTTCGCGATGTGGTCGAGATGTTCCGCCCGGCCCTTGAGGAAAAGAATGTAGAGCTGGAGTTCAGTATCTCGCAAAGAAGTAATTTATATTTTAACGGTGATCAAGGCCGGATTCGGCAGATACTTGTAAATCTGATGGGGAACGCTGTTAAGTTCACCAGTGCCGGAACCGTGGGTCTTGAGGTTTCAATTCTTGATTCTGCGACGGGGCCTTCGCTTTTGAAGTTTCAGGTGCGGGATACCGGAATGGGTTTGCAAGAGGACGAGCGCACAGCATTGTTTCAGAAGTATTTTCAGGCAACCGCGGGCAAGAAGTTTGGTGGTACGGGACTGGGTCTTTCCATTTGTAAACAGCTGGTGGATCTGATGAATGGACAGATGGGTGTTGAAAGTACATTTGGTATTGGCTCGACATTCTGGTTCAGTTTGCAGCTTCCGGTTTGCGCGGCAGAGGATGTTCCTAAGTTGTCGACCGAGACTCAATTCGATTCTTTGTTTAAAGGCAGAATTCTGGTGGCGGAAGATCAGGTAATCAATCAGCGTGTGGCGCAAAATTATCTGCACAAATTCGGATTGCAGGTGGATATCGCGCAGAATGGTCGAATCGCGGTTGAGATGGCTCGCACTGGGAAATATGATCTTATCTTTATGGATTGTCAGATGCCGATTATGAATGGCTTTGATGCCACCAAGCGCATTCGCGAGGAAGAGCAGCTTAGAAACTCAATTCGTCGTATTCCCATCGTGGCCTTAACCGCCGAGGGAACAATCGCGGATAAAGCACCCTACACGAATGCGGGCATGGACGACTATTTGTCCAAGCCTATTGAATTGCCAAGAATGATCGAGACATTGCAGCGTTATCTGAAACCCGGCGATCCGCAGGTGATCGATATGGCAGCACTGCAAAAACTGCAGAAGTACGCATCCAAAGATGGCAGTCTGTTAAAGGCGTTGGTTGAGGAATTTGAAACATCCACACCGGACCTTATATTGTCAATGCGAGGTCCTGACTTCAGTTCGGCCGCACACGCTTTGAAGTCATCAGCAGCAACTCTTGGAGCAAAAATCTTGGCAGATCTTTGTCAAAAACTTGAAGACGAAACAAAACCGGAGCACATTAATAAATGGGTGATACAGATCGAGGCTGAATTTGCCAGAAGTCTGCAGGACCTGAAGAACTACATCAGCGAAAAAGGGGCAGCCTAAGGAAGGTAACTATGGCCAATATACTTATCGTAGATGATCAAAAAAGTATTCTTATGACTCTCGAAGCGCTGCTGACCTCGGATGGTCATGCGGTTGTTCAGGCAACGAATGCGATCGATGCCGTTCATCACTTGACTCAGGAGAAGTTTGATTTGGTTATTACTGATGCGATCATGCCAGGTGGCAGTGATGGCTATGCCCTGACTCGTACTATTCGCAAGCAACCTCATTTGGGCAAATTGCCAGTGATTTTGCTGA
The DNA here is from genome assembly GCF_047305935.1 of Bdellovibrio sp. HCB288. Taxonomy (GTDB): domain Bacteria; phylum Bdellovibrionota; class Bdellovibrionia; order Bdellovibrionales; family Bdellovibrionaceae; genus Bdellovibrio. The sequence continues at coordinate 2,195,070 of NZ_CP178619.1, forward strand.
CGGGCAAACGCGAGAAAAGCGACGTCGAGAAAGGCCTCGAGGCCGGCGTGAATGACTATATTATCAAACCCATTGATCCAGATATGCTGCTGGCCAAAGTTCGTACGATCGTGGCGAGCAGCTCTCAGTCGGCGACGGCGTTTAGTGAAGTTGCCGTGGCCATTAAGGCGGAGTGGGAAATCAAGAATGAGATCGTGGCGGTTTCCGAGATGGGCTTTACCATGCACTCGTCAGTGCCTATGCCATTGGGAAAAATTCTGCGTATTAAGAGTTCAATCTTCAGTGAGATCGGTATTGAACCCGTGGCAATTCGGATTGACTCCTGCGAAGACCTGAACCCGATTGAAAATGCATGGAAGATCCATGGACACTTTATTGGCATCGCCGAGAAAGAACTGACGCCGCTGCGTCTGTTCATTCGTTCAAAGCAAAGCAAAGCCAGTTAAAGAACGGAAGTCTGAGGTTTCGCCGGAGGCATGAAGAAACCTTTTTCAAATCTCCATTTGCGAGGCGCCAGAGCCACAGCTTGAGATTGTTTTTTCTCCCAGTCCAATGAAGTCTTACAGATCAAATCCAGGTTGTTACGGCTTGGATTCCATCCCAGCAGATGACGTAATTTTGTTGAGTCAGCCACCAAGTGTGCAGCGTCTCCATTGCGACGACCATGAGAAGTGATCGCAAAGTCGTTGCCACTGATACGTTGAACAGTGCTCAAAACTTCCAACACCGAGTAACCAGTGCCATAGCCGCAATTCAGGATTTGTGAATTGCCGCCATCCAATAGATATCTCAATGCCAGAACATGAGCATCAATAAGGTCTTCAACGTGGATATAGTCACGAACGCCGGAACCATCCACTGTGGGGTAGTCTGTGCCGAAAACGGAAACTTGCTGGCGTTTGCCCGTTGCTGCTTCACATGCGACTTTGATCAAATGACTGGCGTCAGCAGTACGCTGGCCATTCTTTCCGTTCAAAGCAGCCCCTGCAACGTTGAAGTATCTTAGGATCACGGATTTGATTCCGTGTGCAGTTTCAGAGTCTCTAAGGATCATTTCAGCAACGTGCTTGGAAGAGCCATATGGATTGATAGGGCAGACGATCGCGTCTTCGGTAACTAATCCTGTGTGGCCATTGCCGGAGCCATACACCGCAGCCGTGGAAGAAAAGATGATCTTGTCCACTTTGGCGTTCTTGCAGGCTTGGATAAGAGAGATCGTACCGGAAATGTTGTTGTCGTAATAGTCCAACGGTTTGGAAATGGATTCCGGTACTTTAAGTTTTGCAGCGAAGTGAAGGACTGCAGCCACTTTGTTTTCAACAAGAGCTTTGGTCAAACGCTCCGTATTTCGAATATCGCCTTCAATGAACTTTACTTTTGTTGGAACAGCGGCACGGAAACCAGTGCTGAGATTGTCGAAACCCACAACCTCGAAACCTGCGTCCAACAATGCGTTTGTAGCATGTGAACCGATGTAACCTGCTGCTCCTGTGACTAGAATTCTCAAGTACGCCCCCGATGTGCGGACAATATATTTTTTCGTATACACGAGTGTCCAGCAATTTCTCACAAGGAAACTCATAGGGACTTACATGGAAATATTTATCAAAGTTCACTAGCCGAAATACACTTTCTAATTGTCTGTAATCAGTGTGATTGTTCGACACTGGACTAGGAGACTGTCTAATTTCGAGACACCCTACAAGTGGAGGGCCAAGGTCATTTTTACACTGAGATTCCACGAGACCCGGGGCGGGAAAGGCATCCTCTAGGGGAATTTTTAAAAACTATCTAACTTTTGTACGTTCCACGATTTTCGCTCAACAATTTTTCCGCCCCACCGATTCGGTCTTTGTATCTATCGGAGGGCTTCCATGATTCGCGTATTTGCACCCCTAATCACTATCCTGGCAGGGGTTTTCAGCACATCCTTGGCGTATTCTGCCGCGACCACATTCAATGGCACGGCATCCTTGGGCAATGTGACTGTGGGGCAGTCCAAAACGACGACCCTGACGCTTAAGAACTCCAGCAAAGCCAACATCCGCCTTGATAGCAACTGGTTCACGGGAGCGACGGAGTTTACGATCAGCGGTGGTACCTGTGCTTATAATTCAAATACGGGCTTCATAGTCAAAGCTGGGAAGTCCTGTACTGTTATTGTTAAATTTGCTCCTAAATATGCCACAGCCATCAGTTCCAAGCTGACGGTCGGCTACTTTCTAGGAACGGGCTGGACGTGGGAGGAGACGACAGTGTCACTGTCAGGAAAAGGTATTGCGGCTGCGGTTACTCCAACTCCCACACCGACGCCAACTCCTTCGCCATCACCATCTCCATCTCCAAGTCCATCACCTTCGCCGACTCCGGCGGTGGGCTGGCTTAAAGTTTCCGGGAATAAGATCGTCAACAGCTCAGGTCAGCAGGTCATTCTAAAAGGCGTTAATATCGCAGACCCTGAACATCTGAACACAAAGACGTGGGAGCGCCCAGGTGTTACTGCACGCAGTATCGCCAGCGCAGCAACAGATCAGTTCAACGCCAAAGTCATTCGTTTGCCGATTTTGCCGGGTGATCCTGCGTATCCGAACGAAGGCTTCTTCAGCGCGACGAACGGTGGCGAGACCTATTTCAAAAATCATATTAAACCCCTGGTAGACGAGCTCACTGCCAAAGGCATTTATGTGATCATCGATCTTCACTATGTCAGTAACTACGACGCTCTTTACAGCAAAGTGGAAGCATTCTGGAAGTTCATGGCTCCGAAGTTTGCCAACAATCCGTATGTTCTTTACGAGGTCTTCAATGAGCCGATCTATCCTGACAACTGGAGCACGTGGAAGAACACCATTGCTCAGCCGATCACGACATTGATTCGTACCTATGCGCCAAACAATCTGATTTTAGTGGGTGGTCCTTATTGGTCGTCCCATATATCAGGTGCGGTGAACGAACCGATTGCCGGCGGCAACGTGGTTTACGTGGCCCATGTTTATTCCAATCAGACTTCGGCAATGTGGGAATCACGTTACGGAGCGGTAGCGGATAAATATCCTCTATTCGTTACGGAATGGGGATTTGAAAGCGGAGGAACTGAAGGGGGAGACATCACCTTTGGTCAGGGATTCTCTGCCTGGATGGCCAATAGAAACGTAAGTTGGACAGTGTGGAGTTTCGATAATATCTGGGGCCCGCGAATGTTCAATCAAGATTGGACATTGAAGCCAGCCCCAGGTGGGATGGGCGAGTTTGTCAGAGATCTGCTCGCCCCTAAGTAGCACTAACGAGAAACAGGAATTCCCATTTCTTTCGCGCCGTACTGTTGAACCAGTACGTCGCCGCGACCATCTGGCACAGTCACAACAGTGACAGACCAAGCCGGCAATACCAATGAAGTCAAATTAGCAGAGCCTTTGGAGCCTTGAACATTCAACTTCGGGTTGTGAGCGACTGTGTCTTTGTTGACCAGGATGATGTTTGTTCCGTTGTTCGTTTTAACGGAGTAAACATTCACAGAGTCACCATATGTGTCTGTGGACGACACAACCTGACCCAGGTAGTTGTTCGAGAACAAAGAGAATACATGGTACAGGCGAGTTTTTCTTTCGCCATTGATCATGCCCCATGCATCGCCACCGCGCGCACCTTGCAGGAAGGAATTCACGAACGTGTTCACACCAGCTTCACCAACACGAGCCACCAGGTCCGCAAGGTAAAGAGGGCGCACGATTGGGTGGTATTCAACGTTTTCAGTGGAATCCACGCCGAATTCAGTGACTGCGATTTTTGCGGATGGATAGAAATTATCTCTCCAGCCTTGGAATTTTTGAACGATATGAGGAGCCATGTCTTTCGGAGACGCAGAATCATACTTGTTGATATAATCCCAGCTGGTCCACAAGTTCACAGACTCAAGCATACCGGCAACATTTTGACGGCCTGTAGTGTCTTTGATCACGCTTTCAGAATCTGCAAATTGAGATCTGAACAACGGGTAATAGTGCCAAGTCAGGTAATCCAAAAGTTTGTAACCTTTAGGATTGATCGTGCGATCCTGCTCTGCAGCCGCAAGACGGTTCAGGAAATAAGGGATGAATTCAGAGAACTGACCAGCACCGTAAGAGCAGACATAGTGACCCGGAACTTGATAGTTCACAGTGCAATCTGCCGGGTGAGTGGTTTGCCAGTTAGCCCAACCCTGAGCTGTTTCCGGACCCCAAAGTTTTAGATCATTGGCGTTGCCGCTGATGGATTCCTGCGCATCACGAAGAGCGATCGCGTACTTGATGTACTTGGCGATGTATTCGTCAGCAGAAGGAATTGCCACACCGTGAACGTCCTGGGAGTCCCAAGGTTCGTTGCCCATAAGGATGTGCTTAACGCCCAAACCTTTTTGGCCGTTCAAATATCTGATGGCGTTCGCAGCGTGAGTTTCGTCAGCTGTGTTCATCATTTTCAAGTGACCGTTGGAGTTATAGTCCGGTTGCGGCCCCATCATGTTCACTTGGAACATCGGTGTTGCTTTGTAACCTTGTTGAACCAACTCAATACGGGTTGCCAATGGGGAATAAACCTTCTGGATGCCAGTGATGGACTCCAGGTACATGTTCAAGTCCCAGTTGTAAACGGAGTGCAGGTTACCACCGAACTTAACATAGTTAAGATTCAGCGGTGTCACCAGGTGTGTTTTTGGCAAACGGCTGAAACCATTTGTATCAGCACCGTAAAAGCTTTTTGCGATAAAGATGCCGTTTTTATTGTTTGTATCAACAACGACGGAACCGTCATTTTCCACAGAGGAAGTATTTTGGTTCAGTGTATAGCGGCTGATATTTGCGTGAGCAACAGCAGTAAAGCTCACGATCGAAATAAGAGTAATCAAGTGTTTCATATATTACTTTCTTGCTTTCGTGCTTTGCTTAGTTGTTCACACAGCTAGGTGTATAGCCGTATTTTTGGTTTTTATAGAAGCGGTTGATTCTTTGGCCGGAGACTTCAAAGCTGAATTCCATACCGCAAGTTTTACCTTGCTCGTAGAACGCTTTGAACACGCCCGGATTGGACCAAACTGCCTTACCAAGATTTGCCATGCCTGCAGCGAAACCGCTGCTGTTACGACCCATGGAGGACTTGATTTGAGCAACAGCTTTCTTGATGCCTGCAAATGCGCCGTTAACAGAGTTGCCGCGGCAAGCTCTGTCCTGACCGGAAGCATTGTTCGGATCATAGCTGGAAGAACAGTCGTTCATTGATTTGATGTTGCCATCAATGATCGTCGCACGAGCCTGAAGCTTGTTCAGGAACTCATTGCTGTTGTTACCCAGGCCGATGATTGCTCTCATGTATTCATCAGACAAGTTCATCTGAAGGATGACTTGGTTGTATTTAAGAGAGCTGGAAACGCTTGGTACGTTTACGCAAGTTTCTGCTTCATTGGAGAAACCAGTGATGTCTTTGGCGAATTCAATCTGATTTTCCAGACGGTTTTCCTGACCCCAGTCAGATTGGTAAGCATGTTTAAACTGACCGTAGAATTTCACGGATGTTTCTTTTGCTAGGATCGGACCGGAAGTATTTGAAGTCATACCACCTTTGAAAGAACGCTCGCGCTTGTAGTGCAGGCCAACCAGACGGCTTGCGGATTGTTTAGTGTAAACACCGTAGTCTTTAACCACGTGTTCGTCCCAAACAGAAAGTTCCTCTTCGTGGTTGTAGTCCTTACCTTGGGAGCCACGCAAAGAGATGATAGGGATGAATGGAGTGGAAAGACTTACGCCGAAAGATTTGCCGAATTTGCTCAAAGTCGTATCAGCAATTTTCATCACACCAGAACCTTCGATTCTTGAAAGATCGTAGGCTTTTGTAGTTTCACCAGCCATGAAGCGTTCGAAAGCTTCAACGTTTTGTGGACGGGAAAGGTCGAACTCGTAGTTGAAGCCTTTCGCTTTTTCCATAACGATGTCAGCACCCACGTTCGTATAGAACATGCCTGCGCCCACGCTGATGGATTTTACGTATTTTTTTGCTCTTTCAACATACACTTTGTTTGGAGCGGTTTTTTCAAGGTAATTTGCCCAGCCACCAGTCGCGACTGCAAATACACCCACGCCGATTGGCTCAGTGCCAGTACCAAGATAGAAAGAAACGCCCCCTTGGGATTCCCAATAAGCAGAATCTTTAACATCCCATTTGCTCAACTCACGAGCAGTCGTTGGAAGCTTTTTGTTTTTTTCAGCTTCAAGTTCTTTCAAAGTGCGAACTTTGCCGAAAGTGATACCGAAGTTGTTAACCATAGGTCCGATGGAGAATGCAGCCCAAACTTCATTTCTCGGGAACCATTTGCCAATAGAGGCAGTGGCATTTGCATAGAAGCTGTTTTGAAGAGCGACTTTATAGTCCGTCGTCAAAGCGCTGTCGACCTCAAGAGTCGGGCACATAACATTCTTGGTTGGTGTGTTGTTTACGATTTGGTTCAACCAATCGTAATTCAAGTACCAACCGTAACCCGTAGACATATCATTGCCGATGTCATGAGCCTGTGCGCTGTTGACGGTCATCAAGCTCGCGCAGAGAAGGGCAAAAGCCATTTTCATAAAAACGTTCCTTTATATTCTGTGAAATTCCACCAAAGGCGTTCCCAATACCAAAAAATATTGTCAAAGCACATCGGAAAGTGAGGAATTATTAAACTATTTGTAATTTGTATCCTTAGCGATGCCCATTTGCTCAGCGCCGAATTTGTTAACTTCGAATCCTTTCGCGAACCTAGATGGATTCTGCTCCAGTTTCAGGATCGAAGTTGACCAGCCAGGAACTACATAAGTAGCGACCTTGCGGGCATTGCCATTTTTAACGTAAATTTGGACCGTTCTGTCCGCAGGGCTCTTATTTACGATAGCAACGTTCACATATTGAGCGCCGGCTGTTGCATACGCATTAACCACATCACCCATATTGTCTTCAGTAGCGACCATCGTGCCTTTGAAGTGATTTGTGTAAAGTGCATAGGTGTGGAAGTTGTTGGTTTTCTTAGTACCACCATCCAGCATTGCCCATGGAATATTGGATCCTTCTTTATTGCTCAACGCAAAGTTATTAAAGAACGACACGCCTTCTTTTGCCGCGATACCCAGAGTGTCTGCGATGTAAAGAGGACGGATGATTGGATGGTATGTGTTGCTTCTCCAGTCAGAATCCACTGCGAACTCATTGATCACAAGTTTTGCGTTTGGATAGTAAGACTTCAACCAGCCCTTCATGCGAGGGATGATGTTTGGGTTCGCATTTCTGTATGAACTGATGTCGATAGTGTTTGTGTATGTAGGATCATGAAGGAGGCGAGTGCCTTCCAGGATTTTGGAAACCCATTGGCGGCCTTCTGCATCTTTAACGATGGAGTTCACGTCATCGATTTTTGTTCTGAAGTTTGGATAGTAGTGGAAAGCAAAGTTATCCAAAAGCTTGTAGCCTTTTGGATTTACTGCAGGATCCTTTTCCGCTTTTGCCAGACGGTTTAGGAAATAAGGGATGAAGTGTGTGAAGCTGCCGTCTTCGCCGTATTTACATTCAACTTGACCACGAACAGTCGGGCTCCATTGGCAGTCCTTTGTGAAGTTGCCAGTGTTCCAATCCAACCAAGAGGAGGAAATTTCCGGGCCCCAGATTTTGATGGAGTTTGCGTCGCCAGTGTTTTCTTCCTGAGCTTGGCGTACTGCCACTGCGAATGCGATATATCTTTCGATGTATTCGTCAGCAGAGATACCGCTGTCTTCAGTGTAAGCTTTCGTGTGAGGATGAGTTTCATGCCATTGTTCAGGTTCATTGCCCAAGCTGATGTCAGTGATGCCCAGTTTTAGCTGGCCATTCAAAACTTTGATCATTTCGTAGGCGTCAGCCGCCGTGAAAGAGTTTTTCAAAAGTACGCTGTTGCCTTCAAGCACGGGTTGATAGCCTGAAAGGTTGATTTGATAGATGCCGCCCACTTTGTATTCACGAAGAAGCGCTGCAATCCCACCAAGGCCCAAAAGATTGTGCACACCTGTTTTTGTGTAGCTTAGATTGTTTTTCCAGTTGAATACGTCGTATTCGTTACCGCCGATACGGATACGACCAATGCCCAATTCCTGAACCAAATTTGCTGGAGGAGGTTGAGAGAATGAATCCAGGTGCGAACCGTAAAACGCACGATCAATGGTTTGGCCTTTTTTGCTCAAATCCACGACGATTTTGCCGGCAATGTCTTTCTTCTCGTTAAAGTTGTAAGACTCTGTTGTGCGAACGATACCAGTGCTGCTGCAGGCAGTGGCAGTGATCAACAAGCTGCTGCAGAACATGAACGCTTTAAGCGCTAAGGATTTTTTCATATCAAACCTCGTGAAATTTGGGCGTAACGGTTTTTTTGTGGGCAATTGTGAATAAGGCCTGCCCGCAAAACAGGCAAGACCATTTTAAATAAACTTGTTACAGATTGATGATGTTAATTAAGCCAGCGATACTACAAGAGATTTCGCAAATGGCCCTCTGGTAAAAATTACGGGATTTTCCATATGGATCCCGGATTTCACCTCTTTTGGGAACATCTTTGGCTGCAAAACCTAAAAGGAAGGTTTTGTCCGCGTATTGGGGGAACTCTTCCTTAATACGCAGCCAGTGCTCATTCTCCATGACCAGAATGGCGTCACTGGATTCAAACATCTCTGTTGTCACTCGATGAGAAGACCAATTCTCCATGTTGATACCAAGCTTACGGGACTCTTCAACCATCACTGGATCCGCCGGTCGGTGATCTTCATGATGGAATCCTGCGGAGATAACTTCGATGCTGGAGTTCGGTGCCATTTGTTTGAAATATCTTTCAGCCAGTGCACTGCGGTTGATATTTCCATAACAGATGAACAGAATTTTTTTGGATTTGCGCAGGCGATTTTGTGCCTTGCCTGTCGTCCATGCGAAACGATGATGTTGCAGTTGCTTCAGGACCGTCAATATCGCTTTCACGCGGTCCAGATAGCTGGAACCGATTTTGATAATGTCAAAAAGCCCCGGAACCGGGTCGTACCATTTCTCAACATCCAGAACATGATGAATCGAGAAGATGCGAAGAGCATCCTTGATCATTTCCTTTTTGTTTTCCCACGGACCCTTGAAACGACGAGGAGCTTCACCGCGTACAATCTGCTCGTACCACTGCAGGTCGTTCTTCAGATTGCGTGCGAAAACTTCAGGCTTATATGGATTGGTTGAAGTGGCTTTGCCTTCCAAATGCATCTCGACCAGCATTGCTGGGAAGTCTGCACCAGCGCCCACTGCAAGCGGCAGAGATCCCCAGAAGCGGCCATTGATTTCAACCAGAATGAAACGACCTGTCTGTGGATTCCATTTGAATTCAACCATGGCAACGCCGGTCCAATTCAAAGCGCGCATCAGGCTTTCTGTTGCGGCAAGCAGAGCGGGCTCCAGAGTCACACTTTTACGTAAGCAACTCGCACCACCTGTCAGTGGAAGTTCGTGCAGACGTTGATGTTGGAATGCGTAAAGGATTTCACCATTGGATGCCAGAACCTCAACCCCTTGACCCTGACCCTGGAAATATTCCTGAACGATCACCTCGCCGAAATGCAGAAGGTTTTCAATCTTGGTGCGAGCCTGGTCCAAATCGAAGGCATACTTTACTTCAAGTTTTTTGCGTCCTTCTTTACCAGTTCCGATGGATCGACCTGGTTTTAAAACCAAAGGTCCTTGTTCCAGAAGTTTATTAATGACGGCGGTCTGCTCCAGAAAAGCGCGGCCGTCCTCTTGTGTGCTTAAAGTAAAGTTGTTTGGTAGAGGCAAACCCAGCTGCATGGCAAGGTCTGTGGTTTTGTTTTTGTCTAAAACCGTTTCCAAGGCTTCGTTGGAAGCCATCGCCAGTTTTCCAGCATTGGCATGATTGCGTAATTTCATCAGGGGAACCAAAGTTCTCTCGGTGACGGGAATGACTAAATCAAAACGGTCGCCGGAAAGGGCGAACTCGCACCAAAGCAGAAAATCTTTTTCAGACTTTAAAGGATCCGGATGAATCATTCGGCTGCGAACGAAACGGGAGGTGCTGGCGATGCCGTCCTCAGTGGGGCTTGCCACATGAACATTCCAGCCTTTTAGTCCCAAAGATCTGACAATTGCCAGACTGGAAACCATATCGCCGTCAAGAATCAGGATGTTTTTATCTGAACGTGCCATTATTGATTCACCTTAATATCCTTACAGTAGTCAAATACGGTCACCGACCCATTGCTGTGCAAATGGTGAGTGCCATAAATGTCTTTAAAGAAATCAGCTTTGATATTCGCAATTGTTTTTTCCGTGTAGTTCGACTCGGTCATTTCCAAAATCTCGTGAATGCGGGAGCTCGCCCCGTAAACACCGAACTCCTGAGATTGAGAAACGCGGTACACTTTATTTCCATCACGCAAAAGGCCACCATTGCGGGCCTTCAGAGGATCTATCACCAGTGGATTCATGGGATGAGGAATCCAGGTCTCACTTAGAGGAGAATCGGAATAGAATGCATGAAGCTCGGTGCAGTTGTCGTTTTTTTGAAGTGAATCGATGTTTGTAAGCATCCACCATTTGCCGTTTTCAGAAAGCAAAAGACTGTCCACGGCCGCGATGTTTTTCATCAGGGCCTTTTCAAATTCCCATTTCAGCGGGAACTCCAAACATTTATAAATGCGAATCTCCCGGGAGCCGGAGGTTTCCGGGCACATGTACAGATTTCCCTCGTATTCAAATAAATACGGAAACGACATATGGAAGGTTTCTTTGATCACCGCGCCCAGATTGATGGCGTGTTGATCTTTAAGTTCAAAGGCCGTGATGTGACCCAGATTGGTTTTATAGTCATATTCTTCGACGAAACAGATATCACGTCCATCTTTGTGAATGACAAAGGGGTCTGCAAAGAACTGGTCATTGCGATGTTCAAAGACCAGGCCTTTTGCCAAATTCAAAGGCTGCCAGTCGCCGCGCAGGAATGCGACATTCCAGTGTTGGTCTTTCTTCTGCAGGGCTGCGACCTTTTGCTGAAGGGTTCTGAAAACCCGTTTTGTGATATATCCGGCAAGTCCAAATACCGACGGATAACTGGAATGCAATTCTGATTCAACTGCACTCTGCAGGTGAGACCAGTTGAATTCCGGGTGGGTTTGCTTTTTGTTCAGGAATTTATGCAAGTAGGACAAAGCCTTGCGACTGACGTAAGCTTGATTCAGCAGAAAGCTGGATTGAGTCAGCAATCGGCCGGTGAACACTGTTTGTACTGAAGCTTTGGTTTGTAACTGAATCGCAAACGGTGTGACCGCTTTTTTGCCATAGACTTCCCAAAAACCCGCAAAGGTGGTTTTTGGTGAAGGTATTGCAGCGTTAACTAAAAGCGCTCCATGTCTGGAGATACCCAGGATGTGCTCAGGAACTGATTCTCCCATCAAAGAAATAAGATAGTCCACAGAGTCTGTCGCGTAAGGCGCCACGGCTTCAAGTTCGCGCAATTCCACCTCGTTCAGATGTCCGCGATAGGAGGTGGAGTTCAGGTAGCGTTCGTCCATACGAACGACGATGTTTGCGAGTTTTCTGAAAATGAAGCCAGCAGAAGCGCTGTCACCTGAGTCCTCTTTTTTTACCAACAAGACTTCCATGGTCGCAGAAGCGCGCAACGCCTCGATGAACTCAAGGGCGTACTTGGAGTTGGTTTTTTCAGAAACGATCAGGCCGACTTTCACAAATTACATCCTTACGGAAGTCATAATCACATACGAAGTGTTATCGTTGTTGTAGATCTCAAATGACTTAAACGAGGGATTGGATTGAGCTACGCCAAACGAGAGGTCAATGTTGTCGTTCACAGAGTAGTTCAAATTTGTTTCAAGAAGCTGAAAGGCTTCGTGGCGTTGATGCTCCTCGTCCGTGGCGTTGTAAAACTCATCTTTGATGCCCACACCCTGGGAGATATTCAGACGATCACCAAAATACTTGGTCAGGCGCAACCAATGTTCGATTTGCCCATTTTGAGTGGCTTTTAGTTTCGGAGTCTTGCCTTCATTGGAAGTATAAGTGCTGTTCTTTTGCGCCAGAACCCATCCACGCGTGTAGTAGCTCACGGCAAAGGCCTGCGGCAGATCGCGCGAGGCTTCAAAGTCCAAACCCACACCGCCATAAGTTTCAGCTTCAATCTGATCCGGTGCTGTTGGCGCAAAGAGTTTATAAATGCCCTTCGTTTTAATATCATAGGGCAGACTGAAAGGGTTCTTATCGATCAATGCTATATGAGAGTCGGCCAATTCCGTTTTTGCCGGCATCTCGTAGCCATAGCGAACACCTTCAGTGTCGTAGGTGAATGTTGGGCGCAGACTTGCAGTAAAGCGGGGATTGATTTTGTAGTTTAAGGCAATCAGGTTGTACATGTACACACTGCCGTTACCGGTATTAAAGTCATTCACTTCGCTGGAATAGTAACCAAAGTAGCTGGCGCTGATCTGACCGTTCCCCGTGGGAACCCAAGCAGAAATCGATGGAGCATCAGCATTGGCTGAGGCCGTATAGGGGCTGAGCAATAGTGCCAGGGTAAGCAGTTTTCTCACTGTGATTTCTCCGTTTGAAAATGAGCCCTTAGATTTACCCTCTGTGAACGGGCATTTAAAGGTGCTCCACGAACTGATGTAATCTTTGCAGAAGGTGTCCAAAACCCTGACAGTAGAGGGGCACTGGTACTTTTTTCAGTTCAGGGGAAAGGCTTATCTTAAAGGACTCATTCTATGCGAATATCCCCGGAATCATGTGTATCAGTCGGTTGGTCTTTGGCATCATTTCGGGCGCGTTGGTGTTCCTAGCGTGTTTATCTGCTTCGGCAGGTTCTATGGTCAATCTTTGTGATCGTGGAGCCGTGGGCGTTGCCATTGCCAGGACCCTAGGGGCTTCAAGCTGTCAGAGCGTCCCTCGGGAGCCGATGGCCCAATTGCGCTTTTTGAAGGTGGAGGGCTACCAACCCGTCCTTGAAGACGGTGTATTTGCAGGGCTGACATCGCTGGTGTCGTTGATCCTGGATTCAAATGGAATTCACACTATTTCCAAAGGGGCCTTTGCAGGCCTTGGTCAGCTTCAGGAATTGTCTTTGCAAAACAATAAAATTGAGACCTTGCCGATAGGTGGCCTAAAGCCATTGATAAGTCTGCGCCGTTTGCAGTTACAAAACAATCAACTCGGGAAGCTATCGTTTGAGGCCCTTCAAGGCGCCTCTTCGGTTGTCGTGATGAATCTGGAAAACAACCGCATCGCAGAGATCGAAAACGGTGCCCTGGGGCAAATGTCATTGCTTCAGGTTTTGAATATGCGGAACAATAAATTGAGAACGCTGGATAGGCTGGGTTTTGCGGGGGCTGATTCCCTTTCCCACCTGATTGTCGATGCAAATCAAGTTTCGATGATCCAGGATGGAGCCTTTGTCGCTCTGCCAAGTTTGAAGATACTGGATATACATGAAAATCCTTTGCAGGAAATTTCCCGAAGCAGAACCGGCTTGGGCTTGGACACCTTTGTCGGTGGAGTAAAGGTGAACCCCTAGATGCAACAGCACAAAGAAGGCTTTAACAGAGTGGCTCTGCTGACGGGAGCCCGAATTTTCGGGGTGATCTTCTCGTTTGCGATTCCCATGTACCTGGGCCGTCATCTTGAAGTCGACACCTACGGAACTTATAAACAGGTCACCTTGATATACTGGTTTGCACAAGTGGCTCTGAACCTGGGGCTGGATGATTCGGTTTTTTACTTTCTGCGCTGGGATCGTAAGAACTTTCCTTTGTTCAGCTTAAACGCACTGGTCTTTAACGTCCTCATGACGGGCTTTTTGGCGTTGTTGATGACGATCTTCCGTTTCGATATTGCGGCACTTCTAAACAATCCGGATCTGGCTCAGTATCTGCCAATCCTGGGATATCTGATTGTCGTCACTCTTTGCTCCTTGCAGATCGAAGGATTTTTAATCAACTTCAATCGCTTTAAGGAACGTTTGTATTTGGACGCTGGAACTGAGCTGCTGAAATCAGTGGCCATTATGGCAGCGTTCATAATGTTCGACTCGATATTTATTGCTTTGGTATTGCAATCCACATTGATGACCCTGCGAATGATCTGGATGGTCTACACGATGCACACCCATAAGGTGCGCGAAGGTGTGCGCTACCGGGACGCTTATAAGTTCTTTATGGATCAGGCGCGCTACGGATTGCCTTTGGGCGTGTCGCGAATTGTTCAGAATATTCTGAACATGGAAAATCTGTTTATTTCCTCATTTTACAACGTCAGACAGTTCACGTTCTATTCTGTTGGATGTTTTGAAAACCCGATTGTGAACTCGTTAAGAACGTCCCTTTATGAGTTGGTAAATATCGAGCTGATCGATAACGTCAAAGGCAAGAATCTTAACAAGGCAGCGGAAACCTGGAAACGCATGACTCGCAGTCTCTTCCTGGTGGTGATTCCATTTACGATCTATATGATGTTCTTCGCCAAAGAAATGATCGTATTCATATTCTCTGACAAGTATCTGGAAAGCGTCCCATATTTCATGGTCTTTAACTTTTATATTTTTATCGCCTGTTTGAATCCGGAACCCTTGTTCCGTTCAACTTCGAACACGGGCTACGCCTTAAAGATTAAAATCTTTGGGGTGATCCTGGGGCTGGGCATGATCATCGGTGGAGCCTATTACATTGGCCCAATGGCCGTGCTGTGGGGTAAAATTCTGGCCGTGGCCTTTATCAATATTTCGGGCTTGTTCATTGGTGCGAGACTCTTGCAGACCAATATTCTGGATCTTTTCATGTGGAAAGATCTGGGTAAGACGGTATTCCTGTCGGTGGTATTTGCGATTATCGCAAGGGCGGCCTTCTATAATCTGACCTGGCATCCATTCTGGGTGTTGGCGGCCAGCTCCAGTGCTTATGCCGTATTCTATTTCTTTTTCGCCTGCCGAATCAATTTGGTCCGTCGCGAGGAAGCAGAGCATCTGTTTTCAATGGTTAAAAAGTTATTCATCAAACTTCGCTTGGTGAAAAAGATCGAGGTGGCTCATGACTAAGAAAGTTTTAATCGTTGCACTAGCAAAGGATTGGACGGGAATCAGTCGCTTGCCATCAGGACTTTCGCGCGCTGGATTCGAAGTCGTGGCTCTGTGCCCTGCGGGCAGCTATCTTTCCAAAACAAAATACCTTAGCCAGGTGATGACTTACCCAACCTTTACCTACACACGTTCCAAACTGGTGTATGGGTGGATTCTGGCGGCGATGATGCGGTTTAAAGCTGACATTGTCGTACCCGGCGACGAAGACGCACTTTTGGCGCTTCAATCCCTTGCAAACTCATTGTCTAAAATTCCGGGATTCAGCTCCTATGCAAAACAGCTTCGTCGCTTTATGGCACCAGCGGAATTTGATCAAGTAGTTCTGAACAAATCACGATTTGTGGAGCATTGCCGTGAGTGGGGAGTTCGGGTTCCTAAAAACACCCGCGTGGAAAGTCTTGAAATGGCATTGCGTGAAGTGCCGTCATTTGGATATCCGGTTGTGCTTAAATTCGATTTTGGATATGGCGCCTCTGGTGTCACCATTTGCCATAGTGAAAATGACCTGCGCAAAGGGTTTGCCAAGCACTCCACGGCGGGCTTTAGCACCAAACTCAAGTCTGCCATCAAGCGAATGCTTTTTGTTGTTCAAGAAGCTGATCAAGCCGGAATTTCCTTACAGCAGTATATCACGGGTCAAGTGGGACTGGTTCCTTTCGTCGCAAATCAAGGCCAGGTGTTTGCCATCAATCCCATGGTGAAAGTGAAGACCTATCCGGGTGAAACGGGTCCCTCCAGCGTGGTGAAGGGGATTGATAATGCCGAAATCCGCAATGCTGTTACGACTGCCGCGGCGAAGTTGAATTATTCAGGATTTGGGGCTCTTGATTTTATTATTGATCAAAAAACTCAGGATGCTTATGTGATCGAAATGAATCCTCGTCCGGTACCATCCTCCCATTTCGGTGGGGATATGTGTGCAGAGGATTTGTGTGTGTCTTTGTTTGCAGCATTGAACGACCAGGGCCCCAAAGCAGCACCATCGTTTAAACCTTTTCTCGTCGCGCTTTTCCCGAATGAAAAACGCCGTGATTCAAAAAGTCCGTATCTGACGGAAGCCTATCACGATGTTCCAGTGGAAGATGCAGAGCTGCTGGCGGCTTTGGACCGCCAGTAGATTTAAGCAAAACTATAATTTGTCAGTTTGTTGGTCGCTTTTGCGTCTTGGACCAGACTTTCAACCGTTGTAAATTCAAAGTCATTCAACAGCTTTAAAAACTTATCGCGATTCGAATTCAAACCCACGTAGTGTCTGAAACGTTTGATCGCCGGCAAAGCCACGCGCGGTTGTTTGGGATCGAACTCCCAAGGATGGAAATACATCACCACCGGACCGTTTTCCAAGTCCTGTTTCAGGGCTGATTTTGTCAAAGCATATGGCAGCATACGGAAGTAACCACCACCGCAGACTGGAATTTCAGTGCCGAAAAATTTTGATTTTTTCAAAGGAACTTCCGTCAGTCCGCTGACCGTGGTGATGGTCGTCGGGAAGTCACGCACGCCATAGTCAGGGTGAGACGTCACGAAAATGGAGCTGTCGTACTCAAGACCACAGTCACGAATAATTGGCAGCGCCCACGATGTCTTATGCATCACCGAAAAGCTAGGGGCACGGAAGCCTTTGATTTTCTGGCCGGAAACAGTTTCCAATGCCGAGATGGCTTTCTTAAGGTCCGCTTCAAAGGATTTTGGATCCAGCAAATCGATGGGAGTGTGTTGGTAGCTATGGCAACCGATCTCGTGTCCTTGGTCAGCAATCTTTTTAACCAATTCAGGTGCGCGGTCCGCCAGCCATCCCAGAATGTAGAAAGTGGCTTTGATGTTTTTTTCGGCCAACGCCTCAAGAATGAAGTCCATGCCGACATTCACGCGCATTTCCTGCTTGTCCCAGTCGGAATCAGACACGAAATCACGCATGTTTCTGACGGTAAACCAGTCCTCTACGTCAAAGCTTAGTGCAATGTGATGTTTTGACTTATTTTGATTATTTGTAAGTGTCGACATAGTTTTGCACCATTGTTTCCAGCGAATAGTGCTTTAGCACGATTTCGCGTGATTGTTTTTTTCGCTCAGTAAGAGATGTCTGATCGAGATGCATTTGTTTAAGTTTATTAAACAACGCGGTTTCGTCCTGCAGATCATAGAGTTCCAAAACCCCATGAGATGTTTCGCGATGGGGGGCGATATCACTGCACAGGCAGACTTTTTCAGTCGCCATGGCTTCCAGGACCGCAACCGGGTGACCTTCACGGAGGGAGGAGCTTAAGAAGATGTCCCCTTTTGCCAGGATTTCCGAAGCATCGTTTTTAAAGCCATGCATCGTTACGTTATTCTCAAGTCCGTGCTGCTTTACGAAGTTCTCCAGTTTTTCCCTTGGTTCCGGAGTTTTCGAGGTTCCGGCATGATCAAAGGTAAATGGAATTCCGGCTTCCTTTAACAGGCGGCAGGTGTTGAATATGTATTCCAGGTTTTTCTCATAGGAGATACGCGCAATACTGACCATGTGCAGGGACTTGCCAGCGGGATTTACTTCAGGTGTGGGAACAAACTTCCGGGTGTCGACGCCATTTGGAATGACCGTCAAAACCGAGCGTTTTACCAGAGGGCAGTTTTCGATAATGGAGTCTTTAACAAAGCCCGAAACGCCGATCATTTGATGGTAGAAGTAGCTCGCAAACTGAAAGAAGTAGCGATATTGAGGCTTGATGATGAAGTGGTGCATGGTGTGCTGGGTGTGAACCAGGCGCAGGCGAGGAAAGCGCATTTTCAGCAGGACCGCGTATTCCGTGGGACCGAAATCATGGGTGTGAATCACATCGATTTTATGCTCTTTAATGACCTTGGTCAGCTCACGAACCAGATTCCAGTCACGGCCGGCTGATTTTTTGTAAGTGAACACCGGAAAACCGGCATCCTGGATGGCCTTGCCAATGCCTGCCAAACTTTTAGTCTCATAGGTAAAAAAGTGAAGGCGGGTGCCATCGTTGGTGTGCAATGCAAGCTGCTCCAGAAGGCGTTCAATGCCTCCCAGGTATAGATGTTCCACCAAATGCAATACGTTCTTATTGTGGGTCATTGGTGGAATTTCTATCAAAATTTGGGAGCTTTTTAAAGTGAAACCCGGGAATTGTAGGAACTCCATGGAACAGGCTTTACTATGGAAGTTACGGCAGAATTCATTTAATTTCCTGTGAAACGCATGAAAAGAATTCTGTTCGTATCCAGCTTACAAATCTTTCCCCCAATGTCGGGTGGTCAGCTTCGCAGCGCGAATCTGTGCCGGGCTTTTGCTCGCATGGGTTATGACGTTGAAGTGTATTCGCTGACGGGCAGAAAAGAATCCTATTTAGCCAAGCAATCATCATTCACCCAACAGCCAGAGAAACATATACGCGAGACCGTGAACATGAATCCCATTCTGGGGGTCATACAATTTCTGTTTTATCGTCTGCAACTGCCGCCACTGTGGGTGACGTGGTTGTTAAAGTTGTTAGTGCCGGCACGGCTTCGTCAGTCCCTGAAGGAAGCAGATCTGGTGATTCTGGATTTCCCGTTTCTGTCGCCACTATTGAAACATGCGCAAACGCCTGTTTGGTTGAACACCCACAACGCTGAGTTTGAATTGTGGGGAAATCCCGTGGTTTCCGGTTTGGTTAAACGCATTGAAGTTCAAGCCCTGAAAAAAGCGGACCGCGTGATTTTTTGCTCTGAGCAGGATCGTCAGAAGTTTGTCGGCGTGGTCTCGGATCTTACACATAAGAGTTTCCTGGTTTCAAATGGTGTGGATGCCAGTCAGTTTGCGTGGACGTCAGAATTCCGCAACTGCTTCCGTCAAAGTCTTGGCGTGGCTGACAAGAAAGTTCTGCTCTTTACGGGATCTTCCTACCAGCCCAATCAGGAGGCGTTCCAGTTTCTTAAGGCCTTTGCCGAGGAAAACAAAAGCACACTGCTTGAGCTGGGTGTTTTGATTTTGGTGGTGGGTACGGTCAGCCAGGAGCAGCTTAATGAGCCGCATCTGAAAGTGGCCGGTCGCGTGGACGATATCATGCCTTATTTTGCGGCGAGTGATTTTGGTCTGAACCCGGTTATACTGGGCTCGGGTGTGAACGTGAAGATGATCGAGTTCATGGCGGCACGACTGCCTATTCTGTCCACGGAGTTTGGCTGCCGGGGACTTGACCTTGAAGATCGCAGGAATTGCTTTGTCTTTTCCCGCGACAATTTGCTGCAGACACTTAAACAGGTGTTGGCGGTTCCAGAAGATGAAATTAAAAACCTGTCCGCGAGTGCTCTTCAAAGTAATGAAAGCAAAGTGGATATGACGAAAGCTTTAGTAGGAACGGGATTATGACTCAGATTTTGAAAGCTCATAAGGTTCTTTTGCTGACCACACTTATTTTGATCGTGGTGGCATTGGGATATATTTTGGTTACTCCGAAAACTTTTGTGGCAAATAGCCGCGTGGCGATCTTCCGTATGAAGATCGAAAATCCGGACAATGGTTCCGATGAATCCCGCAATCGCTGGATTTGGATCCGCGATGGTCTGAATATCAATAGCGCCGCTGTTTCAGACGAGCAGATTAAAAAGTTTTTGGGTGAAAGTACAGTTGCGCAAAAGGCAACAGCGCATTTGAACACTGATTCTGCAAAAATCGGTTATCTAAAAGGCTTGGTGAAGGTGCAATTCACCGGAGCTGATGAGAACAACTATGTGATTGATGTCAAATCATCCAATCCAGAACTTGCGTTGGCGTTGAACCAAAACATTTTCGAGAATTTGAAGTTTCTGGCTGTGCAAAAAGACAACGTGGATTTTCAGGCCTTGGTCGACAAGATTTCCCAAGAAGCGGCTGCTTTTCCGGCTAATTCTTCCGAAAGAAGTTTCTATCAAAACAAGTTGATCAAATTGAAATTTGAACATGTGATTTCTCAATCTCAAAAAGAACGCGTCT
Source organism: Bdellovibrio sp. HCB288 (assembly GCF_047305935.1). Lineage (GTDB taxonomy): Bacteria > Bdellovibrionota > Bdellovibrionia > Bdellovibrionales > Bdellovibrionaceae > Bdellovibrio. The sequence goes on from NZ_CP178619.1 coordinate 2,215,175, forward strand.
TTCAGGTGATCTCTGAACCTGCGGTTTCCGACCGCGCGGTGTGGCCGAAGCCTGCGGCGATTTTGATTGCTGCCCTTCTTGCGGGTTTGGTTTTGGGATTCTTGCTTGAGTATTTGATTTTTGCTTTCAAGAGAGACTAATGCAATTACTGGCCGCCGTACTTTTTATGGGACTTGTCATCACGACACTCCATTTGGAGGTCCCGCTATTACTATCAATTCACATTGAGTTGATTCTGTTCCTGGCCGTGGTCGGGCAGACGGCGTACGCCCTTGTCATGAAGCCTTCGCAAAAACTTTCTTATTCTCATCCCATCGTGCTGCCATTGTTATTGGTTTCCCTTTACGCGCTGGCACCGATGCTGTCCTCTCTGGTTAACGACAACCTTTGGATTCTGCAGGACGGGGAGTATAAGAGTCTGGTTAAGATTCTGCTTCTGGCTCCGTGTTTGTACTATCTTTTGATCCAACCGAAGAATCGTGACTTGTTATTGAACTCGATTGTTTTCTTTTATTGCGTGTTGGGCGTCTACTTCATGTACCGCTATTTCATTCTGGGCGAGGCCCGTGAATTCGATGGACGTCCATTGTTGAGCATTCGTCACGGCGATCCGAATTTTCTGTGCACATTCTTTTCCATGATGGTGCCCTTGGCATTGCTGCAAGCATGGCGTGCAGTTACTGCAAATAAGAGGGCACAGGTGGCGCTGCACTTGTCGGCAGCGACGTTTATGGTGGTCTGTGCCTTTGTCACGCAGTCGCGTATGGGTATTCTGGCATTACTTATGGGGTTGGGCTTTTTGTTGACGCGAAAATTTTCCGACTCGCGCAAGGTCGCTGCGGTGAAAGTCGGTGCAGCCGTTTGCTTTGTGATGATGGTGGCGGCAATTGCTTTGGAAGGATCGCTGGCGCAGCGTTTTTCAGACATTAATGATAAATCCAGTGCTGACCGTCTTTTGACCTACGAAAATGGTTTCAAGGTTTTTGCTGACAATCCATTCTTTGGCTCTGGCATGCATAAAGCTCGGGACTATTTTTATGCAAACTCCCAGTATCCACATTTTCAGAGTGAGTTTAAACCTCTGGAGGTTCACAACACTTATCTGAGTGTGATTGCGGAGTTGGGCGTTATGGGATTTGTGGCTTTTGCGGCAATTCTGATCTGGTCCTGGCTTTCGGTTTGGAGATCGCAGAATCCAGATCGCTATTTTTTGCTGACTTCGTACTTCATCCTGGCCATGTCATCGTTGACGGTTGGAATTTCATATAAAGATTTGGTTCTTTTGCATTTGTTTGTTTTGGCGGCTCTGGCTTCGCCGAAAAAGGTTGGGACGTTATGATCTGGTTGCAGTTGGTATTTTGGATCGTCTTTGTTGCAATTTGCATGCACTATGTTCTATTTGGCGCAATTGTTTACCTGGTGTCTCGTGTATTCAGAAAGAAACATAAGATTTCCAATATAACGCCGTCGGTTTCATTCGTGATTGCGGCTTACAATGAAGAACGCGTCATTCGCGAAAAAATCCTGAGCGATCTGAAAACAAACTATCCCAAAGACAAAATCGAATTCATCGTTGTTTCAGATGGGTCTTCAGATCGCACGCCGGAAGTCGTCAGTGAGTTCTCTGCCCAGGGTGTGGTTTCGCTATTTCAACCACAACGGCAAGGCAAGACGGCAGCACTGAACAGAGCTGTGGCTACTGCAAAGAATGAAATCCTTGTATTCTCTGATGCGAATTCAATGTTTCGTCCCGATGCCATTGAAAAACTGGTGCGCCATTTTGCCGATGAATCCATTGGTGGGGTTTGCGGTCGTAAAAGCGTTCTGCAACACAAGGATCGTAAGGCGTCCATCGGTGACAATTTGTATTGGCACTATGAATCTGCGCTAAAGCAAGCTGAGTCCCACCTGGGCTCCATTCCGACAGCGGACGGAGAAATCTTTGCTCTTAGAAAAAGTCTGTTTAAAGAAGTTCCGCGTGAACTGATCAATGACGATCTGGTGATCACTTTCAATATTCTGGAGCAAGGCAAACGCGTCATCTATGATCAGGAAGCGATCACCGAAGAAGAAGCCTCCATCACGCTTAAAGATGATTTCAACGTGAAGTCGCGTATGGTTTACGGGGGCATTCAGGTCATTTCTCTTTATAAACAGCTTTTGAATCCTGTTGGCAGCTGGTTTGGTTTTCAGTTTTTCATTCATAAAACTTTGCGCTACTTTATGTGGGCTTTGTTGGCGTTGATTTTAATTTCCAATGCCCTGTTGGCAGGCGAAGGTATTTTCTATTCTGTGTTTCTGGCATTGCAAGTGGCATTCTATGTGATGGCTTTGATTGGCTGGCGTCTGGATAAAAAAGGGGCCAAGGCGGGGATCTTTTATCTGCAGTATTACTACTGTAACGTGAACCTCGCTGCATTCAAAGGATACTTGTTCTACCGCAAACAACGTTCAACCGTTGATATCTGGAAAAAGGCACAACGCTAATGACTTCTGATAAGCTTTTGCGCAACAGAGATTTAATTGTGTTTGGCGAGGACTTCGCCCGGCATCCCCATTCTCTTGAGCATCTGCTGCGTCCTCTATTTAAACAAAATCGCTTCATCTGGATTGAGACCATCGGATTGCGCTCTCCCAAGTTCAATCTTTATGATTTAAAACGAGTTGTCGGGAAGATTGCGGGCTGGTTGGGGCCCAAACAAGTGCAACCTCAGCGCGAGATTCCCGCTAATATCACGGTTGTTTCGCCTTTCATGATTCCTTTTAATCAGTTTGCCTTGATCCGTGCTTTCAATCGCTGGAGCGTTGCCAGAAGCGTGCGCAAATGTATTCAGGAACTGGGATTTCAAAATATCATCACGGTGACTTCGGTTCCAAATTCCAGTGACTATGTCGGGGATTTTAACGAAACGTTGAAGGTCTATATTTGTGTGGATGAGTTCTCCCTGTGGCCGGGCCTGGATTATGAGATGGTCCGTAAAATGGAAGAGAAGTTGCTGTCAAAATGTGACGTGGTGTTTGCCACTTCCCAAGCGCTGACAGAGTCCAAATCGAATGGTGCGAGCAAGACTGTGCTGCTAACCCATGGCGTGGAGTTCGATCATTTTAATATCGGTGGAAAGCAAAAGACAGAGAAGCTAAAGATTTGTTACTACGGTTTGTTTGATGAACGCAGTGATCAACAGCTGTTGATCGATCTTGCCAAAGCCTTGCCAGAAGCTTCGCTGGAAATTATCGGCAATGTTGTCTGCGATATCACGCGTTTAAAGGACGAAAAGAACATCCATTTCCTGGGACTGGTCAGCTATGCGGAGCTACCGAAGGCTATCAAGGACATGGATGTCTTTATTCTGCCTTATGTGCGCAACGAACTGACAGATAATTTGAATCCATTAAAACTTAAAGAGTATCTGAGTACGGGGCGACCCGTGATTGCCACGGCATTACCTGAAGTCGTAAAGCTTCAGGACTATCTATTTGTTGGCAAAGACGGTGCTGAATTCGCGGCAATCGTAAATGGATTAGAGGCGGCCTCGCTGCAGCCCAAAGGCTCGCAAGCGTTGCAGTATCTGCAAGCCAGCGAGACCTGGGAGGCCAAGGCGGAGCTCTTTACCAAGGTTCTTAGCGACCACGAGCTCCAACAACAACAGCGATAGTTTTTAGAATAATCATGATATCCAAAAAGATGCTGCTGTGTTTGATGTAATACAATTCAAACTGCAGCTTTTCTTTGGAATCTTCAATGCTTGCTCCGTAAGGGTAAAGTACCTGAGCCCATCCGGTTAAACCGGGACGCAGGGTGTGGCGCAAGTCATAGTATGGCAACTGAGCCTTTAGCATTTCATTAAATTCGGGACGCTCGGGGCGCGGACCCACAAAACTCATTTCGCCCTTCAAGACATTCCAAAGCTGTGGAAGCTCGTCCAAGCGGGTCAGACGGATGAAGCGGCCGATACGGGTCACGCGGTTGTCGTTTTTTGCAGCCCAGACGGCACCGTTTTTTTCCGCGTCCGTTCGCATGGATCGGAATTTGAAAATCGTAAATGTTTCGCCGTCCTTGCCGGTTCTAATTTGGCTGTAGATCGCTGGACCACGGGACTCGAGCTTTACCACCAAGGCCACCAGGGCGATGACCGGAGAAGCCAAAAGCAACAGCAATCCTGATATCGCAATGTCCATCAAACGCTTTAAGCGTAATTGAATGGGATGGGAAACTGAAGAGAACCCTTCAGAGTTTATAAACCAATGATAGTCCAGCAAATGTAGAGGCACCTTGCGCAAGTGTCGCTCATAAAAGTCAGCAATCGGAACTGCATTTGTACCAGCGCATTTTGCCTCAATAATAAGGGCGCTGATGTCAGGTCTCAGTATTTTTTCCCGGCTGGCAATAACCAAGGTGTTCCATTGAGACTGCAGAAGTTTATTAAGTTCTTGGGCATCGTGGTCAGGATTATAGAATTCAAGACGGCCTTCAAAATTCAAATCTGCAAAGTCCTTGTCAATGACTTCGCGGGCGTGATCATCCGCCAGGATCAACCATTTCAAGCGTCCTTTGACCGACTTAAAAAAGTTAGTCACAGCAAGGCGGTAGCTCATCGAGAACGCAAGAAACAGCACCAGGCTTCCCACTAAGGCGCCACGGCCAAAAAGTCCCACGCGATCGGTGGAAAAAACAAATGTGATGGCTGTGGCCGCCAGAGCAGTTAAGCCAAAGGCCATACCTTGGCGGACCAGGAGTTGTTTAAGACCGGAGATATGATCCAGATCGTAATTACCAAAGATATATTGAATGATCGGAACTAAGAACGCCAACAAGCTCAGTTCAAGCCACTGAAATTCAGAAGGGCTTTCACCTAAACGGACGGTGGTTGCCACGAAAACGGCGGTCACGAACAACAAAACATCCAACGCCAGGAAAGCGATTTTGTGTTTGGTCCTTAATAGTGGGGCAAAACTTTTCATAAAAGCAGGTCTCCCTCTTTCGGCCGTCATCTGTAAAAAAGTTCCTCAAAAAGAAGAACTCTTTCTCAGTATAATGATCGCCACGGCAATTCTGTAATTCCAGTATTTATACCAGCAAGAATGTAACCAACGGGAAACGTCTCAGAATGAGACAGAAATAGTGCGGGGCTTTCGAACTCATAAGTCATCGAAAGCCCCGTCGCCCAAACGTTCAATTTAGAATTCAAATCTATAGCCAGCAGGCTTGATTACGAACCAGTGGCACTTTTATCAAAAACACTGTAAATCAGTGATCCGCCTTTAAGGGCGTCGATAACCTGAGTGCGAACTTTCATCGAAAGAGCCGGGCAGCCCCATGAGCGACCTTGAACGACGCTGGCCTCCGACACATAGTTTGCCCCATGAATAACAATCGCACGGGCGCGGGCGTTGGAGTTTGTCGAAGATAATCCATCCAGACGCAAAGAGTATCCGTGACCGCCATAGTAAGTTTCAGCCGTGCGGAAGAAACCAAGTGAAGTCTTGTTGGAGCCTGAAGCATTGCTGAACGAGTCTGCGATTCCGTCGTGATTCGGGTCCGAGTTCTTACCATGTGCTACGTGTAACGGCCAAACTCCGCCAGAGTTCAGATCAACAATATAGAAACGCGCTTGTCTCGAACTTTGAGCGTAATTGATGATAGTGATGTAGTTCTGATTCGGGAAAGAAGATCTATTTTGTTCAAAGTAGATCAAAGCTTGAATCAAAGGCTGAGTCGGAACGATGTTTGTGGGATCCACATGATCGTACTTCCTCAGAATGGATTCCTGGTCATAGGCAGAGAGAGTGGTGGCAGGCGTCGCCATGGCGCGAACTGCAGGTGTTGCAGGGGTTGCAACTGTTTGCTCCTCTGCGGGATCGTCGGGAAGTGTTTGGGCATTGGCATTAGCACAAAGGCCCAGTGTAATAAAAGTAGCGGCAATTAACAGCGTGGCTCTGGAACGTACAGAAGAATTCATTTGCTTAACTAGCATCGAGATTTCCTCCTGTGCGGGATTTGCATGTGCGCTAACAAAGACTATCGAAGAAAATTACGATGCGGAAAATTTGATTACCAAAGGTGAAAAAATCAGACCAAGATCCTCAAAAAACCTGAACGAAGGGCATGTGTTTTTATGACCTGAGTCTGTGTAAATAGAAGGCTTTCTCGTAAGCTGAAGTTATGAAAAAAACTCTGACTGGTATGATGTTTCTGTTTCTTACGGCATGTTCCTCGTCCTCGAATCCCGTACTGGATGCGGTTATCGGAGGGATGTCGGTTACTCAGGTTGAAGGATATTTTGATCTTGATCAGAAGCAGGAGAAAGAATTCGAAAAGGAGATCAAAAAGGACTTACAGCGGATACAACAGCAGCAATTGCAGGAGTTTGCTCAGGCAATCCGGAAATTTGATGTACGTGTGCCAGTGGAAAAAACAGATTCAGAAATTCTAAGCGAAGTATTCGACAAACTTGAAGGTGAATACAAGAAGGCTTCCGGTGCGTTTCAGAATTCCGCGGTTCACTTGGTGGGAATGCTGCGCGAAGAGCAGTTCGTTCATTTTGAGAAACAGGTGCGAACAGAAATTCAAAAGGCCCGGGCCGAAGGGATCAATCCAAAAAACGACGAGCTATTGGCTCGCTATAAAAAGCAAATCAAGTATTGGGTGGGACCCACAACAGTTCACCAAAATCATTTGCTGCAGCAATTCGTCATCAAAGAGCCGTTTCCCTGGAAAGAGCGTTTGGATAATCGCGAAAAGATGCTCAATCAGTTTTTGTCCAACCGGCAGGATGCAAAAAAAATGCGTCAGTTCATAGCGCAGTTTATGACTGATTATGACTCCCTTCGCACTACGGAGTATGCCGAGGCCATGAATGGTTATGAAGACAGGTTTAAAGGTTTTTTGAATAAGTTTTGGACGACCTTGGACTATGGTCAGAAACAACAGCTGCGTGTCAGTCTCAATAAGCAGGCCCAGGAAGTGGAACGTTACGTAATGAACTCCCACGGAGTGAAATAGACTGGTCTCTTGGTTTACCGGGTTGCAAGGCCTCCCTGATTCCTTATAATAGGTCACGGAGGATTCATGAATTTCTTAATATTAGGAGCATTGCTGGCGATGCTGACCGCTTGTACGACACAACAGCCAGCTCCACCGCCATCCACGACTCCTCCGATGTCGACGCAAGTCGGGGAGGAAAGTTCCTCGATAGACGCTGTCGCAATTCAAAGAGCTCTGCACCTGGAAAGAAATGTTGAGCAGCTGGGTATTCAGGAAAAAAGTTTCAACACCTGTGAGATGGGTTATGGATACTCCAGAAATAAGAATTGCAAAACTGCTTACATGACGGTCCTGAATGTGCGCCTGTTATGCCGTGATTCTGAAGGAACAATTTCCACGGTGTTGACCGAAGCCGATGTCACTCCGATTGCTGCGCAAACCATTCGCTGGAGCTTAAAAAACGTGAGTGGGGAGTTCGTCACAGATGGCCTGGGTTATGGCCAAATCGTCGCTCTTTCCTATCGCCCTCAAAAACGCGAGCGAGTGCGCCTTGCCTTGGGAAATGAGTTTTTGTACATGCGGGCCCATGAAATAACGAAGGTTATTACACCCCGGCCATGGTGTTCCATGTGATGCGGTGTGTCGTTTTGCAAAAAATAGAGAATTTTAGATACTTTTTCGGTTTAGTGCTTCGGTTTTTGCGAAATATGGTTTAGCTATATTGAGAATAACAAGTCTCTCTTTGAGTTCGAGGCAATCAAGCCATCTCCTCACAGTGGGCTCCCAAATGCCATTTTAGGAGGTATTAAAATGGGTAAAAAAATCTACGTAGGAAATCTTTCTTACCAACTAGACGAACAATCTCTTGCAGACGCTTTTGCTGAATTCGGTAACGTTGAATCTGCACGTATCGTAACTGATCGTGAAACAGGTCGCAGCAAAGGTTTCGCATTCGTAGAAATGTCTACTGATGATGAAGCTGCTACAGCAATCGCTAAATTGAACGGTGCTGAGCTTGCTGGTCGCGCATTGAACGTTTCTGAAGCAAAACCAATGGCTCCTCGTGAGAACCGTGGTGGTGGCTTCGGTGGCGGCCGTGGCGGCGGCGGCGGCGGTCGTGGTGGTTTCGGCGGTGGTAACCGCGGTCCTCGCTAGTTAGACCCTGACTTAATTAAAGTCTTCAACCCTTGGTCGCAAGACCAAGGGTTTTTTTATGCCCAAAATCAGCGCCCTCGTTCTTGAGTTCATCAGGATATAGGCACAACCTGAAGTGGACGGGCCACCGCCCGCTAAGCGAGGTGTTTATGATGGATATTGAGCCGGAGATCCGCAAGGAACAAAGACGTATCCGTGAACAGCGGTTCTCGAAAGACGAGCCTCATGACGAAGTCGAAGGCATGACCGAGCGACCTCATAAGACCCATGAATTGGAATCCAGTCCGCTGAAAGTGTTTTCAAGTTTCGTCCTGATCTGTGTTGTAGCGGGAACTGTGGTGGGCGGAATCGCTCTGTACGTTTGGTTTAACTATGCGAACTGAAACGTGTCATTTGCAGCAACATAGAGTTGCACTTTCAAGAATCATATTCTCTTTGATGTGATCGAAGTCCATATTGCGCTTAAATCAGATGTGATGTCTGGTTTAAGGAGCTGATATGGACGATCTGGTAGCCGCGCGTTCGACGATGGCTTTTTCGTTGGGATTTCATATTATTTTCGCAGCCATTGGCATGGTCATGCCGTTCTTTATGGCCGTCGCACACTTTCTTTATTTGAAAAAGAATCGCCAGGAAGATCTTGAGCTCACAAAATTGTGGATGAAAGGTGTCGCCATACTTTTTGCCGTCGGCGCGGTCTCGGGAACTGTGTTGTCTTTTGAGTTGGGATTATTGTGGCCGGGATTCATGAAGCACGCCGGTCCTATTATTGGAATGCCTTTCTCCTGGGAAGGGAGTGCTTTCTTTTTAGAGGCCGTCGCCATTGGACTTTATCTTTATGGTTGGAAGCGAATGAATCGCTGGGTTCATTGGTGCGCAGGGCTTGTGGTGGGTATTTCCGGATTTGCCTCCGGGGTTTTTGTGGTCGCAGCCAATGCCTGGATGAATTCCCCGGCAGGATTTGAATGGGTCAACGGCGAGGCCATTAATATTGATCCGGTTGCGGCGATGTTCAATCGGGCATGGCTTCATCAAACGATGCACATGCAGGTGGCAGCAATTCAGGCGGTGGGCTTTGCGGTGGCAGGCTTGCATGCGTTGTTGTTATTAAAAAGACCGGGTTCAGTGTTGCATATCAGAGCTCTTAAAATTGCGATGGTATTTGCGGTGGTGTCTTCGTTGATTCAACCCTTGGTGGGTCACTATGCCGCTCAAAAAGTGGCAGAGTATCAACCTGCAAAACTTGCTGCCATGGAGGCACACTTTCATACCGAGCCGCGGGCTTCCTTGATCATAGGTGGCATTCCTGATGTTGAAACAGGTGAGGTTCATGGGGCGATAAAGATTCCCGGCATGCTAAGCTTTCTGGCGTTCAATGATATGAATGCCACGGTTAAAGGCTTGTATGATTTTCCCCGCGAAGAGTGGCCGCCAGTGCTGATCACCCACATTGCCTTTCAGGTGATGGTGGGGCTGGGGACGCTGATGATTTTAGTGGGCCTGCTTTATGTCTATCTTGTGCGAAAGAACCACCTGCCGACATGGTTTTTGAAAACTCTCTTTGTGATGACACCGGTTGGGTTTATTGCGATTGAAGCTGGATGGATTGTCACGGAGGTCGGGAGACAGCCGTGGATTGTCTATGGAATTATGAAAACCAAAGACGCTGTCACACCGATGCCGGGTATTCAATTTCACTTCTATCTTTTTCTGGTTTTGTATTTCTTCCTGGCATTCGTCACGGCTTGGCTGTTTCGTCGTCAGCTTCAGGTTGCTGAAAGAAACATGATTAAAGGAGAGCAGCGATGATTGAGATCATTCTTTTTTTTATCGCAGCATCTTTGCTGCTTTATGTGGTCTTGGGTGGGGCGGACTACGGTGCGGGAATTCTTGAGCTGGCGACACCACGTCACCTTCAGGAACGGCAACGTCAGTTGATCAACGAAGCCATGGGGCCGGTTTGGGAAGCCAACCATATGTGGTTGGTTATTATCGTCGTGATATTATTTGTCGGATTCCCCGGGGTGTTCACTCTGGTGATGATCCATTTACATATTCCCGTTGTGGCTTTGCTGGTGGGGATTGTGGCTCGCGGCACAGCCTTCACCTTTCGGCACTACGATGCCATTCATGATGCGAAATCTCAGAATGCCTATTCCTGGATTTTCAGTCTTTCCAGTTTGTGGACGACGTTCTGGCTGGGAGTCATCGCTGGCAGTCTGTGGCAGGGTGGCATTGATCCGACAGCCACCGGCTTTATGGAGGCGTATGTACATCCGTGGATTGGTTGGGTGCCGGTTGCAATGGGTGTTTTCATGGTCTGTATATTTTCATTTCTGGCGGCGATCTATTTGGTTGGCGAAACCCAGGATGTGGAACTAAAAGCCCACTATCGACGCCGTGGATTTATTTTCAACATGGCGGTCGTCTTAAGTGGCGGGCTGGTTTTTGTCGCGGCCTACCTGGAACAAAGCACTTTGCTTTTGCGCTTTTTAAGAAATCCGTTCTCAATTGCCTGCGTGGTTGTGGCGACGTTGTTTTTCATAATCCTCTGGAATCTTTTACGCTTTAATCGCTCTTTGTGGGTGCGCCTGGCTGCCGGAGCCCAGGTTTCTTTGATTCTGTTTGGTTGGTACTTTGCCAGTGCGCCAACAGCGGTACTGACTTTTCAAGGGGATGTTTCGTTTTTTGACTCGGCGGCACCGGAGCCCGCATTGCGACAGCTGACTTATGCACTTTGCGTAGGCAGTCTTTTGATCTTTCCCAGCCTCTTTTACCTTTTGAAAGTGTTTAAACTTTCAGGCAAGAGTTTGCAGCATGACGCCGCAAAGAATGATGGCATAAAGTAGAACGACGGTCTTCATTACATGCCTCCCTTTTTCTAGCCCCAGAGTACGCCGTTGGTTTTTGAAGACAAATAGAGTTATGATGTTTGATAACATGAAATCATACCGCGCAACATACATGAGAGGTGGCACCAGTCGTGCCTTGATATTCAATGAATCAGATCTTCCGGCTGATAAAAAAAGCTGGGATGAGATCTTTTTAAGAGCTTTGGGAAGCCCGGATCCCTATGGGCGACAGCTTAATGGAATGGGTGGTGGAATTTCATCATTAAGCAAAGTGGCTGTGGTACGAGCCTCTGGCAACCCTGCGGCGGACGTGGATTACACTTTTGCCCAAGTGTCAGTTACTGAAAGTAAAGTAGATTACAAAGGCAATTGCGGCAATATCAGCTCGGCCATCGGTCCTTTTGCTGTTTTGCAGGGATTGTGCAAAGTCACAGGCGGTGAGGCCCGTGTTCGAATTTTTAATACCAATACTCAAAAAATCATTCATTCGATTTTTCCTGTGAAAGATTCCCTTCCAGAGTTTTCGGGCGATTTGGAAATCCCGGGAGTGGCAGGCACAGGAGCTCCCATCCGGTTGGAATTCCAGGAGCCCGGCGGCGCTTCGACGGGAAGTCTGTTGCCGACCGGGAAAATTTGCGAGTCACTGCAAGTGGTCGGAGTGGGGGCGATCGAAGTCTCTATGGTCGATGCTGCCAATGCCTGCGTGATGGTGCGAGCGCGGGATTTGGGACTGGCCGGCACAGAGGCTCCTGCGGAGCTGGAGCATTCCGTGGAGTTGTTAAAGAAGCTGGATCTGATTCGCCGGCATGCTTCTGTTACCATGGGTATTTCAAAGAATTTAGAGGATGCCGCCAACTATATCGCAATTCCATACCTGGGGATTATCAGTCCGGCGACAGGACCCGACCGGGATTTTGAAATGCGTGTGATTGCCAGTGGGCAACCACATAAAGCACTGCCTTTGACGGTATCTTTATGTGCTGCGGTCACTGCCAAACTTCCGGGCAGTGTTATCCATGAGGCAGTCCAGGGGAGAGCATTGTCGGTGGTTCGCATTGGCATGCCCACCGGGGTCCTGCAGCTGAGTGCCGATGTTGAAAATGAGGGCGGAAACTGGATTGCCCGCAGTGGCAGTTTCTATCGAACGGCACGTTTGCTTTTTGTTGGAGAAGTTTTTGTCTGAATTCCCTGACTATGGAGTCCAGTTGTCTCATTTTTAGATTCGTCCAGTCCCAATATTCGTGGTCCAATTTTTAATGTTAATATCAAACTGGGCCACGGAGATACCCCAAAAAATCCGATAAGGTAGTATGCGCAAACTTATAATTATCTCATTAGCATTCATCTCTGCATGTGCTTCCAAGCCACGTCAGCCGGCTTCCGAGCCACTTGTTCTGACGCCCCCACCTGCAGGTGCCTTAACGTTGGATCAGGCTCTTTCTCAAGGGCAGGAGGCAACGGTTGAATACTTGCAGTCGCAAGTAAAGGCAGAGCCTTACAAGAATCTTCATTCAAAAGATCCTGCAGTGGATTTACCGACTTCGCTTCGTGCCGAGCGCAGCAAAGCCGATAATTCAGACAAAAAGCATCAGTCCGTATTTTTGCGCAAGTTCCGTGGTTGGAGTGCTCCGAAAAGACTTGGTCATGGCGAACAGCTTGTAGCAGATTTCAATTGCGACAAGGCTTTGGAAAGCCAGGCTATGGGTTACATGCTGGAACTGGATTTTCCAGAGCAAGGTGCCCGTGATGTTTCCAAACAGCTTCATGAAAAAGTATTGGGCTGCGATAACATTTCGAAAATTGAAAGTGTTTTTCGTTTGTCCGTATTCGCGATTCAGCAAAACGAATGCCCTCGTGCCATGGAATATCTGGATAAGTATCCAGCACCGGCAGAGCGCGGTATGCGTGATCGCCAGGCTTACCTGAAAAGTTTCTGTTCAGCAGCCGTGAAAATTGAAAATGCCAACCCATTGGGTGGTTATGGAATTTTGTTGGGTTCTTACCAGGCGAATCCTGCGGCGCAATGGTACCTGGGCGTCAGCAGCGGTGATGAAGAGTGGGATCGCCTGTTGGCTTCCTTGCTAAAGCTAACTGCGGAAGAGCGTGCTTCCACAGTGCAATACATCGCCGGCAAAATGAATCTTGAGAAATTCAGAAGCTTGCCTTTGCCGTTTCAAACCTCAGTGCTGGTGCTGATGAGTGCCAATGGTGCTGACCTTTCAGTATTCCAGGCTTTGCACAAGTATCTTTCTGATCATCCGGAAGCCATTTCCGAACCGGTGGCAAATTTGTTATTTCCGATTCGCTACTGGAAAGAAATCGTTGAAAACAGCAAAAGCGCAGATCCGATTCTGGTGAAAGCCCTGATTCGCCAGGAAAGTGCCTTTAACAGAACTGCACGCAGCCGTGCTCGTGCTTCCGGTCTGATGCAGTTGATTTATCCAACAGCCAAGCACTTCGGCGTTAAGAAGCCATTGCAGCTATTGATTCCGGAAACCAATATCCATGCAGGCTCGGAGTTTTTGGCGCAATTGATTTCTGAGTTTGGTTCTGTGGAGCTTGCTCTGGCTGCATACAATGCTGGCCCAGGCATGGTTCGTCAGTGGCAAAAACGTTATCCCACTGAGAACATCGACTTGTTTGTCGAGATGATCCCTTATACTGAAACTCGCGAGTATGTTCGGTTGGTGAAAAGAAACTATAAGATCTACCAATCGATCCTTGTGAAACCTCAAGTGCTCGGTTCAAATCCTTAAATAAATTCCAATTACTGACAATTTTTCTTAACCGCTGGATTCATAACCCAGCGGTTTTGTCTTTTTATGATCTGCCAAGATTACAAACTGAACGAAACAATTGTGAATATATCATATAAATTTACTCATGTTTATAGTGATATAAAGCACAGCGAGCAATTGATTGGGAATGGCGACTGAACTCAGAATAAATTCTCAATTCAGTCTGGCTTCATTGCACGAATGTACTAAACATTTTTTACTACGGATGTATAGAAGTCAATGTGAGCATCCGAATAGTAAGTATCACATTAATAGGAGAGGCCCATGTCAATTGCACGTCGTTTCGATGAAGCCGTTCCCGAAGTAGACGATATCAACGTACTTCAGGACGAAATCAAAGCATTGCACCGAGTTCAAGCAGTCATAGAATTCAATCTTGACGGCACGGTTCGAACGGCTAATGAAAATTTTCTGAATGCAGTGGGGTATTCTCTAGGGGACATCCAAAGCAAGCATCATTCAATGTTCTGCGATCCTGCTTATGCAGCAAGCCTGGAATATCGAAATTTCTGGCAGACCCTGGCAAAGGGTGAATTTGTTGCCGGTGAGTTTAAGCGCCTCAATAAAAACGGCGGCGAAATCTGGATTAATGCCTCCTACAATCCGGTTTTTGATAAAGACGGCAATCCATATAAAGTGATTAAGTTCGCAACTGACATCACGGCCTTGAAACTTCGCACGGCGGAGTATGAAAGCAAAGTGAATGCAATCGGCCGTGTGCAGGCTGTGATTGAGTTCAATCTTGATGGGACAATCCTCAGTGCCAATGAAAACTTCCTGGCAACCACTGGTTACGGCTTGAGCGAAATTCAAGGCAAACATCATAAGATGTTCTGTGACCCGGCTTATGTCTCTTCCTTTGAATACAAAGAGTTCTGGGAAAAGCTTGCTAAGGGTGAGTTCGTTGCCGGTGAATTTAAACGCTTTGGCAAAGGCGGTGGAGAGGTATGGATTAATGCCTCTTACAATCCAATTTTCAATGCGGATGGCAAGCCCTTTAAGGTGGTTAAGTTCGCAACGGATATCACCAAGGCGAAAATGACTTCGGCAGAAAACGAAGGCAAGATCTCGGCCATTTCCAAAGCTCAGGCTGTTATTGAATTCAATTTGGATGGCACTATTATTACTGCCAATGAAAATTTCCTGGCGACAGTGGGCTACAGCCTTGGAGAAATCAAAGAAAAGCATCATAGAATGTTCTGCGATATGGACTACACGCGCAGCTCTGATTATTCAGCATTCTGGCAGAAGTTGAATCGTGGGGAATTCGATTCCGGTCGCTATCAGCGTGTTGGCGCAGGTGGCAGAAAGATCTGGATCCAGGCCACTTACAATCCAATTATGGATGCCAGTGGAAAACCGTATAAAGTCGTGAAATTTGCCTCTGATATCACGGCGCAAGTGGAGATGGAGCAATCCATTAAGCTTAAGGCGGAAGAAGATCAACAAAAGGTGGATCAATTATTGGCAGTTGTGAATCGCGCAGCGGCGGGTGATTTGAGTACGGCTATTTCTGTGAGCGGCACAGATGCCTTGGGCCAGCTTGCCAGCGGTATTGCCACCATGATGCGCGACTTGCGTATCGTGATCGGTAAAGTGGTAGATTCAGCAGGTAATTTTGGCGAAAGTTCAAAATCGATTGCAAGCCAATCCAACAATGTGGCTTCGGGAGCTCACTCCCTGGGGGCGACTGTTGAGGAAATGAATGCTTCCATTGAAGAATTCACAGCTTCTATTGCGTCGATTGCTGATAACACCAAGAAAGCAAATGAACTTGCAAAAGTAACGCAGTCCGAAGCAGAAGTCGGCAGCCAATCCATCGCCAAGTCCATCGAAGCAATGGAATTGATCAACAAGTCATCAGAAGACATCAGTGAGATTATTAAAGTTATCAGTGAAATCGCCAGCCAAACCAATTTATTGGCCTTCAATGCGGCGATCGAAGCAGCTCGTGCTGGTGAGCACGGTCTTGGGTTCTCGGTGGTAGCAGATGAAGTTCGTAAACTTGCAGAGCGTTCTTCTCAGGCGACCAAAGAAATCTCCAAACTGATTAACGAGTCAGTGAAACGGGTTGAGCAGGGTAGTGCGATTTCGAAGCAGGCCGGTGAAGCTTTCAGCAAAATCGTCACAGGAATCGAAAAAACGACTCAATCCATTGCCGAAGTTAATTTGGCAGCGGAAGAGCAATCCGAGTCGGCAAAAGGGATCAGCACGGCTGTTCAGTATATAGCGGACGAGGCGACGAAATCAGCACAGGCATCAGAGAACATTGCCACAGCAACTAAATCTCTGGTGACGGGTGCTGAGGACCTGAACAACACTGTTTCAAGATTTGTGGTTTAATTTATGTCAGAGGCAGAGAGACTGATCAGCGGTCCGACCTTGCGTCGGCTGCTCAGTCTGGTCAAAAAGCATACGGGCATTTATATGGAAGAGCGCAAGCGCGAGCTTCTGCTGGGGCGAATTCGTCCCCGTATGAAGGAGCTGTGCCTGCCATCTGCCGAGGCATACATTGATTACCTGGAAAATCATAAGGACGAAATCCAGAAGTTTGTGAATTCAGTCACTACCAATGAAACGATATTTTTCAGAACTCCGGCGATCTGGGATTTTTTTGGAGGGGATTTTTTAAAGTCCTGGTTTCAAAAGAATGCCGGTGAAACTTTGCGAATCTGGTCTGCAGCGGCCTCTACCGGCGAGGAATCGGCGAGTATTGGTATCATGTGCGAGGAGTTCAAGAGATTGAATCCCAGATTTCATTACCGCATATATGCCTCTGATATTGATACCGACGTCCTCGAAGGAGCACGTAGAGGTGTCTATAAGGAGCGAAGCATGGAGGACCTGCGTAAGCGGTCTCCGGACATTTTTAACCGTTACTTCAAGGGGCGGGATTCCGCGGATTTGCAACTGCATCCGTCGGTTATGGCGAATATTGAATTCTTTCAGCATAATCTTCACTCCCGCGGAACTCGGACCGCATTTTTTGATGTGGTGTTCCTGCGGAACGTTTTGATTTATTTTAACGAGCCGGATCAGGAGCTGGTGCTTAAGAACATGCACGCAAGCCTAAAGCCACAGGGTGTTTTGATTATTGGCGAAGCGGAATCTTTGGCGCGCTTAAATACATCCTTCGAATACACCAAACCACTAATTTACAAGAGAGCGGTCTAATGGGTGCGACAGTAGGTAAGGCAGTCGGTAATTTGCAGATGTTTGCCTCTTTTAAACTGGGGGACTCCGAGCTGGCGATTTCCGTGGCTTTGTTGCAGGAAGTTGTCAACGTGCCGGAAGCCATCAGCCCGGTGCCACTTGCACCTGCTTACTTGAAAGGAATATTCAATCTTCGCGGAACCGTGATTCCGGTGGTTGATATGGGCGTACTTTTGGGTTTGCCGCGCGATGAGAAAGCACCTGGTAAAATTGCCGTGGTTATCACTGAAGGAGTGCGGATTGGACTCTTTTTTGATTCCACCTCTGAAATTTTAAATGTGCCGGTCGCAGATGTCTGTGCCTTTAATGATGCGCCCGAAGGCGTGCGTGCTGTCGTGCGCTCTGCTTTGAAATTAAACAATGGCTCCCGCCTGGTTGAAGTGATTGATCCGGCATCGCTTTTAAAAATTGAAAATATCGCAAGTCTATTAAGTTCCACAGAACAAAAAGACGAGACACTTAAGAAGAAGCTAACTCGTCGTCAGTGTATTACATTTCATTCTGGTGACCGCGAGTTTGGTCTGAATATTTCAGCCATTCGTGAAATCATACGGGTGCCCGAGATCAAAAGAAGTTCGGTGCAGGTCGAGTACAGTCTTGGTGTTGTCAGCCTGCGTGGAGTGGTGATTCCAGTGTTGGACTTCGGCAAAATTCTGCAGGTTCAGCCTTCCTCTGAAGTGGATGTGGAAGCCAAGCGCATTGTTATCATGAAAATAGAAGCCCTTTATGTGGGCTTCATGGTGGATGCCGTGGATAGCATCAAGACATACTTCGAGGAAAATCTCCTGCCAATCCCTATGTTTGATCAAAAGAAAATGTCCATGATGCGTGGGGTTCTGCCGGTCGCTGAGGATCGCAACGTTTTGTTATTGGCAGAAGATCATATTCTGTCTGATGAGGAAGTTGATGAGTTCACACGAGGCCATAGTTTGCTGTACTCCAAGGAAAATGCAAAGGCCCTTGAAAAGGAAGCAGCTGGTGAACGCCACGCTTACATCTCCTTTAAGCTGGAATACATGCTTTCGACACGTCTAAGCTCAGTCCATGAGATTGCGAATTTGACGGAGGATATGGTGAAGCCGCCAGGATTCCCGGATTACGTGGTGGGTGTTCAGCATATGCGGGGTGAGGTTGTCACTCTGGTGGATCTGCGCATGTACTACGGGATGAAGGTGACCGGGGACTATAGCAACTCACGCATTCTGATCGTTAAGGGTGCCCAGGGTAAGATTGGGCTACTGGTGGACTCAGTGGAGTCTATTGACACCGTTGATGAATCCAAAAAAATCAAAATCCCAAGTTTATTCGCCAAAGATGCCCTGACGGCTTTGCGCGGAGACATACAGGATGTCGTTGAAATGCCAGATCCCACAGGGAAGAAAAAGATCTTTATGGTATTGGATATGCCAGAGGTCCTTCGCAAACTGTTGAATCCCCACGGAAGCGCCGCCTAATTCAGTCTTTTAACACATTTCAGTTCGTAATTCGTTTTAACCAGATCAGCTCGCTATCCTAGGCATAAATTTTTTTGCTCTGGGAGCGGGGTCTTTTTATGAACGTCAGTCTACGAGGCGTAAGCCGAGTTTCTTGTGTTTTGCTTGCAGCAGGTAAATCTTCGCGAATGAGCGGAAAAAATAAGCTTCTTTTGCCCTTTGGGGGGCAAACACTTGTTCGTCGTACAGCGATGGAAGTCCTGAATATCAATTTTGAGGAAATGATAGCGGTGACCGGCCATGAAGCGGATTCCATTTCCGCACAACTTAAGGATTTACCGCTAAAAGTGGTGTTGAATCAGGAGTTTGATGCCGGTATGCACAGTTCGATCAGAACCGGATTGTCTCACTTGCGCAAATATCACGATGGATTTTTTATTTGTCATTCTGATCAGCCCGAGCTCGATTCGGTCATGTTGAAGGATATGATTCGTGTTTTCGAAGAACACGAGGGGAAGAATATTGTTTATCTGTCCTGTCAGGGAAAAACCTCGCAGCCCATTTTAATTCCGCGCGAATTTGCACCCGAGATTCTGCAATATCCAGACGGGGACTATGGATGTTCGTATCTGCTGAATAAATATTCGCAGCGTCTGGCGCCCTTGGAGGTAAAAGAGGAAATGTATCTTCGCGATTTGGATACGCCAGAGGATTTGTCGATTATTTCACTCGCACAACATGGTTAAGCAACCAGTATAAAGGAGTATACGATGAAAGTGAAAGTTTTGGGTATGATCGTGGCAGCGGCTTTATTGGCACCTCAATCAGGTTTTGGACAGGACGATCCCAAAATCTATGAGAATATGGAGAAAACGGGTCCCCACAGCATGGAAGGAACCCAGGCCATTGAGGTTGAGGCAAAAGTGATTGAGGTCAATCGCAAGACCCGTGAGATCACCTTAAAGCCGAAAGACGGTGAAAGCATGACCGTCAAGGTTGGCGATGAAGTCAGAAACTTCGATAAAATCAATAGAGGTGACATGCTGAGAATCCGTTACCTGGAGTCTTTAGCCTTGGAGTTAAAAAAGCAAGGCACCGCCGAGAACATGAGAGACAGATCGGCAGAAATCGTTCGCTCCAAGCCGGGACAGAAGCCGGGGGGGATGGTGGTGGAGAAAGTTTCAGCCATCGGTACTATCACGAATGTTGATAAGAAAAAGAAGAATGTGACAATCAAAGGACCTGAGCGTTCCGTCACCGTTCAAGTGCAGGACAAGAGTATTCTGGATCAACTGAAAAAAGGTGATCAGATCGAGATTGAGTATACACAAGCGATGGCGGTTTCTGTGGAGACTATTAAACGATAATAACTGAAAAGGTGGGGCAAACCCCACCTTTTCTTTTTTAGTGATTCTTGTTCTCTCGTCTTCGGACTTCAGTGCTCGATTCGTCAATATCTGAATTGGAACCCATTTCGCTTTGAGTGGACCAATCATGAGTTGATTCCCGTTGTACGCGGATATTGTTAATAACATCCCGAACGGACGAAATTCTTTCTGCCAAATCCTCCGCCAGATGTTTCATGCGTCTTTCCGGGACCGTGCCTGAAAGTGTCGCTTCGGCATCCTTGACTTTAACCTCTATGTCACGAGCGTCGATCTCGGAGTCCCGGGTGAGCATGTCGCAAATGTCTTCGCGGATTCGATCATCAGAGCGTACGTAGGATTTTGGTCCACGACCAGCAAAGGACTCGCGCTCGCTTCGTTCGTGGCCATAGTCCTCTTCTTGATAGTGACCTCTGCGTCCCCCGTAGGCTTGAGTGCCCCGATAGTCCCGGTCAGAATAATTTTGTGAACTGTAATCCCGGGAGTAGCTGCCATAGCTTGGTGAAGAATCGGACTCGCGATCGATGTGGTTGCGCCGCTGATCTTCCTGACGAAAACGATCCGCCTCATAGCGCACTTCGTGGGAGTTGCCTTTGCCATACCGACGGTGAGTTCCGCCTTCAAAATCAAATTCACGGCGCGAGCTGGAGTTTTCCATGTTAAAATCCCGTGCTCTTTCATCCTCATTGGAGCTGGAAAAGTTGCTTTGGCTATTGTCATTTTGTGACCAGCGGGAATCGTTGCGTGAGGCGTGAGATCCGCGAGAAGAGTAAGGTCTTCGGTCCTGGTTGCGATTGAATCGGTTTTGCATAAAGGCTCCTTTTTTTTGTACAGCCTTTACGATCACTCAGATTGATTCGGCTGCCAATTCAGAGCGGAGCATTTGGTCATTAATCATATTGTCAGAGTGCAGTTATTTCGCGGATCCACGGGTGATTTAGTTTTCCCTTGCCGATGTCCAGTCTGACTCGGTTGTAGAGATTCACCTTTTCGTAGAGTTGCGAAGAAATTCGAATGTCCTGAGGGAGGATCAGCGAGGATTTGGGATTTGAAACCTGAATGTGGTAGGTGATGTAGTGTCTGCCGGAACGAACCCGGTGCATTTGGGTGTAGTGCCCTTCCACAATGGCTTCAACCATATTGGAAGGCGAGCGATCCATTTTGATGTTGATTTCAGAATAAAGTGCGGTGCCACCAAATGGAATGGCAAAGGCAAGAACCAGAATGCTTTCAACGATAATGCGATGACCCCGCGATGACTTTCTGAAGATGTAACCAATGATGGCGACCAGAACCACAGCGGCAAGAGTACTGGCTATAAGAGCTGATCGTGCAAGCTCAACAGAGTTCACATAAACATCTTCGCGCAAACGCATCCATTGAAGAACGCTTGCAAAAGCGTAGCCTGCAAATCCCCAAATCAATGATTCAGTTAGAAGTGCTTTCCAAGCAAAGGTATCTGTTTCGCTTGGTTGCTTTTCAATCTGCTCAATTTGTTTGGAGAGTTTTGCGAAAAGAGTGGCAATGGTGTTGTCGCTGCGCTGGTCGCCGGGGAATCGGGCTTGAATAAAACCGCCGCCGCCGGCGACCCAGATGCATCCATGGGAGAATAGTTCTGTGATCAAGCCTCGGCATTCTGAGCTGCTTTGAATCATGCGCATAAAGCCCGCGTTGTCGGATGCGATATAAATCAATTCATCAAACTTAAGATCCCGTGTCTGGATTTCATCCGCAAATCCCCATTTTTTAAATAAGCGATCCAGTTTGGATTCTTTGGTCAGTTTAAAAGTGATGTCACTGGAATAACTTCTATTCCAAGTCGTCAGTTGCTGCTTGGCATGGCCTTTTGCAATGTAGGAGAAAAGTTCAATACCTTCGTGCTGACTAATGGTGCCTGTCATTTTTTGCAAGGCAATGTGGCGATTTCCCAATCGGAATAGAAAAGAACCGACAGTGATGACGAGCTTCATTAGTATCCACATAAATAAATTATTGTCTTTTGAAAGATTCATGTCCAGTCATTCCGACCTTGAGGGGACTTCTTTTATAATTGTTCAGTCGAAAGGGGATTTATGCGTTCAATCTTAATAGCGCTGACGACAATGTTGTTTTTGGTTTCCTGTATCCATAAGAAAAATGTCGGTCAGGAAAGTAATGGTGAAGGCTGGTTGGTATTAAAGGGCGTGCGCCTTATTGATGGCATGGGCGGTATTCCCCGGGATAATGTAAATATTGTTTTGAAGGATGATCGCATTCAATCCATTCTGGATCCCAAGGAAGCGTTACCACCTCGTGCAAAAGTTCTGGAACTAGAGGGAAAAACGGTGATTCCGGCCTTGATGTCATCGCACATTCATTTAGGTATGACCAAAGGAAGCGATGTTGGATCCCGGAATATTTCTGCTGAAAATGATCTAAGTCAGCTCTACAAGTTTTCAAAATACGGAGTGGGTGCGGTTCTTTCCCTGGGGACTGATGGTGATGAAATTTACAAAATCCGCGCTGATAGTCAAAGAAGTGACAGTTCCCTGCCCCGGGTTTTGACGGCGGGGCGGGGATTTGGCGTCCCTAATGGAGCACCTCCCATCGACATGGGAATTGATCAGGTGTACCGCCCTCGAACAGTGGCGGAAGCACGCAAGCAGCTAAAAGAACTTTTAGCGAAGCGGCCCGATGTTATCAAAATCTGGGTGGATGATTTTCATGGAAAGATGAAAAAGAAAATGGACCCGGCGATCTACAAGGCACTGATTAAGGAGGCACATGCCAGTAAGGTGCCGGTGGCAGCGCACGTTTACTATTTGCAGGATGCCAAACTTTTGGTGCAGGCAGGTGTGGATATATTGGCGCACAGTGTGCGTGATCAGGATATCGATTTGGAGCTGGCGTCCTTAATGAAAACAAGAAACGTCGCCTATATACCAACTCTGTCGGTGGATGAGTCCCAGTTTTTATATGAAAAAAAACATGCCTGGATGGATGAACCATTTTTTCAAGGATCCTTGGATGCAGGTGTGATGTCGTGGTTGCAGACTTCTTACAAAGCGGATCCCGCTGCTCGTGAGTCATTGCGCCAGGCTCAGAAAAATGTCATGGCATTATTTAAATCAGGAATCGTGATAGGACTCGGAACTGATTCGGGTGCGAACCTGGCTCGAATCCAAGGTTTTAGTGAACACCGGGAAATGGAGCTACTGGTGGATGCCGGAATTGAGCCGGTGGAGGTCATACGAATGGCCACGGTTAATAATGCCAATATCCTGGGGCTGACAAAAGACTATGCGGGAATTCAACCGAAAATGAAAGCGAACTTAATCGTGTTGGATGCCGACCCGTCAGAAGACATCCGCAACACGCAAAAAATAAACACAGTCTTTATTAACGGCCGAATTATCGAAAGACGTTAAGGCAGAAAGTAATGACGGCGGCATTGAAAAAATCAATGAAGCACGAGCCTACCAAGGGCACCACTAAAAATGCTTTTGGCGCAGGTCCGTATTTTTGACTTAAGGATTGCATGTTGGCCATGGCGTTGGCCGTGGTCCCCATCATAAAGCCCGTGTAGCCCGCGCCGATAACAGCACCTTCATAATCTTTTCCTGTTGCCCAAAATGCCGGACCGACAGCTGTGGCCGCGACAAGGATTGTTTGCACAGTCAGGAAGACCAGAATTGGCAGAGCTGCATTCTTCAGCTCCTCGAGGCGCAAACTCATGATGGCCATGGCGATGAACAAGGTCAGTGCCACGCTGCCAATCTCCTCCATCCATTCAGGTTGGATATGGAAAAGATTTGTGAAGTCCTCGATGTTTCTAAATATCGCGGCAACGATCATTGAACCAATATAGATGGGCAAAGTGATTCCCAATGCAACAATCCAACTTGATACATAAGAGCCAAGTCCCATGATCAGAATCAATGCCAGAAAGTGCAGCAGCAGATCGCGACCCGGAAACGCTTTCAGGAAGTGGGAGTCATCCACTCTGGCATGACCTCGGGAAGCGTGACCTTTTAAATTGTGTTTATGAATCAAATAAGTCGCCAGAGGTGCGCCGATCAAACCTCCCAGCAGGATTCCGCCCATCGCAGAAGTGATTCCGATGATGGAGGCGTTTTCAACACCAGCGGCTTCAAAAGCCGGTGCAAATGCCAATGCTGTACCCGGGCCACCAGTCAAAGATACAGCGCCCGTTAAGACACCCATGAGTGGATGAACTCCCATGACTTTGGCGGCACCAATTCCTGCTAGCACCTGAAGTATCAATCCACCGATTGAAAGCAATAGAAAATAAACCACCATCTTTCCACCTTGCTTTAGCAGGCGAAACGAAGCCGCATATCCGACCGAGGCGAAAAAGGCGATCATCAGGGGTGTTTCAAAGGACTTGTCGAATTGGAACTCGATCCAGCCTTGGGATTTCAAAACAGAAATAACAATGGCGACAAGAACGCCACCAATGACAGGTGATGGCAGATTGTATTTATCAACAAAGGTTATTTTTGATTTTAAAAAACGGCCCAAATAGACCACAAGGACTGCGAACGCGACGGTTTGAATGGATGATAAACTCATGTCTCAAGTTTAGATGCCTCGTTCTGAGCTGTCCAGGGTGCGTTGCGCTAATTTGTTTACAAGGCGATCTAAACCTCATAGATTGAGTCATGGTTCGCTTTTTAATCGTTCAAATTATGATCGTTGTAAGCCTCTTCAATTTCTGGAGTGTGGGCTTTGCAGCGCAATTGGACGATTGTTGCGAAACAGAGGTTCAGCACGCTTTGACAGGATTTGAAGCTGAATCGGTGAACAACCAAGGTTCCGTCAGTGAAAATCACCAGGATGATGAGTGTGCCACTCGTTGTGCGGAGTGCGTGATTTGTCAGTCTCAATGTAATCAACACGGTCTATTGAGTTTTTCTTCTCAAATGCTTGAAATTGAGTTTCAACAGGTTCATGGCGAAATTAATTATCTTGCATATCCAGAAGCTGAGATCAGAGTTCTAAAAGAACCTCCACGGGTTTAATCCTTCCATCATTTACATTTGAATAAGTAAAATTGCCGTGACCTTTTCAAGGCCGGTCGACATTTTGGGATATCAAAAATGAAAACTATTATATTATCGTCGCTGCTGTTTGCGGTAGCAGGTGCTATGGCAGATCAAGAGGGCTTAAGCCATCAGCATGGATTTCACAGCGAATGCCCTCTGCCTAAAACTTCCCAGGAAATTGTGCAATGTGTGATTACTCATCATCCCAAAGCACAGAAAGCAGCATTGGGAGTCCACCAATCCAAAGCATTGATGGACAAAGCCGGGCAGATTCCAAATCCGGAAGTAGATGTGGAAGCAGTATTTGGCAAGGGGAGCACCTCCAGCACAGACATCGGATTGTTGCAGCCCATCGAGTGGGGAGGAAAACGATCCTCTCGTTTGAAACTCGCAGATTCTGAGTTTTTACGTTCAGATGCCGAACTTAAGGAAGTTCAAGCTGAATTGATTTTGGAGACGGTGCAAAATCTGTATCGTCTGACTCAGTTGGAAAAAGAAAAATCTATAACGTCACAATCGATTCAGACTTTTGAAAGGCTGGTTCGGCAGCAGCAAGGGAGACCTGGTCTGGGGCCTGAACATCGCGTGAGTTTATCGGTATATAAAATGGCTTTGGCAGAGGCGCGAATGAAGCGTTCCGAGCTTTTGGATGAAGAAAAGTCATTGGAACATTTCTTTCATGTGGCCACGGGGCATTCGGTTGAGGAGCTTTTGCCTGCACTTCCAGGTTCGCGAAAAAAATGGCCTGAGGTTTCTGATGTTAAAACGGGAACTGAAACATCCCCTTTGATGCAAAAGTCCATTGCAGAGCGATCTTACTTTCTGGCGGAGGTTTCATCGGCCAGCGCAGAGGCGTGGCCCAGTTTAAAATTGGGACCTATGGCAAAACTTGAAAAAGGACCAGCTGATTCTGAAAACCTCTATGGATTCAGACTAATGATGGATCTTCCTGTTTTCAACTTAAACGGGGGAGGCAAGTCCTATTCCCAAGCGGGTTACGCCAAGGCGGAAAAAGCAATGGTGCTCGTCGAATCAGAAGAATCGCACGAGCGTGTCGAACAGGTGCGCATTTATCGCGCGGCCGTCGCTGCCTTGAATGAAGCTCCCACTCTTGAGGAGATCGACAAGGAATTTGCAAACAATCAAAAATTGGCCGGTCAGGGGCTGGTCTCAAGCTCTTTGGTGATTGAGTTTCACCGTCAGGGTATTGAGCTGATTCGCAGTCGAAACAGTCGTGAGATGAAGGCGAATCAGGCCTTGTGGCAGATTTATAAATATGACGGCCGTATTTTTCAGGAGTCCCTATGAAGATTCTTAAAGCGTTTATGTTTTTTTATTTAAGTTGTTTTTTCGGTGAAGCCTTTGCACACGATGCTGCGATAGGTGAGGCGACGCGCATCGGGCCTGGCAAGGCCATCGAGCATTTCGACGCAGAGCAGGGGTTTAAGCTTTCCCAAAAAGCGATGAAGTCCCTGGGGGTTTCCTTTAAGCCATTGACCGGAAAAGGTCCATGGAGTGTGCCTAAAAGTTCGATTGTGCAGATCAAACAATCCCATGCTGTGTATCGCCGCTATGATGGCTGGATATCCATGGTTCTCGTAAAGGTGATCTCCGATGGCAAGGACTCCGTTTTGATCAAGTCGGAAGACTTGGAAGCAGAGGATGAAATTGCAGTAAAAGGGGTTCCCTTTTTGCGTATGACAGATTCAGACCTTAACGCGGGTACAGTGGACTCGTGTGCTCACTAGGGAAGTTTTAAATGATTTCTAAATTAGTACGATTTTCAATCAACTATCGCTGGCTTATTATTTTCTTTACCTTCCTGGCCGCTCTGGCTGGGTGGTTGGCATTTCAGAAGCTGCCCATTGATGCCGTTCCCGATATAACCAATGTTCAGGTGCAGGTTAATACGGCGGTGGAAGCACTTAGCCCTGAGGAGATTGAGCGTACCGTCACGGTTCCCATCGAGATATCGTTGAATGGGATTCCCGGTGTGACTCAAGTGCGATCAATCACCAGATTCGGTGTATCGCAAGTCACAGTGACCTTTGAAGACGACACGGATATTTATCGAGCTCGTCAACTTGTGGCGGAAAGACTGCAGGATACCGCAGAGGCTTTGCCAGGGGGAGTAAATCCCAAGCTGGGGCCTGTAACTTCCGGATTGGGTGAGGTGTACCACTATGTGGTTGAAGCTGTAACGCCGGCAGAAGGAGCGAACAGACTGGATCAACTTGCTGAGCTTCGGGCCTTGCAGGATTGGTACGTCAAACCTCGTCT
This sequence comes from Bdellovibrio sp. HCB288, assembly GCF_047305935.1. GTDB lineage: Bacteria > Bdellovibrionota > Bdellovibrionia > Bdellovibrionales > Bdellovibrionaceae > Bdellovibrio. Next base: position 2,242,321 of record NZ_CP178619.1, read on the forward strand.
TCTGACAGTGAAAGGTGTGGCCGAGGTCAATACGATCGGCGGTCACGAGAAACAGTATTTGATTCATCCCGATCCTAAAAAGCTTGCTGCTTATGGTGTGCATTTCAGCGACATCGAAGAAGCAATTGAGAAAGCAAATAAGAATGCTGGCGGCGGATATGTTGAACAAACGGCCGATCAGTTTTTAGTTCAAGCTTTCGGATTATTCGAGAGTTTGGATGATATTCAAACAGTTCCTGTACGAGTATTGGAAAATGGCCGGGTGATTTCAATTGGTGATATCGCAACGGTCAGCATTGGAAAGGAATTGCGCACGGGAGCTGCAGTTCATAACGGCAAAGAGGTGGTACTGGGGACGGTGCTGATGTTGTTGGGAGAAAACTCCCGCACCGTGGCGCTTCGAGTGGCTGCGCAAGTCGAGGAAATTCAAAAAGGCTTGCCGGAAGGTTATGTTGTTAAGTCCGTTTATAATCGCTCCTATCTTGTAAATGCGACCTTAAGTACCATCGAGCACAATCTTCTGGTTGGTGCGATTCTGGTGATTGTCGTTTTGTTTCTGTTGGTGGGGAATTTCAGAGCGGCTTTGATTACGGCCATTGTTATACCTTTGTCGCTGTTGCTGACTTTCATTCTGATGAGGCGATTTGGAATATCCGGAAATTTGGTGAGTCTAGGGGCTTTGGACTTCGGTATCATCGTGGACGGTGCCGTGATCGTCCTGGATAATTGTGTGCGCCATATTCATGAACGGGCGAAAACATTGGGGCGCTCTCTAGGTGGTGATGAACTGAAAGACACCATTCATGACGCCACTCTTGAAATCAGAAAATCTGCTGGATTTGGAGAGCTGATTATTATCGTCGTCTTTCTGCCGATTTTTGCATTTGTCGGAATTGAAGGAAAGATGTTTATGCCGATGGCGGCGACGTTCATCTTTGCCATTTTCGCGGCGCTGGTATTGTCTTTCACCTTTGTTCCGGCGCTAGCGAGTCTGGTTTTGCGAGGACGAGTGGAAGATACTGAGCCCTGGATCATGCGTAAATTTTATGCCTTTTACAAACCGGCATTGGAATGGGGTCTTGGTGCCAAACGGGCGGTGATTTCTGTAGCGGTCGTGTCCGTGGCTTTGGGCGTATTTTTATTTTCCCGTCTGGGAGGTGAATTTCTTCCTCAGCTTGATGAAGGTGCTATCGCGGTACAGTTCATTCGACCTGTGACGGTGGGGATTTCTCACTCTGTCGGACTGGAAGAAAAATCCCATGAAATAATTAAATCCTTTCCCGAAATAAAAGACGTCTTTGGCAGAATCGGAACCGCCGAAATTTCCATGGATCCGATGGGTCCCAATATCTCGGATACTTTCTTGATGCTTCATCCGGAAAGTGAGTGGCCGGAAGTCAACGGGCACAAAAGAAATAAAGAGGAGTTGATTGCAAGTATTGTCGAGGAGCTGGAAGCAGCCGCTCCGGGACAACGAATTTTGGTCAGTCAGCCCATCCAGTTGCGTTTCAATGAATTGATGGAGGGAACGCGCGCGGATGTTTCGTTGAAGATATTCGGCGAGGATCAGGAAAAGATCACCGAAATCGCAGAAGAAGCGATGAAGGTGATCCAGTCAGTTCCCGGTGCCGGCGATGTGGAACTGGAGGCGAAAGGCACAGTTACGGTGCTTGATGTGATTCCGGATAAAAACATGCTTCGCAAAATGGGTGTATCGTCCCGTGAAGTACTGGAAACTGTGGAGATTGGTATTGGTGGCCATGAAGTCGGAACTTTCTATGAGGGAATGAAAAAGTTCCCGATCGTTGTTCGTCTTAAAGATGAAGACCGAAGCAATATTGAATCCATCAAGAATCTTCCTGTGGGTGTTAGCAGCTCTTCGACAATGGCTTTGAAGGACGTGGCGCATTTGAAGTTTGTTGAGGCCTATAGTTCCTTCAGCCGGGAGCAAACCAAACGCCGTATCGCTGTGTTGGTCAACCCACGAGGCCGGGATACTGAGTCGTTTGTGAGCGAAGCACAGGTCAAGGTTGCGGAAGCGGTCAAACTACCTCCCGGATACTATATGGAGTGGGGTGGTAACTTTAAAAACTTGAGTGAAGCAAAATCCCGACTGTTTATTCTGGGGCCTTTGGCTTTGGCTCTGGTGTTGTTGATGATCTATGCGGCTTTTCGGAATGTGTTTGAAACGGCACTGATTTTCCTGTGCGTGCCGTTTGCATTGATCGGTGGGGTGATAGCTTTGATGATAGGTGGGATGCCGTTCAGTATCTCGGCCGGTGTTGGATTTATCGCTTTATCGGGTATAGCAGTGCTCAACGGTGTGGTTCTGGTGAACTACTTCAATGAGCTGCGCGACCGCGGAATGAGCGGAAACCAATTGGTTCGGCAGGGGACAATGCTGCGGATTCGTCCGGTGTTGATGACAGCATTGGTGGATGTCTTCGGATTTCTGCCAATGGCATTGTCGTCAGGAATGGGGGCTGAGGTGCAGAGACCGCTGGCCACGGTGATCATGGGTGGTATTTTGTCCTCCACAGTGCTGACGCTTTTCGTGCTGCCAATTTTATACTCCGTATTTGAAAAACAAATTGTGGCGTTTGCCCATGAAAGAAAAAAATCAACTAACTAACAAGTCCTTAAGGAGGATTTAGATGAAAACATTGATGAGTTCTGTAGTGATCGTTTTGCTGGCGGGATCAGTTGCTTTTGCAGAAGAGGTTAAAACTCCGGCTGTAACCGCAACGGCAACAGCGTCCCCAACAGAGAAAGCTTTGGAGACAGTGACTGGCAAAGATAAAAAAGCCAGAAAGAAGAAAGTTCATATGTGTGGGGAGTGTGGCAAACCGGAAGTTGAGTGCGAATGCCCGGGTCACAAATAACAAAAAAGGGGACTGAAAAGTCCCCTTTTTTTGAATATTAAAATTAAATTTCAGAAGGATCGTGACCGAAAATTCGACGATAGCCCTTCATGAACCAGATCGAGAATCTTTCAACATATAGATGCAATGCCGGGATCACGTACAAAGTCAGCAAAGTGGAACTGATCGTACCGCCGATAACGACGATACCCAAGCTCGTACGGCCTTTGGAAGCTTCATTCAGACCAATCGCAACCGGCACCATCCCGGCAATCAACGCCAAGCTCGTCATGATGATCGGGCGCAGACGGGTGAAGCCCGCATGAATAAGTGCTTCTTTAAGGTCTTTGCCTTCTTTCTGCTGTTCCATCGTTGAGTCGATCAACAAGATCGAGTTCTTCGTCGCCAGACCCATCAACATCACGCAACCGATCATCGAGAACAAGTCAAAACTCGAACGCATGATGAACAAGCTATAGAAGGCTCCGCAGGCTGCCAAAGGAATTACCGACATGATTGTAACCGGAACAATGAATGATCCGTACAAGCTCGCCAGAACCAGATAGATGAACATCACACCCAGACCCATGGAGACCAGGATGTTTTGCATAAGTTCGGCAAAGCGCTCGGCCTCACCCACGAAACTGAAGGTCACACCAGGAGGCGGTTTCAATTCGGTTTTGGTCAAAGCATTTAGTTCAGCCATCACGCCACCCAAGCCTTTTCCACCCGGAGTGATATCGGCAGAGATCTGGATATAACGATTGCGGTTCTCACGCAGGATGACCGATGGACCTTGTGCAGGTTTTAGATCCGCCACGTTTGAAAGAGGAACCAAGCGGTTGTTCAAGTTCGGAACTTTCAAGTTGTCGTATTCTTTACGCAAGTCACGTTGATCCGGTTTCAAACGAACACGAACGTCATAACTGACGCCGTTTTCACGGTAAATCGCCGGAGTCATACCCTCGATCAAGGAACGAAGCTCCACACCGATACCAGTCAAAGTCACACCGGATGCTTTTGCGATGTCCGATTTCATTTTAACTTGATACTCCGGTTTACCCGCGCGGTAAGAAGTATCCGGTTGGGACAAGCTTGGATTTTTCTTTAAAACTTCCAAAACCTTGTTCGAGTAATCGATCAAAGCATTCATATCCTGACCGACGATATTCAAGTTGAACTGACGGCTGTTTTGCTGGCCGGGATTGTCCGTCACGATGATGTTATATTTTTGCTGAATGTCCTTGAATTCCGTACGAAGGGCATCCTTCATCGCCGTCGTATTTTTCTTACGCTGCTTTGAAGGCACCAGACGGATATACAGATTCCCTTTGTGTGCTTCAGAGTTGGATGAACCGATCAAGGCCAGAACGTTCTCGATTTCCGGGAACTTTTTGGCTTTCTCTTCAAGGATTTTTGCCACTTCGTCTGTACCATCTAAGCTCGCACCTGGAGGAAGTTCGAACATCACAAAGAATTCACCGTTATCCTGCGCTGGCAGGAACGTGAATGGAACCATGCGGGCCACACCCAAGGATATGAAGAAAATCAATACGCCGGCACCGATGGTTTTCAGCGGGTTCGCCAAAGACCATTTCAGTGTCACAACGTATTTTTCCTCCATACGGGATTGGAAGCGGTCAAAAGCTTTAAGGGCCGCTTTGTTCCATTTGCCGAACTTGGAAGTAGGTTCTTTGTGGGAGTGTTCGCCCGCAACGTAAGCTGACAAAGCGGGTGCCACGAAAAGACCGTCAAACAAGGAAACGATCATCGCAAAACAGATCGTCAAACCGAACTGCTTAAAGAACTGACCAACGATACCCTCAAGGTTACCGATCGGACCGAATACCGCAAGAATCGTCAAAGTCGTCGCGATGACCGCAAGAGTCACCTCTTGAGTACCCACCACAGCGGCTTTTTTAGGGGACATGCCGGCTTCAAGTTTACGGAAGATATTTTCCCGCACGACGATGGCGTCATCCACCAGAAGACCTACCACCAGAGACATCGCAAGCAAGCTCATGATGTTGATCGAGAAACCAAAGATACCCATCATGATACAAGCACCCAACAGGGAGTTGGGCAGGGCGAAGCCCGTGATCAATGTGGACTTCATGCTTCCTAAGAAGAAGTAGACCACGATAACGGTCAACAAAACCCCGAAGAAGATCGACTCGTAAACGTCAAAGACGTTGTCGCGGATTTTCTTGGAAGTGTCCTGAGTGATGATCATTTTGCCATCGATATTTTGTTCTTTAAGCTGAACGTTAACTTTTTCAACTTTGGCGCGGATGTCATCGGCAACTTGAACGGAGTTAGCGCCGGATTGACGGTAGATTGCAAAGTTGATGGCTTTTTTTCCGTTCAAACGGCTGCGTGTGGTTTCGTCTTGAAGAGTGTCTTCAACTTTCGCCAGCGTGCCGATCGTCACCGGATGATAAACATCCGCCAAGCGCAGAACTGTATTTCCGATGTCATTCAGGGATTGATACTGGGAAATTGTACGGAAGGAATACTGAGTATTGCCTTCGTCAATTTTACCGGCCGGAACGTTACGTCCCCCGGATTGCAGGGCATTGGAAACGCTGGTTGCGGAAACGTCAGCAGAGTTCAAGCGGTTGTAGTCCATGCTTACGTGGATTTCACGCTTACGACCACCCAGGATGTCCACTTGACCTACCTGGTAAACCTGCTCGAACTGGGGGGAGATGACCTCTTTGGCCAAGTCATACAATTTGCCGGCTTCCATATCCGACAACAACGTGATGTACATGATCGGGGCATCAGACGGGGAGACCTTACGAATCACCGGTTGGTCGACGTCGTCGGGAAGATCGCGCATCACGTTTTGAACTTTGGCGCGCACTTCCTGCTCGGCAAAGTTCAGATTGGTTTTCAGATTGAACTCAACCATCACCACAGAAACGGATTCCATATTTTGCGAAGAAACTTTTTGCACACCGGAGATGGTGGCCAGTTCATCTTCCAAAATTTTGGAAACTTCCATTTCGATCTCTTGAGGGCCGGCACCGGCATAAGTGGTTTGCACCACCACGGTTGGCAAAGAGACATCCGGATACAAATCGATAGGAAGTTTCTTTAAAGAAATCATCCCCAATGTAAGCATCAGGATAACAATGGATAGAATAAACACGGGCTGACGAACGGATAATAATGCTGGTGACATAGTGGGCGGAAACTATCAGTTTGCCCGAAAAAAACAACAGAATCTAATTACAGGTCCCGAAGTAGTCAGTAATTACTTACATACTTATTTACAGAGGGAGGCTTTTTTCGGACTGAAGTTATAAATCATGACGCCGCCATTTTTTAGCAGACCTGATTTTAGCTCATCTAGATATAAAGGACGCCCGCCCAATTCTTCGCGACCACCTCTATCAGAATCAAATGTCCCAGCGACTCCCAGGCAGCCTGCGGTCTCCGCATAAGGGCTCCAGCCGTGCAGTAATACGCCACGACCATGGATGTCTTTATTGCCGGATTCCAGGCCTAACAATTCAACGCCATCATTAATATTACCTGCACGAGGCGGGGAGTAGGAGCGGGTGACAATGGCACCGTTAGGTGTGGTTTTGGAACCGTTGCCAGAGCCAAACCCATTGACGCCGCGAGAAACGGGAATTGGATTTTTTTGCAAAACCTGAGTCAACTGCCCTTCGGAATTAAAGAAGTACATTTTTCCGGTTAACTCACCATTTTTAAAGTCATTAAATATAAAGGTGTCTGAAGTAACTTTTCCAGTGGCCTTGTTGATTTTATGGGCTTCCAGCGCTTGTTGAAGGCCGCACTGAAACAGGCGATTGTACCTAAGCTCCGGTGGCAACTCGGTACAGGCATTTTGCTGTCCGTTAAGTGCGCGATTGGTGCCTGTAACTTTTTCGCTTAATACGGCCGCTGATGCTGCTTTAGGGTCTGTATTATCAATTGCAGGTGTAACCAGGGATTTCACTTCGCCCATGCCAAACAAATCGCGAAGCCAGTCAAAAAAGTTAAACTTACTGGATTGGTAAACAGCGGTATCTTCCGTCAATGTACATGTGCCTTTGGTGATACAGCTTTGATCGTTTGCAGAGAACGCGGATTTGGAAGCCACCAGTTGATTATCTTTTGCCAGACTTTGCAATGTCGTCAGGTCCGCGGACTTCGTGGTGCTATTAACAGAATTAACATAAACAACTGAATCATTCGGAACAGTCTGCATTCCCGTCGGTGACGAACTATCCAGTTTGCTTGGATTGAAAAAGCCATTCTTGGGTTTAGTTGCCGTTGTGGTGATCTGTGAGCCTTTGGGAATTGCACCCAAAGGTTGCAGGGCACGATACTCATCGGCAAGTGCTTGTGCACTTAACAAAAAAATGAAGATGAACGCGATGGATTTCATAGTTTTTGTCCCTTTTCCTATGTAAATCCATCGGTCTTTTTGGAGTGTTTCTTTAGATTTCGGGATCAGTCTGGACCAGTGAGTGTTCGTGGAGCTGGACCAACTGACAGCATCACCAGTTTATTCCGAAGCCCCGAAGGTTCACGCGGATGTCAGATCGTCCTATTAGCTCGAAATCCAGACGCCCATAAAAGGATCCAGTCTGTTTGGGAGCGAATTTTACGACAGCCCGACAGGCCTGTCCTGGCCATAAAACACCGCCGCAGTTTTCAGTGTGACTGAAAGCACGGCCATTGGTTTCAATGTCATCTATATAAAACGGATAGCTGCCATTGTTGCGCAGACGAAACCGTGCTGTCTCGCTTTTGCCTTTTCTGACATAACCAAAGTTGTAGTTATAGGTTTCCAGAACAGTCACTGAATCTTCGGTGATAAGGATTTCACCGTCGACGGCGGAATCATCTAGAACTTCCATTTCTTCAGCAAAAACGGGAACAGTCAGAAACAGAGAGCATGCAAATAACAAAATCGCTTTCACAAGGACCCCCTTTTTTATCCATACTGAGGAGTCGAAAGCGGACGGGCAAAGTGTAATTTTGAAACCGGACGGGATCCAGTGTGGACTGAAAATAAAAAAAAGCCGCTGAGTTGAAGCAGCGGCTCTTTTGACCAGCAATTTTCGTGAGAAAATTATTGTTGGATTTTACCAGTAACCTGGAAGTGCAAACCTACAGTTGTTGCACCAGCGCCGCATTGAAGAGCAGCGTCAGAAGCTGGAACGTAGATCGCTGCGCGACCGTGAAGGTATTTGTAGTTGTTGAATTTCAAAGAAGCATCAAGGAATGCTTTACCGTTAGCGCAAGCAGAAGTGCCTTCGATTGCGTAAGCGCGAGAGTCAACCAGTTGAGCTGTTTTGTTAACGTTGTCAGCAAGTACCAATGCAGAGTATTTGCAAACAGAACCTTCTTCAGAGAATGTACCTTTGATCAAAAGATTATCCAAAGAGTAGTCGGTAGTCGCCGTCGCCAATTGAACATTGTAAGCCGCGAAGTCAGCTGGGATAGTTTGTGTTTGAGTGTTGCCATCGTCACAAACGAAAGCTGTGAATTTAGACATCCAACGCTCACCTGGAAGAGTCAAATCTTCGTTTGGTGCTGCAAAAGCAGAAGAAAGAGACAAAGTAGCTAGCAATACTAGAACTGATTTCATGTAGATCCTCCTAAAGGATTAGTTAATAAGGTGGAGCTGTTTTACCAAGAAGATTAAAAAGGGCAAGAAAACCACCAAAATTAAACTTTTGGTTTTCAATGCCTTTTCAACTCGCTTGCTTTAGGGGGATTTTGTGTATTTTGACGCTTTACAAAAGTTAATTTAAGACCCTAATTGTCGTGACATACATCAATTCACAGGCTCCAGCTCCGCGATCATCGCGGCTGAGCGACGTTCTCCACTCTCCGCCGTTTTTACTGCTGACGACAACCAGGCTGCCATTTAATTCGATCAGATTTCCTTCACGAAGCGTGAAAAGCAGATCCTTGACCATGGCATTTGCCGGTATCAAGTGAACATTGGCACTGTGACGTAGGATCTCTGTTTCTGCAATGGGGGGATTTTTCCATCGGACATGGTAGTAGCGCAAAGACTGACCGATACTAAGTTCATTCAGCACCCGGGAATCTGACATCGGCCCCCAGCCCAGCGCTAAATCGATGGGGGAAATAGCGGCCCCAGGATCAAACCAATATCGGTTCGTGGATAAGACACGGGCGCGTATCTTATAGTGAGCCATGGGTTCTGCGACACCAGAATCAAAAATGATGGCCCGGCGCTGGTCTTCAGGAATGAGCTCTTGAAAAGGAGCCTCAGGAATTAAGACTCCATCCGCGACGGGAACAGGACGGTTCTTCCAGTAAAGGAAAGCGCCGATCAGAACTGCTCCCAGGATGATGTTTTTCCGATTCAATTGCGGCATTTCTTTATTTTGATTTTAAAAGGCGAGCTTTTCAAGTTTTTGTCCATAAGACTGGTACAGCTGTGGCCTCTTGGGCCAGGATGAGATATTATAAGTGTATGAATTTGAACACTGCTTTACTACTGATCGACGTCCAATCAAAAATGTTTGCACCTTTTAAGCCGGTCCATGCATCCGAAGACCTTCTGGAAAACCTTCAGAAGCTATTGCGCTTGACGCGGGCTTCGGGGACGCCGGTGATTTTCGTTCAGAATAACGGGCAAGCCGGGGATCTTGATGAAACCAGAACAGAAGGCTGGATGTTGCATCCGGAAATGGAAATCCAAGGCGGGGACTTGATTGTGCAAAAGACCCTGCATGACCCGTTTACCGGCACTGAGCTGCATAGTGTTCTGCAAAAAAAAGGAATCAAAAAGTTGATCATCGCCGGAATGCAGTCGGAAACCTGTATTGCGGCCACTTGTCGCAAAGCTCACGAATTGGGCTACGGCGTGACCTTGGTTAGTGACTCGCACAGTACCTACGCAACCGGTGGCAAGTCCGCTGAGGAAATCATTCAGGGCATCAACGCCGAAATGAAGGAACTTGTCAGCCTGTGGCGGGTTTCTGACGTGGAATTCTAATATTCATAAACTGCGCCCGACATGTGGTGATAAGTCACATCACTCTTAGTCTGAACTTCGGACCTTCTTTAATTCATTTGCTGCGTATTCGCTCTTTAATTTTTCATGGCATTTGCTATGAGGCTTTAGAACTATGTCTCAACGCTCTGTTCGCCATTACAAATGCCCCCATTGTGGGAGTCCTGACTTCGTGGGGAGAGGACACTTTTATAAGCGCTCCACGAAAACCTACATTCCTCGCTACAACTGTAAGAGTTGTAAAAGGTCGTTCTCAACCAGAACGACATCCTCCACTTTTAAACAAAAGCGTACGGATTTAAATTACCCGATCGCCAAACTCTACACTTCAGGCGTGGCTTTAAGACAGATCGCCAGAGTTTTGGATTGTAATTACAAAACTGTGTTTAAGAAATTCATTTGGATGGGATTAAGAGCTAAGAACTCTCATCACCAGCAGGATTTAGCTTCTGAGACCCTATTGTTTGATGAGTCTGAAACCATTGAGCACACCAAGCTTAAACCCCTGACTATCGCAGTAGCAGTCAATGAACACTATAAAATCCTTGGTATCAAAGTAGGCACTATCCCAGCCAAAGGGAAAACCGCATCCATATCCCGTAAAAAATACGGGTATAGAGAAAACCAATCCCTCTCGAAAACCACTGAACTTCTCTCTGACATAAGCTCTCAGATTTCCCAACCTTTTAAACTCATCAAATCTGATGCAAAACCCTCTTACAAGAATGTCGTAAAAACCATATTCCCTGAGAGCACCTACCAGCAGTTTATTGCAGAAGAACACAAAGAAAAGCGCCGAGAACAAAAATACCTAAAAACCGAAAAACATGTTTTCGATCCTCTTTTTGAGGTGAATCACATCTGCGCAAGACTCCGCGATCATATCAAGCGCCTCGCCAGAAGAAGCTGGTGTACAACCAAGCGCAAAGAAAATCTTGAACTAAATCTCTATCTCTACATTGCGGTAAAAAACGGATACGACTTCCTGTAGTCTTGTTGATCACTGAATTTGGCTGAGGAGGCTGGGTTTTGCTGGCCAGAGAGAGGCCTCCAGGGGCGCACGATGCGCGAACCCGCCAAAGGCGGGCCCTGGTGAAGCACGATGCTGTGCCGAACGGAGCGCCAGTGAAGCCCAGCCTCTTCAGGCAAATCCTAGTGCAGTCACCACACTACTGGATCAGTTCCTAGTATTCAAAATCGATTAGATTTTTAAAGTAAGCCGGCACCCGGGCTTTGAAGCTTATTCTTTTACCGCTGTGCGGGTGATTGAATTCAAGTTCTGCCGAGTGCAGGAATAGATTTTTAAACGGGGATTGGGGTTTGCCGTACTTGGTGTCGCCCACAACCGCATGACCCAGTTCTGCCATGTGCACGCGAATTTGATTCTTTTTTCCGGTCAGAAGATTGATTTTCAATAGACTGAATTTGTCAGTCTCTTTCATGACCGTATATTCCGTGACGGCAAGTTTGCCGTCATCAGAATTCTGGCTGGAATGAACGACGTAGTCTTCGTCCTCACTCAAATAACTTTGAATGGTGCCGGATTTTTTATCCAGTTTGCCATGCACAATCGTGTAGTAGGTTTTGTTGAAAGATTTCCAGTTGTCTTTAAGCTTATTCATGACCTCTTCGGTCTTTGCAAAAATCAAAACACCGGATGTCGCCTGATCCAGGCGATGAACCACGTGAACCACTTTGGTGGAGCGGGGATTGCCCTTGCGCACGTACTGGTTCAGCAGGCCGTGGACTGTGTTTTCGCGCTCCCATTTTGCGGCAACCGTCAAAATGCCGGGTGATTTGCTACCCACAATAATATCCAAATCATCATGGAGGATTTCAAAGCCTTTGGGTTGGTATTTCTTTGGGATCTTTTTTGACGTCGACATGAGCTCATTGTTAACAGGTCTTGCCTCTGAAGTGTAGATACATTGGGCGAATAGTTGGGGGTCTTGTAAAAAGGGATGATCAAACTTTGGACAGGGCTGGTTTTTTTGAGTTTTTCGAGGGGATCCTCTAATATGCGCCCATAAAGCTTGGAGGCTCCATGAAGCGTTTATTGGCTCTGTCTTTTGCATTACTTTCCTTCAATTCAGCGTTCGCTCAAACGGGTGACGAAGTAACGGCTCTATTGGGCCCGGTTCCTTCAGACCAGGAATTGATCCAGCTTCAGGAAAAGGAATCTGTACAAAGACGTATTGAAATGGGTATGTGGGATAACTTTAATGCCTGCAAATACGGTATCAGAGTTCCTGATAAAGTGACCAGAGGCACCATTGCTTTGACGTTTGATGATGGTCCAAATCCCAAAACCACTCCGGTTATTCTGGACACTCTGAAAAAGCACGGAGCGAAAGCCACGTTCTTCGTGTTGGGTGGTAAAATTGCAGGCAACGAGACCCTGATTCGTCGTATTTTGAACGAAGGTCATCACATCGCAAATCACTCCTGGAATCATCCTAACTTTCATACCTTGTCTGTTGTTGATGCGAAAAACCAGATCTATCAAACTGACAAAGCACTTCGCCAGTTCGTAACGCCAAACTATCTTCGTTACCCTTATGGGAACTCCACATGTTCTGCGAACGAATATGCTAACTCACTTGGTTATAATATCGTGGGTTGGAATATCGATACGTGTGACTGGGCTTTTGCAAACACAGGCCGAGTTTCTGATTCCTCCAATAAAACGTGCCAGGCTCCAGCCAGCTTGCGTGCGGATTACGCGGGTTATGTGAACCACGTGGTGGCACAAACCAATGGTGGCGTGTTGTTGATGCATGATATTCATGCGAATACGGCAAACAGCCTGGACCGCATGATGACGATGCTTGAAAAGCAGGGTTATCGTTTTGTGGATCTTGCTGATACAAATTTATTTCCGAAATTGAACGAATACTAATTCGCTTCAATAAGACGGTGGGAAACTAAAAGGAGGACCAAAAGTCCTCCTTTTTTATGCCCGGAGTTTTATGGCGGCGTGGCCAGCAGGGGAGTCGCCAGGATACGGCGCTTATAAGCGTCCTGCATCAGCAGTCCCAATGGCGTGATTTTCAAATAGAATGCCTTGCCGCGATTTCCGGGTTTGACTCCCGGTAAATCCAACCCTGACGTGGAGATCGGTACAAAGATCTTTTGTACATCGTGAGCTGCATAAACTTCTGTCACTTCAGCCGTGGCATCGTTCGCCAGGAAGTAGCTCCACCCAGTGGAGTTGTCATGAACCGCATCGATCCAGGTTTTTCCTGTTGGGTAATTCGTAAATGTGGTCAGGTCATGCACCAGATGAATCTTCGGGGAGGCAGGACTCGTCTTGGCAGTCACTTGCAGCACGCGGCCTTCGTCAAAAACCAGAAGCTCACCGGTGGAGTCTTCCTGCATACCAAAAATTCGGGCAAATCCCACGCCCAAAGCATCGGCTCCATTGGTGAAAGTCGTGGCGGCCACGGCTCCTGTTTTACCAGCAATGGCCACGACCGAGTTTGTTGAGGTCGAAGCGAGCGAGCGGTAGATCGCCAAGTTTGAAGTGTAGGTGTTGTTGCTATAGCCCACGAAATAAAAATTTGTGTCAGCCATGTAGGTCGCTGTGGAACCCCAATCCCAAATTAAATTTGACCCGCGATTGAAGGCGGTTCCCAATGTCGGCGCAGTGCCGGAGAGGCCTGTGTGCATGCTGATCTCGCTGTCAAGATCGGCATCTGTGGCGTCGGGCCACAACGCCGGTGACAGATTCACGCCTTCCCACTTGTAGCCACCCGTGGATCCCGTGTTCATCAGGATTTTGCTGCCATCATTGCTTAGCTCTAAAGAACCATAGGTGTTCAACAATGAACTAAGAATTGACGGATAAGACGTATCGGTTTGTGAAATGAACGGAGTGCCAGGAGTTGTTGTGGTGTCCACCTTCATACGGCGTAAATGACGAATCCCACGAGTGTAAAGATAATTGTTGGTGGAATCATAGGCAATACCTGCGATGGAGGTGAATGCCACCAGCGATGGATCGTTGCCATTGCCGTAAGTCAGGAAGGGTGTTCCGCCAATCTTATTGGCAGACCAAGCCGAAGTGTATTTGATCTCAAATAATTCATTCGTATCGCGCGAGACCACGTAGACAGAGTTTTCAGAGCCTCCCATAGTGGCCTGGAATTCTGTGATTTCAAATGCTGGAAGATCTATATAGGAACCGCCGTAGTTTCCTGTTGTCGTATCCACAAAGGCTACGCGATTACCGCTGCGCACATTGAGCATACAGAAATATTTGGAAGTGTCGCTGCCAAGGTACACCACGCGGGAGCACGGATTACTCACTGCTGCCGAAGCGGAAGAAACCACCCATTTGCCCGTGCCTGAATTGTAGTCCATGCTGAATCGGTTCGTGGTGGCAATGCCCGTACGATGATAGATGTATACCCTGCTTCGATCCGGCATGACAGAAATCCAGCCGTTGTATTCCTGCAGACATTTTAATCCAATAGCGTCGCCAACATCACCGATGCTTGGTGTTGTTGATACGCAATCTGGAGTGTTACCGATAATCAGTTTTGGAACGCTGGAGACATTGTTCAGATCAATCTCATAGTATGCTTTCACACGCACTGTCGTCGAGTAATAGGACGGGAAGTAATAGTACCCGGATTTCAAATAAGCATCGTAAACGGGGTTGGAGATCTGGCCACTGTCGTTTCCATTTAGCTGGGGCACGACGCGATTCCAGATGATGCTCTTATCGCTGATTTTTATCCGGGTGATGGTGTTGCAAGGGCCGGAAACGATGGTCATTTCACCATTGGTGATATCGATAATTCTGGGAAGATTGAATTGAGCCACAGTACTGGTTGGACAACCTTCCATACTTCTGTCGCCCAACCATTCGCTGACGATGCCGGTCTGGCGATCCATTTTCATGATGGCGTGGCGCAGTCGGGAACCGTAGTACAAATTAGAATTCCCATCGGCAAAGACACCGTTTGAGCTTGAGATATCAGCGGCACTAATATGAACCCCATATTCCAGGTTACCCGGGTCACCCACTAAAATCTGCCAGCTTGAGTTTTGAAGTGCTGACAGGGCTGTCGTGATGACACCCCCTTCGGTTTTGCAGGCTACCAGAACACGAATGGGAGTGCTGGCAGAAATAGCCTGACCACGCGGAGTAGTTGCAGGGATCGTCCAGTTGTAAGTTCCTGAGGCCGCCAATGCGGTCTCAGTACTGTCAGTGATTTTGAAATAACTAAGACCGTCATCGATTGTATACTGGATGCTGGAAATAGGATTGCTTGCTAGATCAATTTGCGCGTCGGTACTTGTGCAATTCCAAGTGATCGGCATGACTTGGGCTGGAAGGTAAGTGCCAGAGCCAGTAGGAGAAGTGACTTTGATTGTTGGAGGTGTGCCCAGTTCCAGGTTGATATTGTCAGAGACACTTACTGACATTATTCCCGCATTGTTTTTAACCTGGCTCCAGACCACCTGATTACCCGGTGAGGAGCTAAGGACGTAACTCATACCAGTTGCAGAGTAGGGAACCCAGCCAACTCCATTATCGACGTCAGGATCAAATTGCGTTGTCCCATAGCGCATCCATGCTGTAACTGAAGTTGAAGGTGTGATCGTCAGCATGGCGTTCACAGAAGAAATACTGACAACAGCAGCCCCATCAGCCAGCGCGAATGAGGTGATAAGTGGTCTTTGTGATTCGATGATCAAGTCTTTAATAATGCTCGTTTGATTTCCTGCTGCATCCGTTGTCGTTGCGCGCAGTTTGGCTGTGGTTAAAACCAAAGGCGTCGACCAAGAGTAATTAAAATTGTAATTGCTGGCACTGGTTGCAGGCATGGCCTGCGTGGAAAGTGCTGACCAGGTCACACCAGCATCGGAGCTGAATTCCAAAAGTGTATTCTGGGATACGGAAGTGTGAATATCACTGACTCTCCAAGTAACCGTTTCAGTTCTGTTGACTCGTAAATCTGTCGTCGGCGCAATCCACGCCATGACAGGTGGAGTGACATCCAGAATGACCGAAGTGGTTCCTGCGGTTGCGGAAATATTTCCAGCAGAGTCTTTGGCCCAGACGCGAAGGGTGTGTGTGCCTTCACCAGTGATCGTAAAGTTATAAACCAGTGGCGTGGCGCAGGCCACCCAGTCCGAACTGCCAACCGCAGGAGAACCCACGGCTTCGGTGACAAGTATCATTGCCGTATCGGTGCAGTTCGCGACAGAAAAACCAACAACAGGGTTGTTGGTGATAGCAGCAGTGGTCAATGTCACTGATGGTGCAGCTGGGGGAGTGTTGTCGTAGATGAAGGCTGCTGGTGTGGTGGTTGCGGGATTGCCAGCGGCGTCTTCTCCATAAAGGCGCAAATAACCGGAAGCTGATGGCGTGTACCCGGTGTAAGGGGAAGCCGCCGCGGTCAGTGTTGCAACATCACTGTATGTGACATTATCAGCAGAGTATTGAAGAGTTAATTCGGCAACTCCTGAAGTTACATCAGATGCGGAGAAGGTCAAACTCATGGCGCCGCCTGAAATCGCCGGGACCCCGGATAGACTCAACGTTGGAGGTGTCATATCCAAAGTGACATTCACGGAAGTCGCAAGTGAAGAAATATTTCCTGCGGCATCCTTGGTCCAAAGATAAACAGTTTTACTGCCGTCACCCAAGGACAAGTTATAGTTGGCACTTTGAGAAGTGTTGGTGCTGCAAGTTCCAGAGAAAGCAGCAGATGAAACTCCAGCTGAAGTGGCACTTTCTGAAATCGCGAAGGTCGAAAAAGTATCACAGTTGACGAGGGCCGCGCCGGTGTTAAGAGCCAAAGTGACTGCGGTCGAGTTTGTCACGGCAGGCGTGGATAAAGTCACGGCTGGTGAAAGGGCTGGGAATGAATTGAGTATATTAATATAGATAGCGTGCTCAAGAACTGCGTAACCCGCATCAATGGTGCCACCACCATCATCTGTTCCGACTTTTAAAACCAGTGTGTTTGCGCCTTGAGTGTTTTTTCCCGGAGTAAAAGAGTAAGAAGCCAGCGTGCCATCGGAGTTGCCATTTAGAATCCACTCGTAAGCAGGTGTATAGCTGCCATACCAATGCGATACCGTAACAGTGTGAGCAGCGGCACTCATTTCGTTGTAGCTAGCCGGTGCGGTCAGTGTATTAATTGAAGGAGGTACCAAAGCCACAAAGTCTGATACGGCATTCAAATTCAGAGCTGCCACCAATTGATTTCGCTGTGTTGTTCCGCTGACGGCAACCAGGTTGTCATAAACCTCGGACAGTGATTCGGAAGTATCCACTGCGGGAACTGCGTTCACGGTGGAAATTAAAGCTTCAATTTGTTCGTTATTAAAAGACTGCAGGGATCTGATACCTGGTAGTTGAACGTAGGGAATAAGGCCCACCAAGCTAGAAGCATAGGTGATGTCCTGATCACCAAGCCCTGTCACGGGTCGCGAAAGTTTCTTGCCGCAGGTGTCGGCTTTCAGGATGAATTTATCACTTGCTGATGGAGGCGCAATACCCGGGAAGCTAAAGCCAAAGGAAGAATCCATAGTGGTTGTAGCCAGTGCGGTTTCATTCACTGAGCCATCTGAATTCAAACTATGCAGACTGATTATACGATCACCAGCAGGGCAAGGTGCCGCCGATGTGATACCTAGCATGAAAACCTTTCCGGATAGGACGGAAGTGGAGTCTTGCCAGATGTTTAGTTCGATACTGCACGCGGTAAGCATCAGGTATATGAGTGCACTCAGATATTTGAATATCTGTAGTACCGAATTCCTGAATAAAATTACCGGATTCCAAACGTGCATACTTAGACTTATCGGCTGAACATGAGCAAAACACAGAGAGAAACGTTAAGAAACTTTGATAAGTGACTTCAAATCATAAATTGGAAATTTGTTTTGAGACACCGTACGATTTCAAATTGCTATTTTTGTTTTATATTTCAAATCAGATCGGAGGAGTTGAATATGAGTGTGAGAAATGTCGTATTGGTATCACTGCTTGCAGTGACGGCGGCTGTGGTAACACGAAAATTTTTGTTTGAGGAAAAGAAGAAAGTGACTCCAAATTCTGACCGATCGACTCCATATGATTTGGATGCGATGGATGATGACTCCTTTCCCGCAAGCGATCCTCCTTCATGGAGTGGTGGTCACTACCACTAGCTACCATAATGAAGGAATAACTATTCCGCTTTACGTGAACAAAGATATTGGGCGTCGGGTTCGTCTTTGCGGCAGGTGTTTTCAACCTCGTCCCAGCAACCCCGGCGTTCCTGACAACGGTCTTTGGCGACTATGTCCTTCATGAAAAAGATAAAGCCTACGGCGCAGATTAATATGAGTACGACGATGATGTCGTTAGTTCGTCTCTTTTTGATACATCAACTCCTGAAAAAACGTACAGTTAGAGCCTTTGCGTCTATACTATCGGCTGGTTCTTCGAAAAAGTTAATGTTTAGAACCCGAATTAAATGCAAATGGAGCCATCCCGTGAAGTTGATCGTTTCTATGGCAGTTGTGCTATTGCTTGCCGCTTGCAGTACCAAGGCCCCTTCCGACCGATACATTATCAATTCCATTAAGACCGCGGACCTGGATAGCTCCAAGTCTATCTCTCGCAATGAGTTCAAAATGTATTTCCAGGGGCGCTTCAGTCAAATCGATGCCGGAGACACGGGGAAGCTACCAGCCAAAAAACTATGCCCAGCGATCCTTGCCGAACGAATTTGTGAAGGTGCGGACGTGAACCAGGATAAGTACATCACGATCGATGAGCTCTATAACCGCCTGGATGGAGAGTTTGACCGGGTTAATAAAGACGGAAAAGGTGACATTTCTTATAAGGAATTTCACGAGGCGCTGCTACCGTAGTGCCAATTTGAAACCGCTCTTTGAGGTGCTTTCGCTCCCTAATTATCAAAGTCTTGCTTATTTAATCATTCTTTTCTAAGACAGAGCTGGCTTCGTGCCCTGTTTAGGAAAAGTTATGTCTTTAGTTTCGTTCGTTTTGGTTTCGTTGATTTCTGTTGCTTCTTTCGCTGCTCAGATCCCTGACTTTTTAAAAAATCCATTTGCTGCGACTATCACTTCAACTTTGGTGACTGCCGAAAGTGCTTCGTCCTTTCAGCGTGGTCAGGTGACGTTGCTTCCATCCCGTAAGTCAGTTCCATTGATGGAGCGAGCTGTTGATTTCAACTATAGCTTCAGATTGCGCGCAGACGAAAAAGCACCGTTGGTATTCCTGATCCCCGGAACCGGCGGAACTTCTGAATCTGCGGGTGTGTTGTTAATTGCAGAACAACTATTTAAACATGGTTATCACGTGGTGACGGTCGACAATCCATTTTCATGGAGATTTGCGGTTGCCGGCAGCAAAAGCGGTTTGCCGGGCTATACTCCCCAGGACGCTGCTGATCTTTACCTGGCTTTTCAAAAAGTCGCGAAGACTTTGAAGGCGAACCATGGAATTCAACCACAAAGTTATTCCTTGCTGGGTTACTCTTTGGGTGGTTTGCAAAGTTTGTTCATCGGTGAAATCGATCAAAAAGTGCGCGCCTTTGATTTCCAAAGAATTATGGTTATCAATCCACCGGCGAACCTATTGCATGCAGTGGAAAGACTGGATGTGCTGGCTGATGTGAAAAATCAGATGACTCCGCAGCAAAGACAAAGCGTGAACTTCAAAGTGCAGCGTGTGACTGATGCGGTTACCAGCGGCAAAGTCAGTTTGCGTGACCCGATGCAAATGGACAAAGTTTTTAAAAAAGAGCGCTTCACAGATCTTGAGTTGTCATACCTGATTGGCAACGAATTTCATGGCAGTTTGGGCGGGATTATTTTCTCCACTCAGCAAGTTCGTGATTTGGGGATTTTGAAAGTTCCTGCGACCAAATACAAACGCAATGCACGCAATGCCGAGATCTCGAAATATTCTTTTGCGCAGTACATGAGTTTGTTCCTGCTTCCTACCTTGCAGCGCACTCATGGGGCGGACTACACAGTGGAACAATTGAACCATGAAGCCAGTATCTATGGTCTGGCTGACTTGATACGCACCAACGACCGTATCTACATGGTGACAACTGTGGATGATCTTTTCTCCAAGCCTGCTGACATTGCCTGGATGCAAAAGCAATTCGGCCCACGTGCTATGGTGTTACCATTTGGCGGACATTGCGGATTCTATTCCTTGCCAGTTTTCAAAGAACACCTAAAGTCTGTTTTTTGACTTTTATCAGATAGACTGATTCCACGCAGTCACGACCCCGCGTATTAGCTACAATCAAGGCCAGCGAGGTAAGGCTGTGTACGAGATGAGGTTGTGGGTCACAATAGTTTGGGTGGTCGTGCTGCTTTTGGTGGCGGCATTTGTAGGTTACAAATGTGGCAAGCGCTTTGGCGTACCCGACTCCAATTCTTCGTTGATTCCTACATCCATCCTGGGCCTTTTGGCTTTGATCTTGGGCTTTACCTTTTCCATGTCGGTAACTCGATACGAGAATCGTCAAAGATTGGTTTTGGCTGAAGCAAATGCCATTGGCACAACTTACCTGCGAGCTGACTTCCTGCGCTCTCCTCACTCGAAGAATATTAAGAGCTATCTTAAAGAATATGTCGATGTAAGACTTAAGATCCTGCAAAGGTATCCTGATGAGAATGAAAAGACCTTTGTGATGCAGGAGACTGAACGTCTGCAGAATTTGATCTGGGGCGAGACAGTGGCCGCTTCCCGTTTGGAGACTAACGCTCTGACCGGGGCTTTTGTGAGCTCATTGAATGAAGCAATTGATTTGAGTGCAAGCTGGGACTTTGTTCTTAGAAACACGGTTCCCGGGCTGATTTATTTTATGATCATTTGTGTGGCAATCACGGGAACGTTTTTCCTTGGCTATATGAATGGCGCCAATGGTGGCGGTTCTCACGTCGGCATTCTGGCGCTGGCGGTATTATTTGCTCTGGTGATCGCACTTATTGAGGACTTGGACCGTCCTCGCCGGGGTGTCGTTCATGTCAGCCAATCCAGTTTGCTGCAACTCAAGCAGCAAATATCCAAGTGAGGTGTTCCGATGAATCCTTGGCATGATGTCGATATGGGGGAGGACGCACCAGAACTGGTGAATGCTCTGATTGAAATTCCCAGATTTTCCAAAACAAAATTTGAACTGGATAAGAATTCCGGTTTTCTGATGGTGGACCGGGTTCTGTACAGCTCCGTTCATTATCCTGCCAATTACGGGTTTATTCCGCAAAGTTACTGCGGTGATCATGATCCCCTGGATATTTTAGTGTTGGGTCAGGCCGAGGTTTATCCTCTTTCCATTATGCGGGCCCGGCCGATCGGATATATGCATATGATGGATCAAGGGGAGTCAGATGACAAAATCATCGCCGTGCATGCCGATGATCCTGAGATGGTCACAGTGAATTCCATCAACGAACTGGCGCCGCACATACTGAAGGAAATCCGCAATTTTTTTGAGATCTATAAGAACTTGGAAAACAAATCCGTCGAGGTTCGGGATTTTTACGGAAAACCCGAGGCTTGCAAGGTGATCTTGGAAGCCCGGGATTTGTATCAGAAAATGAAAAGCGAACTGATCAAAAAATAAACTAAAACAGCAGGAAGCCGGCCGAGATCACAACTCCGGAATACAGCAGCGTGATCAAACAGAAGCCCATAATGTCACGCGCCCCCAGCCCTGCAATCCCCAAAGCTGGCAACGCCCAGAATGGTTGAATCATATTTGTCCAGGCATCTCCCCAGGCAATGGCCATGGATGTTTTCGCAATAGAAACTCCCAGCTCTTGCGCGGCAGGCAGCATGATCGGGGCTTGCACGGCCCACTGTCCACCACCGGAGGGTACGAAGAAGTTTACGATGCCGGCGGCGATGAAGGTAAAGAAGGGGAACGTGGTTTGAGTTGAAATATCCACGAAGAAGTTCGACATGGCACCGGCGAGCGAAACTCCAGAGTCACCTTTCACCACCATTAAACCCATAATCCCGGCATAAAATGGGAACTGCAGAATGATGCCGCTGGAGCTGGTGGCAGCATTGCGAATAGCGATTAAATATCGACGAGGGGTTCCGTGTAGCAGCACACCCGTGAACAAAAAGATGAAGTTCACGATATTCAGATTCAGATCCAGGCCCTTCGTGAAAAAGTAATTCACGATATAGATCAACGCAATGGCTGCCAACACCAGGGAAACCCATCTGCCATTTTCAATGCGATCCGCCCACGTCCCACCGCTTTCGTCGATGTCCATGTTTTCTTCCACTAACAACTTCGGATCCACGGTGACCACTTCCTCAGCCCGCGGATGCATAAAGCGATTCAGGAAAGGAACTGTCAAAAACAACGCAATCACGATGAACAGATTGTAGGTCGAGAACAAAGTTTCAGAGACGGGGATGGCTCCACTGACGACATTGTTTGAAGCTTTGGCCAATGCGCCATCGGTGGCAATGGTTAGGGGAATGGAACCGGAAAGTCCCCCGTGCCAGATCAGAAATCCCGTGTAGGCAGAGGCAATCAACAAGCGGTAGTCGACATTCTTAACTTTGCGTGCGATTTCTTTCGCAAAAATTGCACCGATCACCAAGCCAAATCCCCAGTTAAACCACGAAGCCGCCAGGGATACGAATGACACCACAAGGATCGCTTGTGAGGGCGTGTGTAGTTTTGAGGCTAGGGCTGACAGTGCTCTGGCACAGGGCCGGGAGTTGGCTAAGGCGTGTCCCAGAACCAACACTAAAATCATCTGCATTGAAAATCCCAGCAGGCTCCAGAATCCCTCATACCATCCATTGATAATCTGCATGGGACCCATGCCGGTCACCGGGAATGCCGCGATGAAAACAATGAAAGTCAGCAGAGCACAGAATATAAATGGATCGGGCAGGTACTCGTTGACGACTTTGACAGATAAGCTGATCAACCTGCGGAAAATTCCATTGCGTGAAGACGTTGTATTCATGGTGCGACCTCTTTCGTGAATAATACTATTAAATAGTTTTGTCCTAGACCTGTCATGCGGGAAGTTGCAGCGGTGGTATTTGCGAATGTTAATTCGCAGGACCAAGTAACACGCGCATCCAAAATGTATCTCATGATTTGATAGACCAATGTGCGATTGAACTATTGCATAGCTCATGTTGCAAAATAAAACCCATAAAACCATTAAAGTAGACCCTCAAACAGCCCGAAGTTTTTCAGACATCAAGATTTATTGAGGAGTCCACCGTGCGAAGCAAAAGTTTAAATTTCAAAATCATGGGTATAGTCGGAGTTATGACCGTGGGCGCTCTGTCGATCACTGGTGTGGGTTACTGGGGCATGGCAAGTTTGAATGAAATTCTGGAACGGGCCACTCAAGTAACGGCGCAAAGAAGTCACAAGGACCATTCATTAAACGCGTTATTTCAGGATCAATTGATTCAAGAACGCAATTATCTGTTGAATCCGTCTGTTGAGGCTCGCCGAGAAGGTAAAACCAAACTTACAGAGGGTGATAAGGCCATTCGCGATATGGTTGAATCCCGCAAAAAAATCTCAGGTCCTGGTGGTTTGAAGGATCTGGCTGAATTTATGGCTCCCTATGAACAATGGGTTCTGCTAAATCGTGAAATTATTAATTTTGTCGATACCGACCGAACCACAGAGGCTGTCGCATTACTGCTGGAGAAAGGTCGTCCCATTCGTATTGCTGCCACCGCAGTGACTGACCGTATGATTGCAAGTGCCGCCGAAGATATGGCTGCTGATAATAAAGAAGCGGAAGTAGAATACGCTCGCGCCCAATCCTTGATGACCGTGGGCGCTGCAGTTTCAATTTTATTGGGTCTTTTAATGTCAGGCCTGGTGCTGCGTGCGATTGGTCGCTCTATTAATCGTGTGATCTCAGACCTTAATTCCAACTCAGCCCAAGTGGGACAGGCTTCGCAACAGATTGCCAGCACATCCTCCCAATTGGCGGAAGCCTCTTCAGAACAAGCCGCTTCACTCGAGGAAACTGTTGCCACGCTTGAAGAGCTGTCTTCAATGATTAAAACAAACGCAGCCAATGCCAATCAAGCCGCCAAGATGTCGGCCGACACTGAGGTGATTGCTGGCAAAGGCGACACGGCGATTAGGAAGCTTAAAGGTTCCATGAATGAAATCTCCAAGGATTCAAAAAAGATCGAGGAGATCATCACAGTTATTGATGATATCGCATTCCAGACAAATCTCTTGGCGCTGAACGCGGCCGTCGAAGCGGCTCGTGCCGGGGAGCAGGGCAAGGGATTTGCAGTTGTGGCAGAAGCCGTTCGTGCGCTCGCGTCCCGCAGTGCCACAGCGGCCAAAGAGATCTCAGATTTGATCAAAGGCAGCGTTGAAAAAATTGAATTGGGTTCCAGTGAAGTAAGCTCCAGTGCGGAAATTCTGCAGGAAATCGTGGCTTCTTCCCATAAAATGACTGGAATCAGTCGTGAGATTGCCTCTGCCAGTGATGAGCAGGCGAACGGTGTTGCCCAAATCGGCAAGGCTATGAATCAGTTGGATCAAGTGACACAAGTGAATGCGGCGACATCTGAAGAGGCCTCGGCGGCCGCGGAAGAGTTGTCAGCACAAGCGGACCAACTGAATCAAATCGTGGGTCTTTTGGTAACGACGATCAAAGGCGGAAGCGCAACTACTGAGGCAAAAGCGGAAGGGACTTCGTTTCATTCTCAGGAGCCGCATTTACCGGCTGAAAGAATTGCTGCCTAATTAGATTGATCTTTGTTTTAACATTGGAAATCATAGAAACATGGATTCACCTGTTAATGATCTCCTTTGGATCGAAGAACTATTGCCGCCGGGGTATGATGCCCATCCCAAACATGGCGGCATGGCTTATTACGTCGATATGAAGCTTGTGATGATTCTGGTTGAGCGTCGCGGGCTTTATGAGCACAAAGGTGTGTCTTATTCTTTTGAGCTTTGGAATGGTGTGATTTTTCCGGTCCTAAAAAAAGCCCAGAATGCCTTTTTCCTGAAGTATCTGTTCTTGGAAAATCATCCGGCCAATAAAGATTGGCTGTATATACCTGCGGACCAGGATGACTTTGAGGATCAGGTAAAGCAGATGATGCGCGAGATCTCGAAGGCAAATCCGCTATTGGGTCTGCCTATTAAAATGGATGCGCCCGATTCAGCCGAAAAATCAGCGACTGCCAAAAAGAAGACAGCAAAGAAAGTTCGCGCCACCAAAAAAAGTGAAAACGCTTACTTTCTTTCCATCGCCAAAAAGCCAAAATAAATCAAACTACGTCTTCGCCGCCAACAAGCAAATCCTCTCTGCCAGTTCATAGGACTTTACAAATGATGGGATTGGCAAAAATTCATACTTTGAATGAAAATTCAAAGCTCCTGTGAAAAAATTGGGAGTCAGAATTCCTTTTGCCGAAAGGGCTGCACCATCAGTGCCTCCGCGCATCGGGATGACTTTGGGTTCGACACCGATTTCTTTAAGTCCCGCAAAAATCAAATCAATCGCCCGGCGGTCTTCGCCCAGGGCGCTGCTAATATTGCTGTAAGTGTCGGTGACTTTGCAGCTGACAGAAGCCGTGGGGTATTTCTTTTGAATCGCAGCCGTAGCCTCGGCAATTTTCTTTTTTCTTACAGCAAAGCTGTTCAAGTCAAAGTCGCGAATTGAAGCAGTCAGCTTGGCTTCTTGTTGAGTGGCTGTCATGCCGTTAAACCAGATGTAACCCTCGCGGCCCGCTGTGTTTTCCGGAGTTTCATTTCGGTCAAACAAGGCCATGAAATCCTGGGCCATCAAAATTGGATTTACCAATACACCTTTAGCGGACATTGGATGGGCCGTGACCCCGGTGAATGTCATATCGGCGGTGGCTGCATTAAAGTTTTCATAAACAACCTCGCCCAACTCACAACAATCAATGGTGTAGGCAAAGTCCACGTCAAAGCGGGACAGATCCATGGCTTTCGCACCCAGAAGTCCGATCTCCTCGTCAGGAACAAAGGCGACTACGATATCGCCGTATTGTTGTTCAAGGGAAAGGTTCGCAAGCAAAGTCATCACAACCGCAACGGCGGCTTTGTTGTCTGCGCCAAGAACACTGGTGCCATCACTGAAAATGACATCTTGATTTTTGTACGGCAGGATTTCCGGGTGTTCCGCTGTGCGAAGCCAGATGTTTTCATTTTTATTCAGACAAACATCCTCCCCAGTGAATTTCAGGATTTGTGGGTGAATGTGCGGACTCAAGCCCACATCAACGGTGTCGATATGAGTGATAAAGCCAATGCGTGGGCCGCCTTTTTTTGTCCCGGGCTTGACCGCCGTGACCGTGGCATTTTGATCGATCACAATGTTTTGCAAACCCAGTGACTTTAGTTCCGAAGCTAACAGCTCGGCCAGCTTTTGTTGTCCGGGAGTGCTGGGAAGTGAAGATACGTTGTCATCACTCTGTGAACTGACGGCAAGATATCTAAAGAAACGTTCCACTAATTGTTTTTCAAGGTTCTGATTCATGTCGATATTGTGAATTGCCTTTTTAAAGACAGCAAGTCATTCTAACTTGGAACCCTCTATCTGGAGCCAGCCTATGACTGACCTCGCCAGCAGACTCTCAACCGCCATGAATCGAGCTTTTGCAATTCGTCCCAAAGTAGGGGGATTTCCTGTTTTGGCGGAAGTGCTGCGACAAGCGGGTGTCACCATGAACAGATGGACGCTCCCGGCATGTCAGTCGGTGTATTTGTTTAAAGAAGGTTCCATCGTTCAGCAGGGCGAACCTTTGCTTAAAGGACAAGAGATCATTCCAAAATTTGACCAAACCGCATTGATAAAAGCCTTAAGAACAGATCAGGCCGGTAACAGCAATTTCCCTGAATTTTTAAGAGCGGCCTGGAGTGCAGGAGTGGTGGGGTATGATGTCGACTTTACCGCAAGAAAAGTCGTTTACTACGGTGTGAACGGGGAGTCCTATATCGAAGACTACCCCGCTGTGGAAGTTTAGATTCTTATTGGATTTTGCCACGGATTTGGCTGGCGCGCTTTTTATCCGAAGTCAGCTCGGCGGCTTTTGTGTACATCGCATTCGCTTTATTGGTTTGGGACTGCATAGAGTAAGCATCCCCCAAATGTTCGGCGATAATGCTTGCTGACGATTGCTGCGCAAAGGCTTTCTCAAGCACTTGCACGGATTCAGTAAATCTTTTTTGCTTAAACAACACCCAGCCCAACGTATCCATCACATAGCCGTCCTGTGGATTTAGTTCCAAAGCACGACGGGCAAGTTTTTCGGCCTCAGGCAGTTGTTGATTCATTTCCGCCATCGAAAACGCCAGGTAGCTCATGCTTTGCACGTGATCGGGCTCCAGCTCCAACACTTTTTTCATTTGTTCAATCATGGCTGTTTTTTGACCCAGTCGATCCAATATCAAAGCATGCTGAAACAACAAGCCGACGTTGTGGGAGTACTTGGAAAGACCTTTTTCCAACACACGAGCAGCCCCCAGGTAATCGGCCTTGGCATCAAGCAGGGAGGCATACATCGTATACATCTGGGCTTTGCCGGCATTCGATTTAAGACCATTTTCAGTCAGGGTCAGGGCCTGATTAACCTTGCCCTGGCCTTTGAGTAAATAAGCCGCATGCACGATCGAGTCACTGAAGTGCTCGCTGCTTGCAGGGACCATCATAAAGTTGCGAATCGCGTTTTCCGCATCCCCCAACTCCTCATAGACAGCGGCCAGGTAATAACGAGCGGCATGGGCACTTGGGCTTTGCGCCAGAATGTGCTTCAAGCTTGCGATGGCCTGAGGGTGGCGTTTTTGTTTAATCAAAATAAGCGCCATTTTCATCTGTGCTTCCATGGAGGAGTTGGCACCGCCGGCAATGACTTCGAATTGTTCATAGGCTTTATCCATATTGCCGTCTTCGATATAGATCTGCGAAATTTTGTCGGCAACACTGGCCACGAAGCCATGTTGTTTTTGGAAATCAAGGCACAAAGCAAGGGCTTTGCCGCGGTTCTTCTGTTTTAAATAAAGATCCGTCAGGGAGACCAGGGCATCTTCATAGTCGTCTTTGGACTTTAGCGCTTTTTTAAATGCCGCTTCAGCCGCCGCTTCATGCTGTGCACCTTTTTGCTCCAAGTGAATCAAACCCAGATAATAGTGAATTTCATGAGGGGCCGAGTACTTTGAATCCTTTAACAGGTTGTTGTAGTACTGCTCTGCCTTTGCGTATTCTTTTTTATCAGCATAAAGAGCACCAATATAAACGGGCGCATCAGTGTTCTTTGGATCAAGCTTCAACACCGTGTTGTATTCAGAGATGGCCTTGTCATAGTTTTTTTCTGCAGAATAAAGCTTCGCCAGAACCAGGCGTGCTTCGATATTGTTGCCATCTTTTTGAACGGCAAGTTCGGCGTGCTTAAGTGCTTCTATATTCTTTTTGGTTTTCTGATACTCAGTGGACAGGCGCAGATGAACGGCCGCGGAGTTTGGATCCAAAGCTGCCACTTTCTCGAAAAATTTAATAGCTTGCGCGGGTTTGCCCTCGCGGCTGTAGACATCACCCACAATGAATTGATAGTCAGCTTGGGCCCGCACATTTAAAGGATCAACAGGCGAGTTGGGAGTGTTGATGCTTGCTAGTTGCTGGGACTCCAACGATTTCGTGGACATTCCTGCACAAGCGGTAAGGGTAAGTAAAAGACCAATACTTGCATTTGTTTTAACGAAAGAAAGCATCTGTTCTCCTTGTCAGGATACAGTGTAAAGAACTTTGCAGATTTATAATAAATTTGTTCTAGATCGGGGAAAGTCCTCGTCCTTTATCGCGCTCTTTGTCGTCTGAAACTGGCCATGGGTGCGGGTTTTATGGTCAAAGGTGGGTGTTCTTTTTCTGGACAGTCATGAACTCTTTGCAAATGAAATGTACTTAAAAAGCCATAAGATCCGGATTTGGTGTATTGTGCCGGCTTTAATAGGACTCTCGATGTGAGGTGATTTGTGTTTCTAAAATTTGTGGTAGTAGGACTTTCTTTGGGTTTTGGTTCAATGGCGTTGGCTCAATCCGGTGTGCAAAATTTTGTCGAGAACTACGCGAAATTGCCCAAGTCCTATGATGCAGTTCGGTTTCGTTCCGAAGGATCCGCACTGGGTAAAGGGTGTACACTTTCCATGTCGGGTGGATATCTGATGGACGGAATGAAGTACCTGCAACTGGCAAATGATTTGGGCGAGGCGGTTTTTGTCGCGGTCGACTCCAAGCAGACTTATACAGGTAATACACTGAAGCTAAAACAAAGGGACGAAGAACCAAATGAGTTCGGCGCGCCTTATCAAGTTATTAACTCTCTCAAAATTAAAGTTGATGAGAGTGGCTTTCCGTTGAAAGCTGAAGGCCGAATTGATCGTCAGTTTCCATATCGTGACGTTAAAATTTCCTGCGAAGGCTTTCAGATTCGCTAAAAGGTATTATGAAGTTAATGGGTCACCGAGGGTCCCGCGACCGGGCTCCTGAAAATACGATGCGCTCCTTTAAGGCGTTGCTTGAATCAAAAGTCAGAGTGGTGGAGTTTGATATTCACCAGTGTGCCGACGGGGTGTGGGTGGTCCATCATGACGACACCCTGGATCGCACGACGACGTCCACGGGGCCTGTCGCTATAAAATCCTGGGAAGAGCTTTCCCAGGTTCGCACCAAAGAGGATGATAAGCTGCCCAAGTTGGAGGACGTGCTGCAACTTTATAAGGACTCCACTATGGAGTTGCAGATTGAAGTGAAGTCCCCAGGAAATTTTTCGAAACTTGGCGAGTTGCTAAAACAACAGTTTGATATTTCACGAGTTACCGTCATTTCCTTTAACCATAATTGGTTGCATGAATTCAAAACCACGAATCCGGAAATTAAAACCACCTGTTTGCTTTTTGGATTGCCGATGAATCCAGTGGAAATCGTTCGCGCAGCAAAAGCTGACGGTATTTCTCTTAGCGTAAACTGGATTGATGAGTCCGTTGTTAAAAAGTGTCATACGCAGAACCTTACGGTCACTGCGTGGAACGCCAACGACATTGAAGTCTTCAAAAAAATGAAAGCCCTTGGTGTTGATTTCCTGGGAACTGATACTCCATTTACTGCCATGGAGTGGGGTTGATCCCTGCCTGTTGAATTTCAGTTAAGAAATGGTTCAGTATGAAGGCCTGGCCCTGCCAGATCTTCGTCCAGCGATTATCGTCCAGAATATAAATCAAAATAAAATCAGTATGTTATGTGACAGGACAAAATATGAGAAATTCTAAACATGAGGTTGGAAACAGTTTGGATTACGTTCTTTGTTTGTTTCTTAACAGCAGGTGAGAAGGCCTGGGCGGTAGCTATTGAAGTTTCCAGCGGCGACACCCTCAGCGCCGTTGCGCAAAGATACAAAAACGACAGTGAGCGGATTTACGGTAAACATGGCTTCCTTGCACAGATTCTTTCTTTAAATCCTCATATACAAAACCCACACAGCATTGCGCCGGGCACTCGAATCACATTGCCAGAATCAGTTAAGATGACTCGCATGGTGGCGGCTGAAGAGAAATCAGTAGAGCCGTCACAGCCCGAATCGCAACCTGAAGTCATTGATCGGGATGTCGCTTTTGCTTTGGGGATTGATTTTGTATATTCCAAAATCGAAGCTCGTGATGTGTTAAGTGGTGCCAAAGCAAGTTACGTGTCTGATTTGATGAATCGATATCGTCTGTCCCTGGTTATGGAGATCGTTCCACAGATTCTATGGAAGACTGAATTCTCCATACAAAAAAACAAATACCTTTCACCGGACGCGACGATCACATTGAACGATGCTCCAGACACCAAGCGCGGTGAAGTTTCGCTTGAAAAAATCTGGGACAGCGGTTTTCACGCACAAGTTTCAGGTGGCATTCGTCAGCAGATATTTGTGCGCCGAGAATCCGCGAGCCTTTATCAGTGGGACCTTTCAAGTATACCGTTTATTGGTTTGGGATTTGGCTATGATATTACCAATTGGCGAAACCATACATTGGGGGTGTCAGGCCGTTTCAACTATCTTATGTCTCAAGGGTCGGGAGTTCAAAAAATTCAGGAAGGAACACAGTCCGAGTTTGATCTTCATCTGCGGACACAAAAGAACGGTCTTCTTTTGCAGCAACACGTGGGGGTTTCCTATGAGTCCCAGGATTCTGAAATAGTTGAGCAAAAGATGACTGAAGTGCTTTTCGGATTTTCATTGGGGTATGCATTCTGATGAAATATAAATTCGGTACATTTCTTATTCTAGCTTTTGCAGTTACCGGATGCAGCAACCCCTTGGGAGATTCATCGAAAGCAGATTCTGCATTTTCCCCGGGTTACGAGTCGCCGGCGACACCCGCGCCCACTCCGCCAGCACCTACTCCTACGCCTTCTCCGACACCATCGCCAACGCCTGTGGCGGTGGCAGTTGCCGTGGTTACGGATCCGACCGACGCAGTTGCAGATAATAATTTGTCCATGACTGTTCAGATGAAGGACTCTGGCGGAAATGATATCGCTACTTCCGGAGTCGTAATTACCGCAGCCCTCAGTGCGGGGCCATCCGGTGCGGTTTTGGAAGGAACGACCACCGCAACTACCAATGCCTCGGGGCAAGCGGTGTTCACCAATCTGCGAATTAAAAAAGCGGGCAGTGGCTACGTGCTCACAGCCTCAAGCTCTGGCTACACGTCAGATACGTCATCGACATTCGCGATTTCACCGGACACGGTCTCTGCATCGACTTCGTTAATTTCCGCTTCAGTAGCGAATATTCTTCCTGACGGCGTTGATGCCTCTGTCGTGACCGTGACCCTAAAGGACGCCCATGGAAACACTATCAGCGGGCAAAGTGTCACTCTTGCGACGGGTTCAACCGGAGCAGCCATCACTCAGCCATCCGCAGTGACCAATGCCAGTGGGGTAACCACAGGTTCTGTCACAGGCACCACTGCTGGAAGCAAAGTCATCAGTATCAGCAACCCGGTGGGACTAAGTTCACTCACAGCGACGGTGACGGTGCAGGCTTTAAGCCTAAATCAAACGTGGAATTTTAATTCCGCAAATTCAGCAGGCTATACGCTGTCTGATACAAGCCTTGAATACACGGCGTCGCTGTTAAGACTTCGGGATCTGAGTGTCGATAACAGCAATGACGCCTCTTTCGGATTTGGTGCTGCTGCAAGCACCACGAATACGACATGGACCAGTCCCAATGGATTACACTTAAACGCCACCGGAATGAGCAGTGGCTCAGGAAGTTTGACCTCGCGACACTTTACTTCCGCAGCGAACATGGCGTGGACGGGGCTTTCGTTTACGTCATTGATTCCCGCTGGCAAAAAGCTGCCCAACAATCGTGGTATTGAGACCGGCTATGGCTCGGGCAATGTCGATATGAGCAGTAACTTATTGCTTCTGCATCTTGATGAAAACAGTTGGGCCGGAGGGGCTACTTACGATGTCACGGACAGTTCCGGTCGCGGGCATACGGCCAAGATTACCGGAGCGGTATCGGTCAGTAGCAGTGGAAAGCTTGGGAACTCGGCAAACTTAAACGGTGGATACATTGAAGTTCCGTCGCACACAGAACTCTCGGGAATGGCTGATATGACTTTTGAAGCGTGGATTAAACCGGCAGTCGGTGCGATCAATGGAAATCCCGCGCCACTGGCATCGTACCGCGTGGGTTCAGGTGGTACGAACTACGCATTTGCGATCTTTGCCTATACCAGCAAGTACCTGAATATCGACATTAACTCTTCGACCAATCGCTATACTTCAACCTATGTCGTTCTTGAAAATGTTTGGCAGCACATCACCGTGACTTTCAAGGGGGCCACGAAGGTGCTGACGTTATATGTGAATGGCGTCAGTGTCTGGAGTCAGACGACGTCACAAAGTGCGATCGCAACTCCGGATCCCACGCAAGCCTCCTTTTATATCGGGGCGATGAAAAGTAACACTAATTACTACCGAGGCCTGATTGACGAAGTCGCATTCTATTCCCGCACTCTGGGGTCAACCGAGATCCTGGATCGCTACCAGCGGGGCGCCATGCGATCCAAGTTCCAAGTGCGGGCCTGCACCAGCAGTTGCACCACAGAACCTTTTGTCGGACCGGATGGTTTGTCGACCAGCTTTTATTCGGAGTTTAACAACACCACATTGTCGAACATCACCAATTTAACGATACCGGGATTTACCGCCGAAAAAGACTTTCAATATAAAGCGACTCTGGAAACAGATTCAGTTTCGTTGACTCCCAAAATCAGTTCGGTGTCGGTGACGCCAGTTGTGTACAGTATCTTAAGTCCATCGGTAACCAGTTCCGAGATCAACTACAGCTACCTCCATAGTTTTGCTACCAGCAGCTCGGGCACTGGGGGAGTGAAGTATCAGTTACTTCGCAATGGCAATCCATATTATCATGATGGCAGCGCCTGGGTTGCCGCCTCAGGAAGTTTAACCGCAAACACGGTTTCCGAAGTGAATGCCAACATCAAAAGTTTTCATCGTGACGTCGGCACGGGGGCTTTAAAGATCCGCGCTTATTTTACCTCGGGAATTTTTGGCACAGACCCGATGTCCCTGTCGAATGCAGTGGTTACGGGGATTCCGTAATTTCCACGGCATCTTTAATCGCGCGCAACAAATCTGATTTATTGATTGGTTTTGTCAGGTGGGCATTGCAGCCGGCTTCCAGGGATTTTTCCACTTCCTCACGCAGGGCATGAGCCGTAAGAGCGATGATCGGTTTCTTATATCCCTGCTCACGCAGCTTGGTGGTGGCTTGCAGTCCATCCAACCCCGGCATTTGAATATCCATCAAAATAAGATCGAATTCCTGAGCTGTTGCCAAGCGAACCGCTTCAAAACCATTGTTGGCAAAGGTGACGTTGAAATTATCAGAATTCAAGTAGGCACGAATCAGGATTTGATTGTCTGGTGTATCCTCGGCCAGAAGCACGCGAACTGTCTGACCGGCAAAATCCGCCAAGGTCACTGTTGGTTTTGGTTTTTTAGTTGTTGGGATATTCGCAGAGTTCAGGTTCTCTTCGGCCTCGGTGGTCAGAGTGAAAAGGAAGGTGCTGCCAACTCCCACGGTGCTTTCAAGTAAAGACAAATTTCCCCCCAGGGCGCGGGCAAAGTGGCGTGACAAGACAAGTCCCAGTCCGGTTCCGCCGAATTTTCTGATGATCGAAGAGTCCGCTTGGCCGAAAGCCTGAAAAATCTGCTTTTGTCCGTCCTCAGAAATACCGATCCCGAAATCCTGCACTTCAGTGAGGAGGCGGACTTTGCCGTTCATTCGTTCCGATTTCACACGGATCTGAATGGGGCCTTTTTCTGAAAACTTCACGGCATTGCCAATCAGATTTACCAGTATTTGGCGCACGCGCACGGGATCCGAATAGATGTATGCAGGGAGTTCTCCCGTTTTTTCAACTTCAATGGTGATTCCCTTTTTTTGCGCAAGCAGGGAAAGGGATTTTGTCACATCCTCGACCAGGCTGTAATAGGGCATCAGGGACTTTTCAATCGGCATTTTGCCGGCTTCAAACTTGGATAAATCCAAAATGTCGTCAATGATGCGCAGTAAAAGAGTACTGTTGTTTTGAATGCGGGCCAGAAGGATTTCCTGTTCGGCATTCAGTTTTTCTGCTCCCAATAGATCTGCAAAACCCAGAATCGCATTCATCGGTGTGCGAATTTCGTGGCTCATATTGGCCAGGAAATTCATTTTGGCCTTGGTGGCATCTTCGGCTTGTTCTTTGGCTCTTTTTTCCCGAATCAGAGCTTGCTCCAGATCAGCAGTGCGTTGTTGCACGCGAGTCTCAAGCTCCGCCTGTGTTTCCAAAAGTCTTTTCTCAATTTCTTTACGATCTGTGATGTCCTGAGTGGTGCCGACAATTTTCAGGACTTTACCTTGCTCATCCAGCACAACCTGGCCACGAGTTTGCACAAATTTAGAGACGCCATTTGGAAGTCTGATTGCATGATCGAAATTGAAAGATGTTTTGCTTTCAACAGCGTTGTGTATGGCCTGGCGAATATTTTCCAGGTCTTCGGGAGCAAAGTGTTCATTGAAGGAGTGCGAGTTTACCGGCGTGTTTTTTTCGAGCCCATAAATATTGTACATCTCTTCGGACATGCTGATCTTGGATCCATCGATACTTCGTTCCCAACTTCCCAGCTGGGCAATCTGTTGCGCTTCTTTAAGTAAAATGTCACGGCTGGTGATGGCTTCACGGGCTTCTTTTGCTCTGCGGATCAGGACTCGCGCAAATCCGGAGGCGATCAAAGCCACCAGTAAAATCATGAATGTCGCGGCAATAACCACATTCGCAACCGATTGTGTTCCAAGGACCACGCCTTTGTGCAGAGGGGTGAGCTTGTCTTCATAAACGAACTCAGCCGCTGCCATACCCGTGTAATGCATGCCGGAAACGGCAATTCCCATCAGCAGGCTTGAAAACACATGCAGCAGATTGATTCTTTTTGTGGTTCGGAACAATAGCGATACACCCAAGGCGGCAAACGACGCCATCGCCGCAATCAATACCGACAGTGCGACCAGGTCCATGCGCCAGATAATTCGTGCAGGCATCTCCATCGACGCCATGCCGATGTAATGCATCCCCGAAATCGCGACCGCCATTGAAAGACCACCTAGAATCAGGCTCAGTATTGAGACCCTGACGCGGTTGACGATATAGAAAGCCACCAGGGACGCGCCGATTGCGACGACGACGGATAGAATGGAAAGACCTAAATCGTAGCCGATGGTGACGCCGGGCATTTCCATGGCCAGCATGCCGATAAAGTGCATACTCCAAATGCCCAATCCCATAGCAATGGCTCCACCCAGCAGCCAAAGGGGGTTGTTTTTTTCTAGGGATTCCTTAATTCGAAGAACAACATTCAAGGCGACAAAGGCCCCTAACGTCGCAATCAGAAGGGATAGGGCGACGAGCTCCTGATTGTAGGCGTGGGTCATGACTTCTCCGAACTTATAACCGCCGCACAAAATGAACTCCTCGATACTGTGTTGTCTTCATTAAATTAACCAAATGAACTCGCGTAATCAAACAAGATAACATTTGATTCATGTAATAAAAGGTCTGCGTAAACAAATCCATAGCACGCGACCTTTACAATGGTATTGAACTGCTTTGAGGTAGCTATGACGGACGCATGAAGATGTCTTAACATCTGCGCAGTGCAAAACTGAACAGGTTGAACGGCCGGTCTTGAGACGAGGAGGGAAGTGACTCAAAAACGGGCAATTTTGAGGGAGGGTTCGGGTCACATTATCTCTTTTGTAAATGGCGCTTTGTGCTAGCCTGACAAACTGGCTGAGTTCTTAGGAAAACTCTTCTAAATTTTTCGTGATAGTAGAAGGGGACTCAAGAATGAAGAAGTCAGTGTTTTTAGCACTTTTGTGTTTGGGGTTGAAGGCCCAGGCGCAGAATATCGATTTGCAACAGGATTCGCCGACCTTGAAGTGGCGTTCGATTTCCAACGAAGCGGTTCAGGTTATCTATCCTGATATTTTCGGGGCAGAATCCATTTATGTGGCCAATTTGGTCGAGCATTATTCTCACGTGGTAGGGAAAACTTACGGCATTCAAAAGCCCAAACAGTTTTCCTTGATCATTCGTGCGGAGGCTTCTCAGGCCAATGGTTTTGTGACCTTGGGGCCGCGTCGCAGTGAGTGGTTCGCATCCAGTCTTTATTTCCCGTATATCGGTGGGGCGGAGTGGTTTCAAGCTTTGTCCATTCATGAATACCGTCACGTAAATCAATTTGATTATTTCAACCAAAGAACTGTGCGCGGACTTTACTACATCATGGGTGATATGGGGGAACAGCTCGCAGTCTTCCTGTCATTGCCATCGTGGTATTTCGAGGGTGATGCCGTATGGACTGAAACCCGCTATACCGATTCCGGTCGTGGTCGCTCGCCGCGCTTTTTGGCGCGTTTGAAAGCGCTGGTATTGAGCAACGACCTGCCGACATACGATCAATTCCTGAATGGTACTTACACCACGGAATTGCCGAACCAGTACGTCTATGGTTATGCGTTGATTTCCTATGCAACGCAAAAGTATGGCGACGATGTCTGGCAGAAGGTCGTCTATGATGTTGCAAATTTTCCACAACCATTCCGTTTGTATTCTTCATTTGAAAGAGTTACGGGGCAGGACTTTGCGTCTTTCTATGAAGAGACTATGGCGGACTTGAAAAAGAAATGGGCGAAGGATGCTCCGACGGAGCAAGCGCATGTGGAGTACCGTGATCAAATCAATCCGGTTAAAGCCGCTGATGGCGTTTACTTCGTAAGACAGACGCTGGACACGCACTCTGAAGTGGTGAAGGAATCGCAAGGTGGCAGTGCCGAGTCGGTGGCGAAACTATCCTTCAGCAAAGAAGTGTCTTCCATTTTTATCGGAAATACGAAAGCGGTTTATGCTGAGTTTATTCCGGATGCACGTTACGGGCACAGAGGCTCTACGGATCTTATTGTTCTGGACTTGAAATCAGGTGGTAAGACGACGGTTGCCAACGGTCACCGCATCTACAACCCCAAGTTCAATGCGACGGAATCCAAAATCATCGCGATCGAATTCAATCGTGATCAAACTTGGAATATTGTTGAGTTTGATTTGAGTGGAAACAGACTGCAAAGCTTCACTCTTCCCGAGGGCAAGGTTGCCGAGGCTGCTTATCTGGATGATGGCACGGCAGCCTTGATTTTGAATTCCAAAGTCGGAACAAAATCACTTGTTACTCTGGATTTGAAAACTCACAAGATCAGCAAGGTTTTGATCCCTGCATCCCGCAATATCCTGAACGCTTTGTATACGGATAAAAAGGGGAATGTATTTTTTGAAGCTCAATACAAGGGCTCCACAGACATTTTCCAAATGAATCAGGCTGGGGCTAGTCGTTGTACTGAATCCAAGCTTGGCGCTTACACACCATCTTCAGACGGTGAAAACCTGTATTATAGCGACATGGATACCTATGGGTCTGTGATCAAGAAAGAGTCTTTGGCGGTTTGTAAGCCGTTCGATACAGCTCAGTTGATTGATTATAAGTACCTGGGGGATTCTCCGTCAGACAATTATAATAAGTTTGCCGTTCAGGCCTTTGCTGACCAAGAGCAAATGCACACCAAAAATGCAGATAAGTATCAACCGGAAGAATACGGGGATTTTGACAAGCGCTTGTTGATTCCAAACTCCTGGGGTTTGCAATATGATCAAGGTTTCAACCTGGGGATCACTTCTGACAACTACCTAAGAACTCTAAGCTTGGGTGCAACTGTCGGAAAGGAAGCACAAGAGGGTCAGAACTACGCGGGCTTGGGCTTTGCGATTAAGAAGTACTATCCGATTTTCCTTTTGAATCTTGAAAATCGCGGCAGAAATGTCACGAACATAGACTCTCTGGATGAAACCAGCTGGAGCGAGAAAAACGCAAGCCTGCAAATGCTGCTTCCATACCTGAAGCGCAAAGGTATCCACACTTTCAGTGCAGTATTGTCTGGAACTGCAGAATACACAGATGCCGACAAATACGAGTTCAATGAAGCTGAAGTCGCTGGAAGCAATTACTTCCATAAAACCGGTGGTCAATTGAACCTTGCCTGGGCTCAGGATCTGAAACCAAGATCTGTGATTGCTCCATGGTTGGTAAGCTACGGTATCAGCTATGACAACGCTGAACAGCCGTCTGATTCCCAGTACTCAGGCTACAGAACGTTTGACAGAGCAGTGGTGCAAACTCCGGGCTTGTTCACAAACGATGGCTTGCAGTTCACTTACAATCATCAAAATCAGAATGACTCAGACACAGCTTATCGCTTCCTGCCTGCAGGAGCCGCGTTGGGTTACGCGTTCTCGCGTGGTTACAGCTATAAGGACGTGGCAGAGTATAAAAAGCTTTCCGCGAACTATGTCTTTCCAGTCGCGTATCCTGATTGGAACGTGCCAAACTGGATTTACGTAAACCGTATTTATGCGAACCTGTTCTTTGATTCCACGGAGACCACCTCTCAAGTTTACACGACTCCGTTGAACAGTTACGGTGCTGAATTCCATTTTGAAACGAAACTATTCCGTATTGTGCCAGCAGTGCTGGGTGTACGGGTTGTCCAAAGAATGTTGGATGACGAAACCCGTGTTGAGCCATTCTTTGGCTTCTCGACGGGGAATCTGGTATTGGGCGGCAAGTAGTTTTACCTGGATAATTGATACCAAAAGAAAAGCCGCTGGTTTCCAGCGGCTTTTTTAGTTCTTAATTAATGTACTAAATGTTCATATTTGGTGTACAATAGTCCAAACTCCGATCATGGAAGGGCTTGGGCTCTGATGAATATATTTGAATACAAATCCTATAAGACATTCTTGAAGGCGTATTGTGATTCTGAACGCGGGGCCCTTACTCGTCTGGCGGATGCGGCGAACACGCAAAAGTCATACTTGTCAGGCTGCCTTAGGGGCAAGGGGCAGCTAAGCCTGGATCAGGCCTTTGGGATTGCGGGATACATGAACCTGTCTGACCAAGAGCAGGATTACTTTTATCTATTGATCGAAAAGGAAAAGGCGGTTGCTCCCGCACTTCGGCGCCGCCTTGAGGGTAAGGCCAAGGATATGAGTCGCGAGGCCTTCAGGCTGAAGAATCAGCAAAAGGACTCGTTGATCGTGACCGAGGGGGATTCCAACATGGGTCTCTACTATGCAACCTGGATGTCCATTGCCGTGCACACCCTTGCTTCTGTGCCTCAGTTTCAAAGTGTGGCAAGTCTGGGGAAAAGGCTAAATTTGAATCAGGAAAGCATCGCCATGATTGTGAACTACCTGGAAAAGATGGAACTTGTCAAAAAAAGTGGAGATAAGTACCGCTGGAATTCTTCAAATATACATTTGGATGATAAAAGTGTGTTGATCGGTGGTCATCATACGAACTGGCGGGCCCGCGCCATCGACAACATTCAAAAAAATGACCAGGAGGCCACTCATTACAGTGCCGTTCAGTCATTTTCCGAAGAGGATTTTGAGAAGTTAAAGAAGAAAATTGCGTTATTCATCAACGACTTCAATAAAGTGGCAGATCCCTCGGAGCCTGAAGACGCCTTTTGCCTGAATATCGATCTTTTCCGCGTGTAAACGAATATCTCAAATTGAGACACGGTTCCGGCACGTCCCTTGCTTTGCTTTATGCTGGAGAGCTTAAAGTAATGCAAAGGACTTTATAATGGACTTCAGACATTGTGGCGCAAAAATTTTAATCACCTGTGTGACGCTTTTTGCCTTTAATGCATTGGCGGAAGAACCAGCGCTAAAGCCAAAGATCACAGCCTCTGAGGCGGGTCCTAAGGCAGCGATGATCCTTGATAACTCTTTAAGTAAGAAGGACCTTAAAATGAAGCCTCCGGTTGAGGGGCCTCGGTCCGGCGGGGGAGGAAACTCCTGTGCGCTGTCAATTCATCAAAACACGGAGAAGCTAGTAAGTCTTCTTGCGGATATGCCGAACCTTTTGACTAAAAATCAAAAGGATACTCTTTTGTTCAAGATTTCAGAGGCCAAATTCTATATCGCAGACAGCCTGAGTTTGGATGGGCAGCTTAAGGATGCGATTAACTATCCGAATACCAATGAGATATTTATCACCAACAGACTTTGCGGTTTTGATTTGCTGGAAGTTCAAAGCCGGGCGATGGCAATTCTTCTGCACGAGTACCTGGGACTTGCAAGAATCGACGATCGTGAATACCAGATCTCAGGCGCATTCCTGCAAAACTATGACTCTTACGTTGCCAAAGGTTATTCTTTTACGGCGAACAATTCCTACCTTGCGAGTACTGGCCAATGTGTTCAGTCGGTATTGCATATTCAACAAATTGGAAACAATCTGGTTGTTGCCTCAACGTCAAAGTCCAGCTCCAGAATCCTGGCATTGTCCAAGAATAAAGTGGAAGAATTCAGAGCTCTGGCGAAGCGGGTTTCGGGTGCGCCGATTTCGGTAAAAGTTGAAGATAAGGCCAACGACATGGAATTGGAATTCACCAGCAAAAGCTGTGGAAATACCAGATGTGACTTTTTAACAGTCCAGAATTCCGAAGGCGTATTCGGAGTATTCAAAAATGCCCTCTATGGCCTGGCAGTTGTTGATTGCAAATGATTGGAAGCCTTTAAAAATTCCAAGGGCCGCCAGCCTGAATATAAAAAACTGTGTCTTCCGGTCCGCGAGCGACATCCAATCCCATTTGAAATCCAAGCAGTCTGGCGATCAGGTAGCGAAAGCCCAGGCCATAGGAAGTGGCGGTCTCAGCCGAAGATAAATCATTAAACTCGTCACCAGCCTTGCCAACACCACCGAAGCCCAGAATCTGCCAGCGAGGGTGGGGACTGTAGCGGGCCTCTCCTTCCAAGGAAGTTGCGACATCGCCTTGATAGCGCATTTTGGGGATACCACGCAGGTTAATAAAAGGCTTGGCATAAAAGGGTCCGTCGTCATCAATCCAGTTATTCAGCCAACGAGTCGCCAAGCCCCACTGGGGATTGAAGCGAAAGTATCCCTGTAAATCCAAATCTTGCGTGTGATAATCCAGATCGCCACCCAGGTTTTCGCTGTAGACATTGTAGCGATACTCCGCAAGAAAGCCATTGTCTGGCGAGAGGGTGTTGTTGCGGCTGTCATAACTGATCAGAACCGATGCACCTCCATTTCGATTTTCTTGCTCGGGGTCCAAGTTGGCAAGGGGTGGTGGCATGTTCTCAAACTTAACGTTCAAATCAGAGTATATATAGCGAATTCCTAAGAAGACGTTGCTGTCTTCAAGGCGCCGGCGCAGGTCATGAAACGTCAGCCATCCCTTCAAATTATATCCCAAATCAAATTGCCGCTGGCTTTGGAATCCAGAGTTGCCATAAAAATCCAAATTGATCGAAGCTGCCATCGCGGTTCCCAAATATCGCCAATGATCATGATCCCAATTGTGCATGAAAAAGCCACCCCCTAATTGGGTGCCGTTTTCAGTGGCCGCACCTAGAACCCCGTAGACGGTTGGGGCGATGAATTTTTGAGTGGTACTCGCCCGGGAATCTTCAGTTTCCTTCATAAAAACCAGTGCGACCCCGAAGCCATAGCCAACGGCGGGCTCGGTAATAATAATCGGTACCGGCAAAAAGCCTCTGTGCTTTAACAGCCATTCGCTGCCATCTAGAAAACCATCCTGGGGATCAATAAATATCGATTGTGCCTGAGCTGTCGAAAAAAATGTAAGAAGCAAAAGCGCCACTATGACTTTCATGAATTTCTCCCCTGCTTCAACACCAGAACATATTGGAATTAAACGCAGGGGAAACCGCAAAAAGTATTGTTGGATAGTGGCAATAGTCATTCTGTTCGGTCTTACTTTTGGAGCCTAAACAATAAGTTATATTTTATTTTCAAATGCCTTACTATTTATGAATGAACTACTTCGTATGTATTTTGCTTTTGTTGGTTTCAAATGTTTCTGCGGCTCATGATGCCGGTGTTCTTTTAGGTTTTGGTAAGTATCGGGGTGATAGCGGATATGCTTATGAAACCTATTGGTTGGGCATGCGGGACGGTAAGGCATTCGTGGTGGGGCCGTTGAATGACCTGTTGGTTCCATCTGGTAATGGATTCTACCGGGTTGGTATAAAGGCAGGCTGTAATCTTGATTTGAGGATCGGCACAAGTCAGTACCTATATGTTGTACCCAAGGATGAGCAGCCTGTGGTGTCACTACTTTCCTGCGCGGAAGCAGAAAGACTTCAAGAGAAAGCAGAAAACAAAAGAAAGAAGAAAGCCGCAGCCGAGGGGGAGGAGTGTCTAGATTGCGATTCGCCAGGCAGCTATGAGATGTCTACTTGGATTAACTTGGTCACAAGTAAGTCAGTGCTGTATGCTGAATCCGTATACTATGACGGCGGTGCTCATCCGGATCAAGGTTTCGAATATAAAGTTCGGTCCATTGTAGCGGATAAGTCAGGATATTTTGATTCAATCAGCGGAAATGAATTTCTTAGAGAAGCGAAATCTATCAAGTCGGGCGATGGGGATGATAAGGAATGTCTTGCTAATGCTGAGTACGAACGCATTGGTTGGAGTGTGACGCGCAGTAAGTTCACATGGGAATTTAAAGGCTATTTGCCGACGCATCGATTATGTGGCTATGGAACCGATTTTTCGTCCAAAAGAAGAGTCGATACTCCAGAGGTGGGGCCAATATTGCCGGAGGGAATCAAATCCCAACTAAAAGACAAAGAAGATGCCTTTGTTTCCCCGGATGGACAAACTGTGATCGGCGTCAGCAAGGCGGGTTTTGAAATTTTCACTGTAAAGGATGGCAAACTTGTCGCAAGATTCAAAAAAAACACCAATTTGGGGAAAATCGTCTTGCAAGAGTGGGCATCCGGTCAGTACGTCGGTAAATGGCATAAGACCTTCTCGGATTTGTTGAGAAATAAATGGAAAGAGCCCACGTACGAAAAGTACGATCCGAAGAAACATTCGGAGTGATAGAGAAAAGCAAGGGCCTATCGCGCCTTTGATAAAAACCGTCTTAAGGCAGTTTTATTGATATCAAGGCGCAGCCACCACTATATAAGTGACGTTTGTACCTTGATATTGCGGTTGCAGCCACGTGGTCCCGCATTGCATATATGCGATGCCGTTTTTGTTGACGGTGACACAGCCTGAAGAGGGGAGCTGGCTTGGTTGCAACATCGAGCCGATGGCATAAGCGGTCATTGTTGTTGCCGCGGTCACAGCAACGGCTGTGGCGACGGGATGATAGTCGTCGTGATAATAACCCCCATAATAGCCCCCGCCGTGGGCGTCGACATTTACGTTCACATCGCGGTTGTTATTGATGTTTACATTCTTATTGCCGCTATTGATGTTGGCCTTGTTGGGGCGGGCTTCGTGGCCACCTGAGCGAGGCTTGGCTGATTGACGGTGACCTCCACCGCCCCCTCCACCATGACCGATACCCCCGCCACCGCGATTCACATGGGTTTTGGCAGCTCCGCGGGATTGAAGTTGGCGGGCTTCAGCGCAAAATGAAAAGCCCAGGACCAAAATGAGTGCATATGTTTGCTTTGCTTTTTTCATGGCGCCTTCCTAGGGATTTTTCTTGTTGAAGGGAATGGAAACATCGTCTTTTTTCTTTTTAAAGGCAAAATCAGCGCTCTTTATTTTGGGATTCAGATTCCAAGTGTACGTGGCTTCGTATTCGGGGTGGCTGCTGTCGTCAGTGGTGGTAATAACTAACTTGCATGGCAGGGGATTTTTGTCAGTGGATACCCACAGCTGCCAGTCTAATTTCGGCCCCCGGAACGCCAGATGGTCACAAACTTTTCCATTAACTTTGGAG
This sequence comes from Bdellovibrio sp. HCB288, assembly GCF_047305935.1. GTDB lineage: Bacteria > Bdellovibrionota > Bdellovibrionia > Bdellovibrionales > Bdellovibrionaceae > Bdellovibrio. The sequence goes on from NZ_CP178619.1 coordinate 2,286,665, forward strand.
GGTCCCACGAAGGCCGCAACTTCTAAGCTGTTAATGACATCCTGATCCAGGCCAAAGCCAAAAAGATCATCCATTGGTACGTCGACATCGTATTTTTCCTGCCAATTGCGCAGGGTTTCGGAAACACCGCCTTTTTCCTCGATTGATGTGTAGTAGTTTAATGAGGGGGAGTAGATAGTCGCTACTTTGCCATCATAAAAAAACTCACGGAACTTGTCATCCGTCGCAAGCTTTCCATAGAGCTTGTCTTTCCCATCCACAATCAAGCGGCTTTCTCCAAGTATTTTGATTTTCTGCCCGTTTTCCATGACGTGATCGCGACTGAGTTGGGAATCTATTTGATACTTGGAGAGAGATCTTAAGTAGCTTCCCATGTCCTTCATCTTTTCGATGACTATGGGATTTACAAAGGAATCATCTTTACTCTTTGTGGCTTCGGCGGCGTGAGTGGCGCTGGAGATGAATAGACATGCGGCTAGGAATGATTTTTTTAAATACATGGGGGTCTCCTGTCGTAAGACTCTCCGCTTAATCCTAGGGCATTCCGAATTTAAGATTGAGCAGAGAGTTTATGTTTTCTTACGAAAGGGAGTGATCCAGTGTGAGCTGGCATTAGACGTTCTATCTTGCAAAATAAAAAACCACGGATTAGAGCCCGTGGTTTTTTACATCAACATGAGTATGTAAAACTAGTGGAATTTGCAGCCAGAGACTTCTGTGCGTTGCATGCTTTCCAATGAGAAGGACGTGCCCTCCATTGGGTAGACTTCATCTGACATACCATCAGATCCTTGGGTCGCTCTATCGATATGAAGAATGCGAGCTCCAAGTGGAGCACCCAAGTCAAATTTCACTGTGATATAGCGGTAGCTCACAGATACATCCAGAACTGTTGTGTTTTTTACGTAAACGCCATCCTCGGAAGTAACTGGGTCTTTATAAGTTACGATGTCACCCTTGGCGAAAATTTGTGAACTGTCACCGCGGTATACCTGATTGCCTTTGATGGTGATATCAAAGAATGGCTCCGTGAATGTACAATTGATGACTGGACGGCTGCCTACTGCTGGCTCCGCATAGTCTCCTTGGGCGAAGGATGAAATGCCCATTGCCATAACTGCTGTGAAAAGAACTGCCTTTGCTATTTTCATAAGAACTCCATTTTTAAACGTTTAAATTTGTTTGTCTCAACGAAGGCAGTTGTAGCACTGGCTCTTATAAAAACCCTAATTTTGAAGTCGCAAAGTGCGGCAAATTTGCCGCAAGGTCTGTCTGGGTATTTAGCTAAGCCCCCTGATAACTTATCGTGAACAGCAGCCTTGATTGGAGGCCTCTGTAATTTAATCAGGGTCCAATCAATTCCTAAGTGTACGTATTGTTTTGTGCGATGATCCATCTGAATTTTTAGATCGGGGTTTTCGAATGAAACTTATCGCAGTGTTCGTCTTTCTTGCGGTGGCCTCAATGGCCGGTGCAGCTACCACAGCAAGCAATATTAAGCCTTGGCCACGTGCCGAGATGGGCTACTACATCGAACCCGAATTTCCTGCGGAACTGCGTGAGCGTATTCACGCTGCCGTCGCTCAAATCAACGCCGTCCATATTGTAACTTTGACTGAGATCAATGATCAGCAGTTACCTGCCTGGGGGCGCGAGTTTAGCTCTTTTACTTACAAAGCTAATAAATCAGTTTGTTCTTCGGGATACGGTTGGGAATATGAACAGAACAACATGATTAGAATCTCTGACGACTGTACGACGGGGACGATTGTCCACGAGATTTTGCATGCGTTGGGATTCATGCACGAGCAGGTGAATCCTCATCGTACTATGGATTTGATTTTGGATCGTATCCAAGGGTACATCGAAGATCAAAGCTCTAACGCAAATGCTGTTGCTCTGACTGAGTATGACCCAGATTCAATTATGCATTATAGCTCGTTTGCGACGAGCATTTGCAATTACCTGGAGGACTCAAAATGGGAGATGCCGCTGGCGCGTCTGCCAGATCGCTCTTGCCGTGTTGATGGCTGGGAGAAACTTACCGCTGCGAATAACAACGGTAAGGACTGTCATCAGGAGTGCGCGGTGTTTATTACTAAAGAAGGTAAGTACGTAAGCGGTCAGCGAGTTGGTCTTTCGCCCTTGGATATTGAGGGGCTTCGCCAGCTTTATGGGGTGAAGTAGGGGATGCTACGGTTTTTCGATTTTCCCATCAGGATATTTAGCAAACCTTCCCGATAACTTATCGTGAACGGCATCGCTGCGATCCCAGCTCCAACCACCGAATTGGGTTTCATTGTAGTCATTGATGGCATCTATGATCTCTTGCTTGGTATTCATCACGAACGGACCATGTTGCACGACCGGTTCGTTAATGGGTTGCCCTTCCAGATATAGTAAATCCAAATCAGCCTCTGCAGTCACTTGAAGCGCCGTGGAGCCATCAAGGTAGGCTGCGTGGTTGGCTGCAATGCTTTGGCCCTGAATCCGAGCCTTGCCGCCCTGGTAAAGGTAAATAATGCGATTGGTGTTGGTTGCGGCCTTTGGCATTTCAAAGGTTGCGCCTTTTTTTAGATTCACCAGGAAAATGTTCACCTCGTGCTTGGGATCTTTTGCCCACGATGCTTCGGTGGAGGCAAAGTACTCTGTGCTTTTATATTTACCGTGAATGACTGTGACTTCAGTGTTGTCGCCTTGGTATTTAGGAATTTTCTGGGACCACAGCATTTTGAATTCTGGATCGACCATTTTATTTTTCTTAGGCAAGTTCAACCAAATCTGAAAGATCTCCATCGTGTTGCCCTTTTGCTCGTTCAGCAAAGGAAACATCTCGGAGTGTTGGACACCTTTACCGGCAGTCATCCATTGCACATCACCTTCACCAAAACGCCCTGCCGCCCCTAAGGAATCTGCGTGGTCGATAAAGCCCTGGCGGGCGATAGTAATCGTTTCAAAGCCGCGATGAGGATGGACCGGAAAGCCAGGAACATCGGAGCCATGATACATGCGAAAGCCATCTTTGGATTGAAAATCATGGCCAATGTCCCGGCCTTCCAAGTGCGGCAGATCCAAGCCCATGCCAGCATTTCCTTGAGGAAAGTGATCCAAGTGATGTGCGCAGAAAAGAAACGGATCAGCGCCTGGTAAGTGAAGATCAACGGGGACGATCTTTTTAATCATAAGAAGCTCCTGGTTATTATGATAGACGACTCTGGGGTTTAGGCAACTTGGTGTATATGTGCCTGCTGCTCGTCAGGCCATCCGAGCCTTAAAGAGTCCGTATTTAATTTTCGATTTTTAAGGGTTTTAAAACTAAAAAACCACCTTGCGGTGGTTTTAAATGGATGGGGTAGCAGGACTCGAACCTGCGAATGACAGAATCAAAATCTGTTGACTTACCAACTTGTCGATACCCCAACAAGATGAACGGTTGAACCGCTAAACTACGGATTTTGCGTATGGAATGCAATCTATGACGCATTGCGAATAGATAGAAAAAGCCCGCCAATGCAGGGATTGCTGCAAGAGCGGGCAAAACTGTCCTTGGGTTTTGAAGCCGCCTCCGGTTTCAGAGCCTCCACAAATGGTTCCGAAACTTGGCGTGTGAGCAGGGTTCTTCAAACTCCTGTGAGCGCGGTTAGTACTCGTCGCTGCCGTAGTCGCTGCCTGGCGCCTTCTGGCGTTTCAGGTTCACGAGGGTTTCTCCCATGGACTTTAATTCGTTTTCGTAAGCTTCAAAGACCATGTCCTCGATCATCTGGCGCGTCTCCTGGTTTAGGGGATGCGCGATATCGCGGAATTGGCCGTCTTTTCTTTTTTTGGAGGGCATCGCGACGAACAGGCCGCTGGTGCCTTGGATGACCTTCAGGTCGCGGACCACGAAACAACCATCAAGTGTGATGGAGACGTAGGCCTTCAAGCGATCCTCATTGACCGGGAAAACTTTCACTTCGGTGACTTTCATAGAGTCCCTTTCTAGGTGCTGATCTTGTTGCTACCAATGGAGCCATACTATGGTCCTATCTCTATTTCGGACGCTGTTGTAAAAACTGAAGACCTAGGTCGGGGAAAGTTCTAAAATTTCGGGTCTTTGTTCGATTTTGTCTCAGCTTGAAACGCTTTCCCACTTACAAAAAGGCGATCGTTAAGCATCTTCGTCGGGACCCCCGAATCAGGGGGAAATCGGGTGGGGACAAATGGGCGAGTCGGTTCGGGCAACCGGCAAAGAATTCAGATAACTTGCGGTAACGTGACAGACGAAGGGTTCCGTGGGAAGAGTCCGCATCGTTAAAAATACAACTCTCTGTCTGAGGTAATTTATGAAGTCCCTTGTCGCTTCTTTGTTTATCGTGTTTGCAGCTTCTCAAGCTCTGGCTTCGGGGGAGTACATTAGCTGTATGCAAACTCACACAAATGATCCCTTCCTGCCAAATCTGGTAACTTTGTATGTGTCTGAAGCGACCCACACCGTTCGTGCGAAATTCTATATCGAAAACGATCAGCGCGAAGTGATCGCAAACAATATTGCTGAGGACGGGAAAGCTATCCAGTTCGGTCATGTTCGTTTGCTTGAAAATGGCGTACCTAAAGGTGGCCCTATCGGGATTAAGTTATTCCTTGAGAAGTCGGCCTTCTCTCAGCGTGGTGAGCTTACTTGGAAGTACTTTGACGGTTCTCAAGCGACTTACAGCTGCTCTTCCAATTAGTTTTTTCTGACAAGTTGAAAATGAAAAATCCCCGGTGATGAGCCGGGGATTTTTTTTGTTTGAATGGACTCCGGTTAAAGACCTGCAGGGAAATTTTTCAGGTCATAATCGAAGGGAATTGCTTGGGGAAAGCAGCGGGGAGATGCTGGGAGGCTGTCATCAATTGCGGTGTAATAAATAGTTATTTCAAACCTCTTTTCAAAGTTGTAGCAACCTTGCGTTACCACGGACTCACCAAGGCCCGCTTCCATTTCCCTATTGACGGCGAACCACAATGCCCCGCAATCAGTATGACTGTCGTTGAAGTCCATGCCGACGATATTTACGTTAGTTCCATAAAAGGTCAGGGACTGTCTTTGCCAACCACTACCTAAAGAAATAGGGAATTTCATTGCCAATACTTGTTTGCCGGGAATCTCTTTTTGGCCGAAATGCCATTCGCCATCAGGACCATGGACAGGACGAAAAGATCGATCGTTCGGAAGGTACTCGGAGACATCCGCCTTTGCCAAAGACGCTGTTAATGTCATTGCGATCGTTAGAATCAGTTTACTGAGTTTTTTCATTTTCGTTCTCCTGGTTTTCGGACCCTTAAGTTCTTTGTTTTGTTTTCTCATGTTGTGTTCGACACAAATAGGTATCGCCTTATTGGTCTATTTCCTCAATTAACTGATTTAAGGTATAAAAATTTAATACTTTTCAGCAGAATACGGATAGTTTGAACGGGCAGAGGTGTCAAAATAGAAAAACCCGGGAGGTCCCGGGTTCTGATTTTGAATTTGTTTTTTTGGGATTTTAAGCGGCTTTTGAGTTCGTCGCTGCCGACACTTTCTTGTTACCGTGAACCAGCGACTGCAGCTCGGTCACAATTCCATTCAGCGCCTGTGCCTGGGTCGACATTTGCTCCGAAGAGGCAGCAACTTGTTCTGATGAAGCCGCATTGCCTTGAGTGGATTGATCCAGGTGATTCATCGTTCTTGAAATCTGCTCGATGCCTTTGGCCTGCTGAGTGCTGCCGGCTGCGATTTCTTCGTTCAAGGTCGCGACCTTTTTAACTGATGTCAGAATTTCCTTAAATACGACTTCGCTGTTATTGGCAATCGCGGCGCCGTGTTCGCTTTTTGCGACGTTATCTTTGATCAGTGAATTGATGCCTTTTGCAGATTCCGCGCTCTTGTGTGCCAAAGTTCTGACGGCATCAGCAACGACAGCAAAGCCTTTGCCTTGTTCGCCGGCGCGGGCTGCCTCGACAGAAGCATTCAGAGCCAACAAATTCGTTTGAAAAGCAATGTCGTCGATCACGCTGATAATCTCTTCGATCTTTTTGGATCCTTGGGCGATGTCGGTCATGGCCGAGAGCAGGCGCTGGATTTCCTGCGTGCCTTTTTCAGCTGATTCGTGAGAAGTGCGTGAAAGGGTGTTGGCCTCGAGTGCGTGCGAGGTGTTCATCTTAACCATGCTGGACAGCTCTTCGATTGAAGCGACAGTTTCTTCTAATGATGCAGCAGCTTCTGTGGCACTCGTTGACAGGTGTGAACTGGCTGCCGCTAGGTGTGATCCGCCGCTGGCCGTTTCTGAGGCTGCGCCGAAGATGTTGTCGCTGATACGATTCAGTGATTTGGAAAGGGAGTTTGCGACCAGATAGCCCAGCACGCAACCAAAGACGCTTCCAGTGATCATCACCATGATGATAATCATAATGGCCTGATCACGAGTGGTCTCAGCGATTTTGACATTTGTTTCTGCAGTTTTACGATGGAACTCTGAAAGATCAGCAACGGCTTCCGCATAAGCTTGTGCTCGTTTGGGACATTCGTAGAAGAAAATATCCAGCATCTTGGCTTGGTCTTCAGCGCTGTTGGACTTTTGCAGTTTTAGAACCTCAACGCCGGTGTTCTTAAATTCGCCCCAGGCTTTTTCCAGGTGACTGTAAACTTCCTCTTGGCCGGGGACGAAGTCCAACTGTTTGTACAACTCATCCTGCTTTTCGTAGTCAGTGATGGCGGCAAGGACGCCGGCAATACTTTGCTCGACTTGATCCTGTGGCAAGTTTGGTAGTCCCAAGCTTCTGAGGTTGATACGAATTTTTCTGAAGTTCAGATTCATCTGATCCAGGCGATCCATCTTGGGCATGGACTTGGTTGCAATCCAACCGTAATCGCGGCTGACAGAGGTGAGTGAGAGATAGCTGGTCACACCGATGGCGACGCTGACTCCGCACAATGCAAGCGTAAGAAACAGTAACTTTGATTTTAAACTCATGCCACGCATAACAAGAACTCCTCAGGACGGGGGGGCTCAATGGTTATCGGTGGAGGAGTGGGCGACTTAATGTTTTAATGGCAGGATAGGGATTTTGTGTTCGGGGAACGAGAATTATTCGGGATTTATCCTAAAGCCCTTCGCAGTGCAAAGGGCTCTGGGAGGCTTAAGGCGGGGATTAAGGCGTATCGATATTTATGATCATGATGCGATTGTTGCGAGCCACGCGCAAAGTGTTGGTGCCTTTTTTAAGAAGCTTCAACGCATCTTTGGAGTTTGAAACCGATTGTTTATTCACATCCAAAATCACATCGCCAACGGAAAGACCTGCCTTGCTGGCGGCAGAGTTGCGAGCAGTTTCAATGACGATTGGCTGTTTCATGCCTTCAGCCAAACCCCATTCGTTGCGGATTTGTGCTGTTGGATCCACAATCGTGAAACCCAAATTGAACGGAGCTTTGTGGCCCTCGTATTTTTTGCTTTCCACTTTTTGAGGTGCACCATCCTCTGGGCGTTCAGAAACCAGAACGGCAACAGTCATAGGCTTTCTGTCGCGAATAATTTTGAATGAAGCAGTTTTGCCAATCGGAGCATCACTCACCGCATCGACCAGACTCAAAGAGCTGTCCACCGGCTTTTCATTCACGGAAGTCACAATATCATAGACACGAAGACCCGCACGAGCCCCAGGGCCGCGTGGATCAAGCTGCGTGATCACCGCACCAGTTTGTTCGCCCATGCCCAGGTAATCAGCGGCCTCAGGATCCAGATCACCCAGAAGGGCGCCGATATAACCGCGAGCGATGCGGCCTTTGGATTCAAGTTGCGGGATCAATGCTTTCACTTCATCAATCGGAATTGCGAAGCCGATGCCCTGAGCGCGCGCATCGATGGCAGAGTTAACACCAACCACCATGCCTTTGGTGTTCACCAATGGACCGCCAGAGTTTCCTGGATTGATGGAAGCATCAGTTTGAATAAGTGGAATTTTATTGATCTCGGCAATGCCGCGGCCTTTGGAAGACACAATACCTTTGGACATCGAGTGGCCATGACCAAATGGATTTCCGAATGCGGCCACCCATTCACCAACTTCAAGTTCTTTGGAAGATCCCAGAACTGCCACTGTCAGTTTGGTTTTTGGCTTAATTTTGATCAAGGCAATGTCGGTGCGCTCATCGCGGCCCACGACAGTGGCTTCGTAAAGATCTTTGGAGTCTTCGCTAAGTTGAACTTTGATTTGGTCAGCACCCGCGATCACGTGATTGTTGGTTACGATCAAGCCGTCTTCGCGAATGATGAAACCAGTGCCCAGGCCCATCATCTGCGGGCGTTGCTGTTGTTGCGGGGGTTGTTGCATTTTCATGCCATAGAGCTGTTCCAACATATCCAGCATCGGATCACGTCCGCGGGGCATGTTTTTAGGAATGGCTGAGGTCGAAATATTAACGACTGCCGGGTTGATCGCTTTGCTTAGCTCCACAAAAAGATTCGCCGGCAATGTGGCGCCCAGGTTTAGTTTTGGTGGGTCTTTCGGTAAGCTGGTGGTTTGCGCTTGAACGGGAGCCGCCATGGAGGCCGCTAACAGAAGGAATAAGAACTTCTTCATAAAAACACTTCTCCTTACAAATACAAGAGTATCAAATATAACGAAAAACTCCAGCCGGGGCTGGAGTGAAATTTTCTTAAACGGAAACAAATTTTAATTGTAGATCATTAATTAGGTTATCTAAAAACTGCGCCTCGTCAGCCGTGAGATTCCCTTTGGTTTTTTGCTGCAGGACCACCAGTAAATCAATATTGAAGCGCGCCATGTTTTTATCTTTTGCTGTTTGGCCCGTCGATGGATCCGGTGCCAAGCCCATAGCCATCACTGCCGAAGAGGCCAGCGACATGATTAGTACTGAGAGTGAAGCTTCCATTTTATCTTGCATAAAAAACCCTCTTTGAAAGTGAGTTCGATTTAAAAAGTGTCAAGTTAGATTGGATAATATCCCATCAGCTTTTGTAGGCGGGTTTCAATAGGCGGATGGGATTTCAAAAATAAATTTCTTTGTCTAAAGCCCTCGGGATTCACAATAAACAAGTGACTGGTGCAGGCCGGGATTTCCAGGGGCTGTGTTTGTGCCAAACCTTCCAGACGCCACAAAACCTCGCCCAAAGGATGGCGATTATTTAATAATTCAGAGGCCATCAAGTCATTTTCATAAAAAGACTTTTCACCGACCACCACTTTAATTATCAACCAGCCAAACGGGGAAAGCAGGGGCATGAAAAATTGCAATTTATAGGGCAGGAAGGAATCCAGAAACTGCCCCAAACCCACCACGGAGTTTGCCAAAGTGGAGCTGACGCTAAATGCAAAAGTATCTAGGCGGCGAATGTGACAAAGTTGATGGGCGACCACAGCTTCCAATTCCTTCGCACTTAGTTTTTGCAAAAGTCCCAGGGTAAAACCCAAGGAGCCGTTTCTCCACGAATGTCCGACACAGAATGCGTTTGCAGAACTGTGGGGAGTCATAAATACCGCCGGAGTTGGCATGCCCAGCTGACGGGACATGCGTTCGACCATATCCAAAATGCCCCAGGCATCCTGGCCTTTTAAGCGCTGCGCGCCGAGTTTGGAAAGAACGCGGTTTTCACCGTAAAAGAAAACGATGAAGTTTAACAAAAGTGCAAGCAGGAAGCCGACAATCAAACCCAGGCGATCACCAAATTGGTAACCCAATACCAGCAGTGCTAAAGAAGTCGATAGGATGAAAATCCAAACCTTGGTGTTCGTATTTGCCATGCTGTTTTTGTCCCATCGCTAAGAGTGAAATTCAACTTCTTACTAAAGGCTAGGACTGTGACATAACAATTGCAAGTTTTTGCTCCGCCGACGCTATGAGAAATTTAGGTCTGGAGAGAGGCGGTTAAGCTTGCCGCAAGGGAGCTAAGAGAGTGAAATAGAAGGGATATTTCCCAAGGAGGACGGGTGAGCGAAGTTGATATCATGGCGTTAAACGCCGCGATTAAGCAAGAGAGTCAATTCATCGAAAAGATGATGACTGAGATCAACAAGGTTGTGGTCGGACAAAAGGAGATGGTCGAAGGGATCATGATGGGCCTTTTGACGGGCGGCCATATTTTGCTGGAAGGTGTGCCGGGTCTTGCAAAGACTCTGACGATCTCCACAGTTTGTAAATCCATTTCTTTGGATTTCCAGCGTATTCAGTTCACTCCCGATCTTTTACCGACGGACTTGATTGGTACGATGATCTTTAATCCTAAATCAGGCGAGTTTGCTCCGCGCAAAGGACCTGTATTCACCAACATCGTGTTGGCCGACGAGATCAATCGTGCGCCGGCGAAAGTGCAATCTGCTTTGCTTGAAGCCATGGCGGAAAAGCAAGTCACCATCGGCGAAGAGTCCTACAAGCTTGCGAATCCATTCCTGGTGCTGGCAACGCAAAATCCCCTGGAGCAAGAGGGGACTTATCCTCTTCCAGAAGCGCAAATGGACCGCTTCATGTTCAAGATCAACGTGGTGTATCCGCAAAAAGGCGAGGAGCTTGAGATCTTAAACCGCATGGGCACGAATGAAAAGCCGACGGTGAATCCGGTAATCTCCCGCGAAGATCTTTTGCGTGCTTCCGCGCGTGCGGATCAGATCTACGTTGATAATAAAATCAAAAACTACATCGTGGAAATCGTGATGGCTTCCAGAAATCCTGGAGAGTACGGCTTAAGCCGTATCGCGAACCTGATCAATGTGGGTGGCTCACCGCGTGCGACGATCTGCTTGTTCCGTGCCGCCAAAGCTCACGCGTTTATTCGTGGTCGTGGTTATGTGACGGCAGAAGACGTAAAAGCCATTGCTTACCACGTAATGAGACATCGTCTGATTCTGACGTACGAGGCTGAAGCCGAGAACATCAAGTCTGATGACGTGATCAAAGAAATCCTAAGCCAGGTTGAGGTTCCATAGTGGGATTGCCTCCAGAGGTCTTAAAGAAGGTCAAACTCCTGGAGTTGAACACAAGGAAACTTGTGAACAACCTCTTTGCAGGCGAATACCATACCGCCTTCAAGGGGCAGGGTATGACCTTTGCGGACTTCCGTGAGTACGTACCGGGCGATGATATTCGTTCTATTTCCTGGCCGCTGACGGCGCGCACAGGCAAAACCTTTATTAAAACTTTTGAAGAAGAGCGTGAGTTGACCCTGATCATCGCAGTCGATGTCAGTGGTTCCAGTGATTTCGGAACGGGTCCTTATTTTAAGGGCGAAGTGATGACTCACATGGCGGCTCTTTTGGCGTTTTCAGCGGTGAAGAACAACGACCAGGTTGGTTTGTTGCTTTTCAGTGATCAGGTCGAACATTTCGTGCCACCGAAAAAAGGCCGCGGCCATGTGCAGCGCCTTTTGCGTGATCTTTATTACTTTAAACCAAAAAGTCACAACACCAAGCTTGCGAATGGCTTTAGCTTTTTGCAGGGCGCTTTGAAAAAGCGCGCGACTATTTTCCTGTTTAGCGACTTCATGGACGAGGGCTTTGATCAAAGTCTGCGTCTGCTGGGGCGTAAGCATGATGTGGTGGCTTGTGTGGTGAATGATGCGGCCGAGTATTCACTTCCCAGCATGGGTGTGATCGAGGTGCAGGACGCCGAAACCGGTGAAGTGCTGACGGTGGACACCTCCTCAGCAAGTTTCAGAAAAGAATATGAGCAGGCAGTGCAAGTCCGCAAAGAAGCGCGCGACAAACTTCTGCGTAAGTCCCAGGTGGATCGGGTGGATGTAAAATCCAGCAACGATTTCATTGATCCCCTGGTGGCGTTTTTTAAGAAGAGAAAATAATGGCAGCTATCCAGTGTAAGGTTGAAATTCCAGGTATTGGCGGATTGAAGGACGGGGAGCTTACGGTCGGCCGTGAGTTTTTGCTTGTCTGCGACGGTGATTTTCCAAAGGATTTGCAACAGGATAAACTGCAACTGGTATTGGCGCCTGAACAGAAATACTCCATCAAGCTTCAGGGCTTTGAGTTTCGTTCGCCAACACAAGCCGATTTGAAAGTCGTCTCTTACACGGCTGGCAATCCCGTTAAGTTTGATAATCTTCAGTTAACCGATGGCACGCAAACTCTGGATTTGGGTTTGGTGCAGTTTCAACTGGTCAGTGTTTTACCACCACCGCCGCCTCCGGGAAAGCCGGGCGAGCAACCTCCCAAGCAAGAACCCTTCGGTCCCATTGGTCCGTTGAGTATTCCGGTGCCACCTGTGTACTGGATCATTCTTGCTGCGGTTTTGGGAGTGGTGGCTTTGTTCGTGGCAACCAAAGTATTCAGATCCATTCAGCGTCGTAAAATCATTGAGCGCCTTAAGGAGCATGATTCCGCTCTTTCACCGATTGCCGAGTTTCATCAGAAATTCCGTCGTATGCAAAGAGCCAATACAGTTTTCTTTGGTGGCACACCTCAGCCCGAGGACATTCCGACGGCTTTGGATGAAACGCGCCATATGTTAAAGCTTTACATCACTCGCCGTTACAAAATTCCGGCTCTGGAGTGGAGCCCGCGTTTGATTTTGAAAGACCTTAAAAAATATCATCCTAAAGTATATCAGGATACGGGTGTTGAACTGGAGAAACTGGTTAAAGAGTTTCAGCACGCCGTTGAAGATAAAGCCAAGCTGAGTAAGTCCGACGTCTTGAATCTTTCCAAAAGAGCCCGCCTGTTGGTGGAAGATATGGAGAGGTTGTCATGAGCATTCATTCTCCGCTGGCCTATTGGTTGATTCTTCCCCTGATCGCAGTTGTGATCTGGGTTTTGTGGCATAAAAAAACCAAGACACCTACCTTGCAGTTTGGCACCGTGCAAATTTTGAAATCCGTGAAGCCAAGTCTGCGCACACGTTTATTGAACTTGCCGCTGCTGTTAAAAGTCCTGGGAATTGCGCTGGCGATTTTTGCGCTGTCGCGTCCGCAGGAAATGAATACCAAAATCAAAAAGAATGTCGAAGGTATCGACATCGTGATTGCTCTGGATATTTCTGACTCCATGTTGATCGAGGACATGAGACCTTTGAATCGTCTGGAAGCAGCCAAAGAGACTATCAAGCAATTTATCAGCGGCAGAAGCTCGGATCGCATTGGTCTGGTGATTTTTGCGGGTGAATCCTTCACCCTGGTTCCACCCACTTTGGATTATCAATTGATTCTTTCCCGCGTTTCTGAAATCACAACTGCTGCAAGTGCTCGCATCAAAGACGGAACAGCTTTGGGCGTGGCTCTGGCAAATGCGGCCGGCAGGCTTAAGGATTCTCAAGCGAAAAGCCGGGTCGTGATTTTCATGACGGATGGGGAGAATAACTCCGGTACTATTGATCCGGAAACGGGGCTTGAGATCGCCAAAGGTTATGGCATTAAAATCTATTCGATTGGTATCGGAAAAGACGGTCCAACCAGAATTCCAATTTACTCCCGCGACATCTTTGGTCAAAAGGTTAAAACCTATCAGCCGTTTGATTCCACGGTGAATGAAGATCTTTTGGGGCGTATGGCCAGTGAAACCGGTGGTAAGTTCTATCGCGCCTCGAAGGAAGATTCTTTGAAAGGTGTTTTTAAAGACATCGACAGTCTTGAAAAGACCAAAATTGATATTAATAAGTTCACCAACTATACAGAAAAATATCCTCCTTATCTGGTACTGGGAATCATTCTGTATCTGGCAGGATTGCTGTTGGGTCGTACGTGGTTAAGGAGGGTGCCATAATGTTCAGATTTGAAAACATGGCGGCTTTTAACTATCTGTGGATCATTCCAGCCATTATCATTGTGGGTTACTTCTTTGATCGCAGATCCAAGAAGGCCATGGAAAACGCCATTGGCTCAAGACTCTATCCGTTTCTTTCAAGCTCGGTCTCCGCGCAAAAACGCCGTATTAAAACGATTTTGCAGGTGCTGGTGGTATTCTTCTTTGTGCTTGCCTTGGCAAGACCGCAGTTCGGTCAAAGCACCCAGGAAGTTAAAAGCGAAGGTGTCGAGATCATTTTTGCGGTCGACGTTTCAGACAGTATGATGGCTGAAGACGTAAAACCGAATCGTTTGACCCAGGCAAAAACTGAATTGAATCGCCTGGTCGATCAAATGCCGGGAAATAAAATCGGTATCATGGCCTTTGCAGGTTCCGCGGCTTTGTTGTCGCCCTTAACCAATGATCCAAGTGCAGTGAAAATGTACATCGATGCGTTGGATACGAATTCCGTTTCAACTCAAGGTACTAATTTTCAGGATGTTTTAAGCAATGCCAAGGAAGCTTTTGAGCGTGGTGGTGTTTCAACGGATGACACCGTCAAAGTAACTCGCGTGATTGTGATCGCGTCAGACGGTGAGGACCACGAGCAAGGTGCCATAGAGGCTGCGAAAAAACTGGCAGAGGACGGAACGCGCATTTTCACTATCGCTTACGGTACGGAAAAAGGTGGCGCAATTCCTGTGCGTGACGGCATGGGTTTCTTAAAGGGCTATAAAAAGGATCGTCAGGGCCAAACAGTTATTACGACAGTCAAAGGTGATGCACTCAGAGCCTTGGCCGAAGCAGGCAAGGGAAGTTTTTATACCTCCACCGTTGGCGGTGATCAGGTACGACTGTTGATTGAGGACATTGGCAATCTGGAAAAAACACAATTTGATACGACGATGGCAACCCAGTACGAAGAGCGTTTTCAGACGATCCTTCTGATTGGTATATTACTTGCCATGGTGGAACTGTTCATTGGTGAACGTCGTAAGGGCTTCCGCTTCTGGAAAGGCCGTTTTGAGGTGCCCGCAGAATGAAGAAGTTTATTTTAATCTCTTTATTGTTGGGCTTAAGTGGATGTGGTGATCAGCCCCATCTGAAGGCAATCGCGGTAAATCGCGAAGGTAATAAGCTTCTGGAGAAACAGAATTTTCAAGCCGCTAACGATAAATATATTGAAGCCTTAAGGTACAATCCGTTCCTGTCCCGCTTGCACAGCAACCTGGGGCTGACCTTTGAAGGATTGCAGCAGGCAGATAAAGCCCAGCAGTCCTATGCGGAAGCAGGGCGACTGGCTGAATTGAATCGTGACCAGGATATGAAGTTCGTCGCGCGTTTTAATGAGGCACAGCTTTTAGGTAAAGCCAAAAAGGTGGATGAGGCAATCGCGCTTTATCAAAAGGCCTTGGAGATTGTTCCCTCCAGCAATGAAACCAAAACCAATATTGAGTTGCTGATTCAACAGCAGCAAGGTGGCGGTGGCGGTCAGGGCGACAAAAAAGAGGATCAAAAGGATCAAAAAGGTGACCAGCAACAGCAGGGTCAGCAAGGTGATCAAAACCAAGAGCAGGATAAAAAAGACCAGGACGGCAAAGACGGCCAGGAACAAAAGGACAAACAGTACCAGGATTCTCCGAAGTACAAGCCACGTCCTTTTGCAGGCAAAGAGTTGTCTGAGGGTGATGTGAAAAAGATCCTGGGAGAGATTAAGCAGCAGGAAGGAAAAATCCGGTCTGACTATAATCGCAAAGAATCGAAGGAGCAGCCTCGTGACAAAGATTGGTAGTCTTATCATCTTTCTGAGTTTCATTTTGAATGCAGCGGTATCTTTTGCTGCTGGCACTACGGTGAACGCGGTGACCGATCGAAATGAAGTGGGCATGGGAGAGACCTTCACCGTGACCGTTTCTGCGGTGACCTCTGATGATGTGAATATTCAGGATCCGCGTGTTCCCGAGCTGGATGGCTTTGATTTGTTAAATACCTCCACATCCACGGCTGTCGCCCAAAAATTGGTGCCAGGCAAAGGTGGGATGCAGTTTGAAACTCAGCGCCGCAAGGACTACAGCTATACTTTAACTCCGCAACGTCAGGGGACCTTAAGTGTTTCCTCCTTTGAAGTTGTTGTCGGTGGCAAGGTTTTCAGAACTCAGCCGATCGTGATTAAGGTGGGTAACACGGGCAGTACCATTCAAGGTGGCAATCAACGGCAAATGCCTCGTCGTCCCCAGATGCCAGGCATGGATGATCCATTTGACTCCATGGACCGCGCTGAAGAGGAGATGTTCAATCAACTCTTGCAACAACGTCAGCGTCTGATGCAGCAAATGCAGCAGCAGCATGGCGGCGGCATGCCCGATGACCAGTTCGGTGGTGGACCGTCATCCAGCACTATCGACAATCCTGCATTTAGAAGTTTACCGACAAACCCCAACGATGCTTTTTTCATTGGTGTCGAAGTTGATAAAACGGAAGTGTACGAAGGTGAGCAGGTCACTGTGAACTGGTACATCTACACGCGCGGCCAAATGGAAACCCTGGATCGCTTGAAATTTCCGGATCTAAAAGGCTTTTGGAAAGAAATCATTGAAGAAGTCCCAAGCATTCAGTTTTATGAAGTGAATGTTGGCGGGGTGCCGTGGAAGAAAGCGTTGCTGGCCTCCCACGCTTTGTTTCCTATCAAGTCCGGCTCTTCGACGATTGATCCTTACAAAATCAAATCCCGGGTGCGCACTTTGAGTCAGTACGGCATGATGAGCAAGCCCTACGAATACACTAAGAGCTCTGCGAACGTGCCAATCAAAGTAAAGCCTTTGCCGGTTGAAGGGCGACCTTCTGACTTTTCAGGCGCGGTGGGACAGTTTGATGTTCACACCTCGGTTGAGGGATCGAGTTTTCCGGTGAACCAGCCTCTTAGTTTGAAAGTGCGCTTTGAGGGTTCAGGCAATGCAAAGCTGATTGATCTGCCTCCGATGACTTTGCCAGCGGGACTTGAACAGTACGATACAAAATCGGATTCTAAGTTTTTTAAAAATGGTCGTGCTTATAAGGAATTTGAAGTTTTACTGATTCCTCGTCAGGAAGGCGACATGGTTTTCCCAGAGCTGAGTGTCAGCATGTTTGATCCAGCGACGGGCAAGTACTACACCAAAAAGACCGCGCCAATCACTTTGAAAATCGTGAACAATCCCAATGCGCCAGTAGGTTCTTCTCAAAGAATGTCTGGCACTCCGGCGCCAGCAGCTGCGGAAGTTGTTGAAAACAAACTTCCCGATGTGATCATGGCGTGGCAGCCCTCAGCGCAGGCCAGTGTGCTGGCGCGTCCGTGGTTGTGGCTGGTGATTTATGCAGGCGTGTTTGTGACCCTCCTGGTAAAGGCACAACGTGAATTCGGCTGGGGCCGTCGTCGCAGAACTTTAAAAGAGCAAGTCAACAAACGCTATAAGGTCGTCGACCAGGCGGTGGGTAAAGACGACTATCGCAAAGTCGGCGCCGAAATGACGAATATCTTTTATATGGTCATGGGCCAGGTGGCGGGGGAGTCCGGGGCGTCACAAAAAATCGAAGACCTGATGGCACAAATCCCACCAAGTCTGCGTCGCGACCACGGGGACGAGATCACTAAAGCTTTCGAAGTTTTCCAGACGATGTCTTTCGCTCCGGATGAGATGCTGGGAAGTTTAAAAGAAAAATCCACGATGAAGCAAAACATCGAGCGGGCCAAAAAGGTAATCAGTGAGTTGATTTCAGCAAAAGAAGAATAAAAAAAGCCGGATGATGAATCCGGCTTTTTCGTTTTAGTAGTTAATTGCTCTGTTAACGTATGAAGGTGAGAAGTACGTCGTATTTAAAGTCGTGGTCAGCATGTCAACGCCAGCATCAGCAAAGCCCCATTCGCTGCCGACGGATCCACCTGAGCACATCAAAACGCCACCAGTAGTTGTTGCGCACATACCGGTGTATGTCGTCTGAACCTTTGAGAAAGTAGTTCCGCTGGCAACGGCAACGGGCGTATTAAAGGTTAAATGTGATCCGGCTTCGACAAAGGTATACTGATTTGGCACTGTCGCGTAACCCCAACATTTCATAGAGCCATCTGTTTTAATGCCGCAGCCATTCGAACTCGACATCGACACAGAAGTATAGGTTGCACCACCATCAATCACCGTTGGAACATAGACGTAGTTTGTTCCTGTACCGTTTCTTGGGTCACCCCAGCATTTGACTGTATCGGAGGCCGTGATCGCGCAGGTTGCTGAAGCACCTGTGCTCAGTTTTTTAAAGATAGCACCAGAATCCACGGTGAATGGAGTAAGTTGGGTTGAAGTGCCGCCATTACCCACGGAACCAAAGCCATTGGCGCCCCAGCATTTAATTTGGCCGGCCGTGGTGCGCCCACAGGTGTGATAAGCGCCGCGACCGATTTCAGCGTAAGTGACGCCGGCGTCAATAGTTTTAAACGCAGTGACATCGGTAGAAGTGCCGTCGCCAATTTGCCCACCGGAATTACGACCTGAACAGCGAAGCTCGTCGGCTGTGGTGATTGCGCAAATTGTACTGTAAGAAACAGAGACGGCTTTATACGTCGTACCCGGATCAACATTGGTTGGAACATAAGCGGTGCTGCCAACAGCTACGGCGGAGCCGAGCTCGCCGTGGTCATTTTTACCCCAGCATTTTAAGTTGCCGGCGTTATCAATAGCACAATTGTCGCTATCATGTTGAGCAGCCAGAGTCGTGTAAGTTGTTGTTGGATCAATCGCGATAGCTGCCGGATAACGATAGGCACTTCTGGAAGCATTGCCGAATACAGCGGATGCACCCCAACAGAATAATTTTCCTGATTTAAGTCCACAGGATTGTGAAGAAGTCGAGCTGACGTTATTCGTGGCAGGCGTCCAGGAATCCCACTGAGCCAATTCGTAGTTGGTATACCATTTGTTCCAGCTGCCGATTGATGGAGCGTAGCCGGCACCTGCTAAGTTCAGTGATTTCGTACTGTCATTCGTAAAGTTACCCCAGCACTTCAATGCGCCACCAGCGGCCCCTGCAGTGATACCACAGGCGCGCTGACCGGTTACCGCAACACTGGTATAGGTTGTGCCTGCATCAACATTTACTGCAGTTGTACTTTGTGTCAGAGTTCCATTTGCAAGGAGTGCATTTGTATTGCTACCCCAGCATTGCACGGCTCCAGAAGATAGTAGTGCGCAGGTAGTGGTTCTGCCGCCGCCAATGTTTAGGTCGTCGTTCACAGAAACTGACGTGTATGTCGCACCAGAATTTACTGAGACTGGAGTTGTACGATTTGTTGTAGTTCCATCACCAATGGCACCAGTTCCATTATAACCCCAGCATCTTAAAAGTCCTGTGGTTGTAACTCCGCACGCGTGACCAGAGCCGATGGAAACATTGGCAAAATTATAAGACGAATCGACATCAATCGGTGAAGTTGCATTCGTGGTTGTTCCATCTCCAAGTTCGTTAACTGCATTGTGCCCCCAGCAGCGAAGCTTGTCGGAGGAAGTAATCGCACAGGAGGATTTGGCACCTACTGAGACGTATTTGTAATCGTTAGCGGCATCAATTTCAGTCGGAACGTTTAAGTTTCCCGTGCCGCCTTGGCCGAGCGCCCCATACATGCCCTGACCCCAACAGCGAATTTTATTTCCAGTTGTAAGACCGCAACTGTGGTTCTCACCCGAGCTGACGAACGTGTATGTGACACCACTATCAATCAGTTGCGGAGTGTTTATATCAACCCCTGCCGCATTGTTGCCAACTTGTCCGTTTGCATTGCGGCCCCAGCAATAAAGATCGCCGCTCGTCGCTACTGCACAAGTGTGTTCATTGCCGACGCCCACGTCTTTAAAAGAGGTTCCCGGGCTAATGATAATGCCTTCAGACCGGAAAGTTGTGGAGGCATCACCAATTTGGCCGAAAGAATTGAAGCCCCAGCAGCGCAATGAACTGTCACTCATAATGGTGCAGCTGTGCTTGCGACCAATGGATGCTTTCGTAACTGTTAAATTCTTTTCGTCATCGGCTATGAAGAATTGCGCCTGGTAGTTATTTGTAGGGTAAGCCGTCTCTGTGCTTACATTTGAAATGCTAAAGTTAAGTACGCGCTCTCCGGTTGTTAGAGCATTGTCTGGGAAATTGATGGTCACGTTTGCAGAAGTAGATCCGGCTGGAATTGTGACAGTCCCGTCAATAAGGTCATGTTGTGAAGGATAACTTGCATCACCAGATACTCGATAGTTTGCGATGACATCATATACTTTTGTGGCATCCATTGAAATCGTCACGACCTGTGCGCCCGATCCTTCCATGACACGATTCATGCGCGATGATGAAATTGACAGTGTGTTGTAGGAATCTCTGATCCAAGTCGCGCTGGATGCTGCCGAGGCCAGCTGAAAATTACCCGAGGCATCGCCGCCCAATACGCACAATGTAACCGGGCCATTAGGGTGCAAGAATACGGTTGAATTGATAGGGGTTGCAACCGAAATAGCTGACGTGTAGCTTGCCGTCGCGCATGTACCAGTGGAAATAATGTTGTACTTATATTGAGTGATATTAGTGCCGCTCACCGTAACGCTGATGGAGCTTCCTGTGTAAGTTCCCGACGGCGCGCCAGTAAGGATGGCTACTGGAAGTGGTGCATTGATCACTATGGCTTTTTGGCCTGAAAGTGATTCAGCAGATCCGGCTGCAGGCAAAGTGCGGGTTGCTGCATTGAGAAGAGCATCTATCAGTGTGCCGTTAGAAATTGTCGCAGCAGATGTATAGTCCAAGTCCGCTGAGCTATCTCCCACGACGACAGTATAAGTAAAATTAAGGGTCGTCGTGCCAGCACCGCTGGTATAAGTCGCATAACGGGTGGCTCCACCAACCTCCATTGCGATACGAGGAGATCCGGTTACATTGACGTTCTCATTGAAAGTAACGCTAATGTTGATTGGGGAATTCACACCATAGGTGCCATCGGCCGTCGAAGAAGCAATGGATTGTGGGATCGGTCCCACGCTATCTCTGGTCCAAGTAGTTTCGGCGGTTGCCGCAGAATAGTTTCCGTTTGCATCACGTCCAAGGACACAAACTTTGTAAAGACCCTGCTCTGTCAAACTACCTGTGATTTTTGTCGCGATAGCGATGTCTGAGCCCGTATAGGCTGCAGTGTTTGTACAAAGTTCTGATCCGCTAGGTGGCACAATAAAATAGCGATAGTGTGTAACACTTGTGCCGCCCACAGTGATATTCATAGAAGCTGCCGTATTTGTACCGGTTGGGGCACCCGAGATTGTTGCTGTGCCTGGTGCGACTGTATCCTTATAAAAGTTACGAGTCGGGGAGTGGCTGTTTCCATTCAGTGCCGTCAGTCTGGCAAAGATCGAAAAAGGCGGGCTGGAAGTATCAGCCAATCCAGAGAGATTTAAATTTGCGCTCCAGGTGCCAGAGTTACAAGTGGTGGAGGTGGCGATGCCCTGGTCGACAGCACCCAAGTAAACCATAAAGTCGACAGTGCGACCGTTCAAGTTACAGGTGCCGGAAACCGTGAATGAGGAGGCGTTGTTGGAATTGATATATGAAAGATTGGTCGGGGATGACCATGCCAGAGTCGGATTCGAACCATCATGCGTGATTGAATCCGATACGCAGTTTGATTCATTGCCAGCGACATCGCGGGTTTTGAAGTAAGCAGTGTTTAAACTGTCGGCCGTAGTCAGTGTCCAAATTTGTGCCGTCGCATAGGTTTCCCAAGTGCCTCCGGTTAAACACAAGGCATTGTTGGTGATATACATGTCGCTCGCACCTGTGGCTGCGATCGTCACCAGATTCGTCAAGTTGCCCGTATACAGATCATCATTCTTAATCACGAAGGTTTGAATAGTAGGGGCTACAGTGTCTTTTGTATAACTTTGTGAAGCAGGGGTTGCATCCACCCCAGCGGAGCGGCTGTGATTTGCAGTGAACGAAATGGAGGCGTCACTCAAAGACGATACGTCAATGGTTTTACTCCAGGCACCGCCGGAGCAGGTTGCGGACTGGGCACTAAGCCCCGTGATCGTCAAATTCACGGCGTTGCCATTTTCAGAGCACGCGCCGGAAATGGTAAAGGCTGTCGCGTTGCCAAGGTTAATGTAACTTCCCGACGCCGGAGAGGCAATTGTCACAGTCGGAACAGCCGAAGAGTGATCAATGGAATCTGCATAGCAAGTCGATTCGTTGCCAGCTAAATCCCTAAATTTTGTATAGACCGTATTAGTGGCGTTTGCTGTCGGAAGAGTCCACGATTTTGAGCCGGCAAAGGTTTCCCAAACTCCACCGCTCGCGCAGCCTGAAGTGTTGGTGATGTACATCTCACCACCTGAATCTGAAGTGGTCAGTGTTAGGTTTGCAGAAAGACTTGTGGTGCCAACATTACCGTTATTGATTGAGATGGTACCTGTCGGTAAGCCCGTGTCCTTAATGTAAGTCGGCGAAGTGCCGGAGCCACTGTTGCCTGCAACATCTGATATCGCGGCATCCAGTTGGAAGCTCCCTTGCGCAAGGGAAGTAAGATTTAGAATAGCAGAAAACGCAGAGCCGGAACATGTTGCTGTCGACGTAAAGCTGCTTGGTCCGGTGATCGTGATTGAACGACCGTTCTCAGAGCAAGAACCGCTAATGGTAAAGGCCGCAACATTGGCGCTATTAACATAGAAACTTGCAATAGGTGAGGTGATAGAAACCGTGGGATTGATGTTGTCATGAAGAATGTCGTCGCTTACGCAGGCCGTTTCGTTTCCATGGCTTTCTCTGAATTTAACGTACACCGTATTGCTGGAGTTTGCAGAGGGCAGAGTCCAGGCTTTGGTTGTGGCAAAGGCTTCCCAAGCTCCACCAGATGCACAGGTTGCCGAGTTGGTGACATACATTTCAGTTGCGTCTGTGACATTGAAATTCAAAGTCGCTGAAAGGGAAGTTGTCGCTGCGGCACCAGCGTTAAGGGCTACAGAAGTAATAGTCGGAACACTGACGTAGCGAGTGGTGATTACAAATTTAGAGCGGGTGTTGGAGTAAGAGTCAGCATGTGTCGCTGACAACGTGATGGTATTGCCTGTTAAGCCAGTGACATCCAGAGTTCTGCTAAAGTTGCCCCCCGAACATGTGGCCGTGGTGTTGATGGAGCCAATGGCAATCGCAACAGAGGCACCATTTTCTGAACATGTTCCGCTAACTGTATAAGCGGTCTGATTCGCGGCTGTTATACCGGTCGCAGATGGAATATCCACTGTTGGAGGGACGGTGTCCTTGTCGATGACGACAGTATAAGCTTTCGGTGTGCCGCCACCTGATGGAGTGACTGTGAATGTAACGTCGCCAGCGTAAATGCCACTAACCGCACTAAGATCTATGCCACGAGTCCATGTACCAGTTGTTGCGCAAGTGAAAGTCAGAATGTTTGCTACTGAAGGGGCCGACACGGTCACTGAAGCGCCCTGACTGCAGCGACCAAAGAAAGGAACTGAAGCAACGTTAGCTTCATTAACCAAGCCACCAGCCACAGTCGTGTTTACTGCAAAGGAATCCTGATAAATAACCGGAGAAGAGCAGCTTGAAGGAGTGACCTTACCAGTGATATCCATTGAATAGACACGGAATGTGTACTGTTGGCCTTCATCTTTAAGGAAGGAGGCTGTGTTTTCGCCTGTGTCGGCGCCAAGCTGAATGGAGGGCAGGATAGGGTCTTCGCAGCTCGCGCCTTTATAATAGAGCAGTTCTTGTTGTACGATTTTTTCGCTGGTAGGAGCGGCCCATTGAGCTTGCAGGTCACCGGATGAATTTAGGGCTTGTTGATCCCAGGCCAAGGATGAGGCTGAATTAGTTGAAAGCTCTTCCAACGAAAGATCTATGGAGCAACCCACGAGAAGTGCAGGGGCCAAACTCAATGCGAGCTTTAGGATACAGTTGTTCAAATACGTTCGGGTATGTTCCATGAATAACTATTCGGTGTTACCAGAATATTTATTAGATTTCGAATGGGTTAACTAATTGAAGTCAGGTCAAAGTTTCACAATTGTAACCGCGAAGGTAAAAAGTCGTGTTTCAAGTTGATACACTCAGCGGAGTTATTTTGTGTTTATTTATTTTTTCACAAACGGCAGTCGTTCAGTCATCTGATAGCGAGTTTGTGGAGTCTTGCCATCAAGCTCACTGCTGGCAGTGCCCATGAACATCAAAAGGGGAGTCTGCGCTTTTATCTGATAAGTGGAATAAAGAATCTCGCCCTCATCCGGATTTTTGTATTCATCACAAACAAGCCCGGTGACCACTTTTGGAGTGCCGGTTTTCCAATCCTCAAAACCGCACCAGTTGATCAGATTCAGAGCTTCGGTGACGCCATCAGTGAGGCTGGTGTAGGAAGTCTCCACGGTTGTCATATCGATAAAACGATCCACGGCCTTCACTTTATAGTTCACCTGATAAGTCAAATAAGCCTTCGTGCACTTTTCATCTTCATAGGCCACATGGGAATACTTCCAGGCAGCACCTTGAACCGACAGAGTCGAAATCAAAGAATCATCCCCCATCAAGTAACAGCCCTTCACGTACTCACCATCAACATTACTATGAGCCTGAGGAGCCGCGAACAAAATCTGAGTCAAAAAAAGCGCAATCTTCACCATCCCCAAACCCTAACAGGCGCCTGCCGGTTTTTTGATACGCGCCGCCCCACCGCCCCCAAATCTGCCAAAAGGTGGCTGCCACTTTTTGGCTGGTTTTCAGTGAGCTTTCGTTTCCGCGTTTAAACCGAGTTCGCTTGAATTGGAATTTAGTGGCATGTAGGGTCCGCCCATTAAAAAGGAGTCCGATATGCGTATTTTCGCGATGGTTATGACGATGGTTCTTTCTTCCGCAGCTTTTGCTGGCACAAACATGTGCGCAACTTACAAATCTGAGCGCATGTTGAATGCGATCAACACCGTGGCCGCTCGTGAAGAGATGAGCTTCGATGAATTGTGTAACTTTGCGAAACTTTTGGGAGTTGAAGCAATGCCTTCGCAAATCGTAAACGTAAAGGGCGAAGTAATTCCTTACACACGCGTGCAATTGCATATGTCTGAAACTAGCTGCCTGTACATGGTTCGTGACGCTGATCAAGTGATCACAGAGGCCCGCTGCTACTCCGCTTGGTAGTCGTTTAGAATTTGGCGAACGAGCTTCGGTACTTCGACCGAAGCAGCGCCAATCAAGTGCTCATCAAACGCGCGGGAGATTTCGGTGTCTTTGACGTTGATTTCAATCTTGCGCGCCTTCCAGGCCAGTTGCACAAAGCCGGCAGCCGGGTAGACGTTGCCGCTGGTACCGATCGAGATGAAGTAATCCGCGCGCTCCAGGGCAAAATAAATCTCCTCCATGTGGTGAGGCATCTCCCCGAACCAAACGATATCGGGTCTCAATGCGCCCTTGATCCCACACTGAGGGCAACTCTCATTTACTTCTAAATCTTCATTCCAGACGATCACTTCTTCGCAAGACAGGCAGCGAACTTGGTCCAAACGCCCATGCATGTGCAGTAGATTTTGCGAGCCGGCCTTTCGATGCAGATTGTCGACATTCTGGGTGATCAGCAGGAAGGAACCCTCCCACTGACGCTCTAACTCTGCCAAAGCGAAATGAGCGGTATTAGGCTGCACATTTGGGTCTTTCAATTGAGATCGTCTCGCATTATAGAACCGTTGAACCAACTCTGGATTTCGATGAAATGCCTCGGGAGTCGCCACGTCCTCGATGCGATGATCCTCCCACAAACCGTTCTGATCTCTGAAGGTGCGAATTCCAGACTCCGCGGAAATGCCCGCTCCTGTTAGAATAACGATGTTTTTAAAGAGGTGAGAGTTCAAATTTATGCCTCGTGACAAGGTGTTCAACTCGTTGAGCTTTCAACTGATTTTCATTAGGATGTGGCGTTCTTTACAGAAAGGCAATTACAATGGCTTCTAAAATCGAAACTACACCGGATATGGTGCAGAACGTTTACAAGAAGACAGCTGAGCGTATCGCAGTTGTTGGTAAGCGTTTGAACCGTCCTTTGACTCTTGGAGAGAAAATTCTTTTTGGTCACTTGGACGACCCACAAAATCAAGAATTAGTTCGTGGCGAAAGTTTCTTGCTACTTAGACCAGACCGCGTAGCAATGCAGGATGCGACAGCGCAAATGGCTTTGTTGCAGTTCATGCTTGCGAATAAAGATGAAGCAGCCGTTCCTTCCACAGTTCACTGTGACCACTTGATCCAAGCTTACAAAGGCTCGGGCGTGGACATGACAGTTGCCAATCAAACTAACAAAGAAGTTTATGACTTCTTGGCAACAGCTTCTTCCCGTTACAACATCGGCTTCTGGAAACCAGGCGCTGGGATCATCCATCAAGTCATCCTTGAAAACTATGCTTTCCCAGGTGGTTTGATGATCGGTACAGACTCTCACACTCCGAATGCGGGTGGTTTGGGTATGTGTGCAGTGGGTGTTGGTGGATCTGACGCTTCTGACGTAATGGTTGGTCTTCCATGGGAAGTTAAAAATCCAAAATTGATCGGTGTACACCTTAAAGGCAAACTTGGCGGTTGGGCTTCTGCAAAAGACGTTATCTTGAAACTTTGCGGAATGCTGACTGTTAAAGGTGGTACGGATAAAGTTGTTGAGTACTTCGGTGAAGGTACTTCTTCAATCTCTTGTACTGGTAAAGCGACGATCACAAACATGGGTGCAGAACTTGGCGCGACTTGCTCTGTATTCCCATACGATGACCGCATGGGTGCTTACCTGAAATCCACAGGTCGTGATGAGTTGGCAAAAGTTGCTGACGCTCACAAAGACCTGCTAAGCGCTGACGCAGACGTTATCGCAAACCCGGGCAAATACTTCGACGAAGTTTACGAAATCGACTTGTCTGCACTTGAGCCACACCTTGTGGGTCCTCATACTCCAGACTTGGCTCGTCCAATTTCTGCACTTAAAAAAGAAGTGGCTGAAAAAGGTTACACAGTTAAGATTTCTTCTGCGTTGATCGGTTCTTGTACGAATTCTTCGTACGAAGATATCGGCCGTGCGGCCTTCGTTGCTAAACAAGCGATGGAAGTTGGCTTGAAAATGGAAGCTCCATTCCTGGTTTCTCCGGGTTCAACACAAATCCAAAACACGATTGAACGCGACGGTCAAATGGCGACGTTCAACGAAGTGGGCGCTACTGTTCTTGCGAACGCTTGCGGTCCTTGTATCGGTCAATGGAGACGTGACGACGTTAAATCCGGCGAGAAGAATACAATCGTAACTTCTTTCAACCGTAACTTCCGCGCACGTAACGATGCGAATCCAGAGACTTTGGCGTTCATCGCTTCTCCTGAAATCGTAATGGCGTTGGGTCTTGCAGGTCGTTTGGACTTCAATCCTCAAACTGACGAATTGGTAGGTCCTAAAGGTTCTATCAAATTGCAAGCTCCAGTGGCTCCAGAGTTGCCTGCTAAAGGCTTCATCGCTGACACTGAAGGTTACCAAAAACCAGCGGGAGCAACTGCTCAAGTGGCGGTGAATCCTTCTTCAGACCGTTTGCAACTTCTTTCTCCATTCACTAAATGGGATGGTAACGACTTCGTTGATAATTTGGTTCTTGCGAAAGCAAAAGGCAAATGTACAACGGATCATATCTCTCCGGGTGGTAAATGGTTGAACTACCGTGGTCACTTGGACAACATCTCTAACAACATGTTGTTGGGTGCAGACAATGCATTCACAGGTGAAATCGGTAAAGGTAAAAACCAACTGACTGGCGAAACTGGTATCGAATACGCGCAAATCGCACGTAACTACCAAAAAGCTGGTAAAGGCTGGATCATCGTTGGTGACGAAAACTACGGTGAGGGTTCTTCCCGTGAGCACGCAGCGATGTGCCCAAGACATCTTGGCGCTTCTGCAGTTATCACTAAATCATTCGCACGTATCCATGAAACAAACTTGAAAAAACAAGGTGTGTTGGCTTTGACTTTCGTAAATCCAAAAGACTACGACAAGATCCAGGAAGCAGACAAAGTTTCCCTGGTGGATCTTAAAGATCTAGCTCCAGGCAAGAACGTGAAAATGATCTTGAAACATGCTGATGGTTCTACTGAAACTATCGAAGCAAAGCACACTTACAATGCTGAGCAGTTGAAATGGTTCCGTGCAGGTTCTGCATTGAACTTGATCCGCGGACTCTAAAAAGCCGAAGCGATGAAAACGACCCATCCGACTTCGTAGTCGGATCGGGACTGAACTGTTTTGATCGCTTCTCATCCTAGTAGATATAAACCCTACAATCTGAAGAGGTTGTGGGGTTTTTGTTTTTAGCCGGTCGGGCATCTTTTTTCAATAGCGACTGTCCATGGTGGCAGCGGTCCCATATATCCACAATAAGTCTTATCGTCGCCATCGGCCGGAACAAAACTTGTTGTATCGGAAAATTGAAACGTACTGGCCGATTTTCCTAAAAGAGCAACAGCGAGTTGGTAAAGCGCTGCCTCACTTCGTTCGCGATGAGTTTGATGGTTTTCTAGAGTGCGGAATTCCCGAAAATGGATTTGTCAGGGTATATTGCTATGGCTGCCGCCACTCTGGTATTATTCCTTTTTCCTGCAAACGCAGAGGATTTTGCCCAAGTTGTTGTGCCAGGCGGATGAACGATGAGGCGGCCCATCTTGTAGATGCCGTTATTCCGGAGATTCCCGTAAGGCAGTGGGTTTTGTCTTTTCCATTCAAAATGCGGTTCTTGATGGCTCGTAATCAGGGTCTTATGAATAAAGCACTAAAAATCTACATAACAGAAATTCAATCGTTTCAAAGAAAGCGCGCCAAGGGGGTGGGGAGTGCAACATAAGGACTCATTATCGGGGAGTTTGAGCGTAGTTCCGTATGGGGAATAGATGTTGGGTATCGGGAAAACCCCTTTTATATGCCTTAGACTTAAATCATCCGCATTGGATCGCGCATGCCGGTGGTGTGCCCGTGATGAATCAAATGGTTCTGCTAAATGGAATCAACAATCATCCAGCACTCGTGCAGGCTTTAAATCGTCGTTTGCTTTTCTTAAGAGTAAAACCCTACTACATGTTCCAATGTGATCCTTCGCAAGGAACGGATCATCTGCGCACTTCAATTGAAGACTCTTTGGAGATTCAAAAAGAGTTGTGGGGGCACTTGTCGGGACTAGCGATGCCGAATCTGTCTGTGGATATTCCCGACGGTGGCGGCAAAACTTATCTCGTCCCTAACTACGAAACCGCGCGCGAAGGAAGCACGCGTTTCTATAAAGGCTGGGACGGAGTCGAAGCAAAGTACGTCAGCCCGGCACCAGAGAAAATCAAAAAGCCCGAGCTGCATCACTATCTGGAAGAATGGACTCAGCTTAAAGCGGCCAAAGCTTCGCTTAATAGGTAACAGTTTAGATCATAGTCCAGTCCTCGCATTAACTTTGTGTTACAAGATATTTAGAACCAAGAATCTGATAACATTTTTAAATGCGTTCATTTTTGGTTTTTCTTCTTTTACAAATGATAATTCATTCGGTTGCATTTGCCGAATGCGATCGATCCCAGATTGCAACCTATATTGGGCAGATCCAGAAGTATTCCGAAAGAAATGGTATTTCTGGTCACATAGACGAACTGGAAAGTTATCTAAAAGACTGCAAAATTTCTAAACGCTCCCTGGGAGTTCCTGACGATTTTTTTCAGAATCTGAAATCTGAAAATCAAAAGTATATGCTCAAGGAAACAAAGAAATCCATCGAGGAATTTACAAAAACAGGCAAACCTGACTTGTTTAAAGATGAATACGATTTTTACACAAAGAATCTTAAAACCGCTAACGCCGGCAAATATTGGGATGAGCAAGTTAAAAAATCTGAGCCCGCATATTTACGTGAAAAGAAAACCTGCACCAATGTGGACTTCTCGAAAGAGATGGGGCCAATTCGGAATCAGGACTCTGTAGGGTGGTGCTGGGCCTTTACATCGGCAGACTTGCTGTCATACAAAACCAAACAAAGAATATCAGCTGCTGATATTGCTTACACCGTCAAATATGATCACGAAAAAATTGGGAAAGACGTTTCGGATTTAGTAGATAAAGGAGCACACGTTCATAATGCATTGAATGCAATGGCAAAGAGTGGCTTATGCCCTGAAAGCAGTATTCCTAGTGAAGACAACGTCAACTCGGAGTATATAGAACTTCTAAAAAAACTCCAAAAAATGGGGTCGATCGGAATAGCCACTCCAGAGGCCCTTGATTGTTCCTCAACTTTATTATCAGTAAAAACACTATTTCCAAATCTTTCTCCAAATGAAATGGCCGCTGTTGTTCAAAAATCCAAATCTACGAACCTCATCAAAAATCTTGCTAATGCATCTTGTAAGAAGAGATTTCATATAAAGTATGAAACTTGGATCGCTCAAAAAGATGCAGATAACCCCATGAAACTTATGGATAGTATCGATGAACAACTTTCCAATAAAAACCCAGTGGCCATCACTTACGATGCGAGTGGCCTTATGAATCGACGGGATTTTGAAGAGTATAAAAGTCATGCGAGCAATCTTGTGGGACGTCGTTTTAACGAAACGACAGGTCAGTGTGAGTATCTTTTAAGAAACTCCTGGGGACGTACCTGCGACCCGTATGATCACCACTACAAATGTCAGGAAGGAAATGTCTGGATTCCCAAAACCGATCTAATAAAAAGAACGAGATTAATTACATATGTTAAATAGCTTAATTATCTCTCTCGTGCTTGCATCTCATGCAGATTCTTTGACCTGCACTCGTGGCGTAATTCGACAGACAACGGGTGGAGCAGTTATCGCCGAGGCTGCAGACTATTGTTTTAACGAAGAAAAAAATCGTCTAATTTCGAAAAACTGCAAAAATAGAGATTGTCCGGCATTTGATAGATTAAAAATCGTCAATTTTTCGGAGATATACGGCCAGCATAGCAATCCGGGATTTAATCTCTGCAGAAAATTAGAGGGGCATCCCCAGATCATCGAATTTAAGGTTGGCAAAGAATGGTACGCCTTGGATCGTTGTGTATTTAAAGACGGGACATTTGCAGACGTAGGGCAGCTACTTGGGTTTTACACCCGAAAATAGCCGCGGGAACGTCGCAGTTTGTTTAAGGACGGTATTCAAGTTCCAGGATGCAGTAGTCGTTTTCAACACCCACTGAAAAATTAAAGAACTCCACTTCGGGTTTGCCGTTGAACTGCAACCACTGTGACATCGAATCGAATTTGCGGGGTTCAGAGTTGCGGTCTGTGACCCAGTATAAAACCTGATAGGCTTTTTTCTCTTTGCTGGGATTATTGTATTCCTGAACCAGGAAGTGCACGCGGAACTCGCGCAGCATTTTTGTGCCTTTGCCACACCAAACTACCAGCCCCCGGCCCATAGACGTGAATTGGCATGCACTTGGTTTCATAGCAAATAACTACTGCAACTGCAGGGCCGAAAAATTGGGGATAGAGCCAACTGTTAAGAAGCACTAGTCGGATGATGGCATGACGGGCCTCTCGCTATTAAAATAACTTATTAACGGAGGCCTCATGAAAGCATTTTTATTAGTAGCTGCGGGATTAATAGCGTCATTTCCCGCATTCGCTCGAATTTCTGACAATCAAGCAAAGGACGCCTATCTTTATGGGTATTCGATAGATGAAGCTTATAAGTTCTTCTATGAAACAGCCGTAAAAACCAAAACTCCATTGAATCGATTTCAAAACATCAGACATCTTGCAGATGATACCTATACGGCACATCCGACGATTAATAATGACACGCTTCATCTGATGGGCTGGATGGATGTTGCGGCAGAGCCCGTGATTATCAGCGTTCCTGATATGGATAAGGGTCGTTACTGGATTTTGCACACAATGGATATGGGGCATTACACGACTTCGATGATTGGAGCGCGCACGCGGGGTAATAAAGGTGGCCACTTCATGTTCGCTTCGAACTCCTGGAAGGGCGAGGTTCCCCCCGATGTTACCGAAGTGATTCGAGTCGATTCGAATTTAGTCAAACTGATGGGACGAATCATGGCTGTTGGCAAAGAAGATGAAAAAACAGCCTTGAAGTATATGGATGATTGGAACATCAGAACTCTTTCAGCATATTTGGGAGTTGCGGGACCCGAGGCAAAAAAGCGCACCTATCCAGAGTTTGAGAAAACAAACTGGGTGGAGCGTGTGAACTTCGTTCTTTGTGATGGAACGATGGGGGAAGCAGACAAGCAATGGCTCAGTAAGTATAAAGATATCGGACTTAAACCCTGCAATCAAAAATTAACGAAGGATCAGATTGCCGCTGCAAAAACCGGTGAAAAGCTGGGTATGCAGCATATTAAGGATCTGGCACCCAAAATAACCAATGCCGGGGAATCCTTGGGAACCCGGGCGCAACTTGGAAATCAAAAGCGTGATCTGTTTGCAGAAGGAACTTTCCTGGGGCAATGGGGATTGCCTCCGGAAGAAAGTGTTTATTTGAAGGCCGACAAGGGAAGCGATGGTAAAAACATCAATGGTTCTGGTGGCAAGGCTTATCGAATCCAGTTGAAAGCACCGGATGTCAGTCAATTTTGGTCTTTCACGGTTTACGGATCTGACAATCGCTTGATGGCGCACAATGAATTAAACCGTCACAGCCGGGGTGATCGTACTTTGAAACCGGGTAAGGATGGGTTGTACACGATCGAGTTGGCTTCCAAAGGAAGTGCGGATAATCCAAACTATCTGCCCATACCTGAAAAGGACGCCTACATTGTCATGCGCCTATATGGTCCCAGTAAGGAAATCCAAAAGGGTAGTTATAAATTTCCCAATATCGAAGTCGTAGAAACACGAATGCGATAACCTAGGCCCGATTAAGTTGCGACTTGATAGTTTCAAGAAGAAGTTTTGAGTTGATGGGTTTTGTCAGATGGTCTGCAAAACCCGCAGCCAGCGTCCGTAACCGTCAAGGCCGGGCATTTGAATATCCATCAGCTTCGGTGACTGCAAGTCCCGATGAATTCAAAATCGTTCTGATAAGCTCACGGTTGTCGGCTGAATCATCTGGATTCCTAAAAATGTGCTTTTATATGCCTTAGACCTCATCATCTTAAGCAGCGGACGCGAGCTTTATTTCTGACTGCGAAGTTCAGATGGCAATAACAAACCATCCTCTGCACTCAGATGATGTTCGTTTTGAGTTTCAATCCTAAGATGTTTTCTCAAGGCAGCTTTAAACTGCCAACCTCTGACCCACAAGATCGCATCTTGAGTTTTCTTGCCTGGAACATCATAAGCTTCCGCTATTTCAAATCCATACTTACGATAAAGGCGTTCATGGGCTGGAGACAGCACATGGCATATATAGACGTCATAGTCGCTCGCCATTCTTAACCAGGCCATCTCAATGATTTGAGTCGTTCGTTCACGAATTCGTGGATTCTCTGATGCCACAGAGAAGTTTCCGATTTCAACTACGCGGGTACCGCGATCCATAAAGTGCTCAAGCTTCTTTGTTACTGCTAGATCCCCTACATTTTGAGTTCGATTCAAACGGACAAAAGGCAGATCTTTGCGCTGGGATCCTTTTGCACTCAAAGAGTTCGCTTGAAACCATCTCCACGTACCTACCGTGTCGGTTCCCGTGTGAACTTCTGCATAGGTCGTATGTTCAATTTCCAAAGACCGGTCTGCACGAAGTACATCGTCACGAGTCTCTTTAGAGAAAGTCCCACCATAGTTTTTCATCAAACTATCCAGAAAGGCTTCTTGTTGAATAGAACTTTTGGTAAAAAACTCGGGTGAATGTGGATTGGGTAAAGAATTGCGCAAGGCTGCTGGAACCGCCCACCCTGAACTTCCTCGGGTCATTAGGGGATTATTAAATGCTTCAAACTTAAAACCGGGAAGTGGCTCACTGATAATTTCAGCCAAGGGCTCTTGACCTTCAGGCTGCAGGAGTTCGTTCATTCGATATTTATAATTGGTCAGTGGGCTAAAAACCCCAGAGCATTGCATAGCACCCGCGGATGCCCCGAATGGCATGAATGCGAATGCTACAATAAGTGCGCTTAAAAGGCGGATTCCCATAACTCGGAAGAATGCAAAGCACACACCTCGCGGTTTACGTTATAGCTCAGTTCATACTCATCGTAGGGCACCTACCCCAATCTGGGAGTCAGGTGTATAAAACTTCGACAGCTCTACTTCTTTGATTCGCTATTGATCAAAGCATCTATCGCTAATATACATTGCTCGCGCATCGTCTTAAATGCGTCTTTAGTTTTCATCGTCATGGCAATAAAGCCATGCCCCACGACACAGGCATGAATACTCGCAGCACAGGCCGCCGAGTCCTTCACGGGCTTGTATAGTTCAAGCCCAATGGACTCTAACAATGCACTTTGGACTTTCTTGCGGGCACTGGTATTAACCTCTGCGAGAATCACTTTTGCTTCGACCTGAGAGGCCGCCAGATAATAGGTATAAATAAGGTACGTGGCGTTTTCAGGATCTTCAGTGATCCAATGAAACATCGAATCCACATAAGCATGAATCGGACTTAGAGCAGCATTCTTTTTGAGCTTTACGGAGGCACTCTGAATTCCTACCAGGGATTTTTCCATCACTCGCTTGAATCCTTCGTCGTGGATATCAAAGTCGCTTTGAGTGAAATAATAGCGAACCGTACTGAAGGCGACGCCTGCTTTATCGGCTATCTTTTGCAGCGTTATGTTTGCCGCGCCTATTTCGTAAGCCAGAGCAATATACGCATCGACTATCAGTTCTTTTGAATTCGCCGTTCGAGCCATAAAGTGTCCAATCTTTGGTCTACTCTGTAATTTTCCACCAATTCGCTATTTTTAGCAACAATAGTGCTGCAAATAGCATTTATATAGCTTATAACAGCATGCGTTGATTCTATTTGAGACATTAACTTAAAAGGAGTTCTTATGAAAACGTTAGTAGTACTAGTATCATTGTTCGCAGGTTCATTTGCCCATGCTGACTACCACGGTAAAACCATCTGCAAAGGTTTCTACGCAGCCAGTGGTGAGGCCGTATATAATAATCAAAGTGCAGACTTGGGTAAAAAATCCGTCAGCGATGACCAAAGCACCAGAGACAAGTTCTATACATTAAGCGTACAAGATGCATGGCCTTTTCTGTACGAAACAAAGTCAGGCAAGCATGTTTCTCTGGAAAATGCCTCAATGGGTGATGGCATGCGTATTTTCATTTCTGATGATCTTGATGTTTATCCAGAAAATGTTCCTGGCGTTAGATATGGCAAAGGCAGAGTGATCGTTCTATGTAAGACAGAGCCAGGCGGCTTCTAAGCCTTAATAGCTAGATTTCATGCAAAGCGCGATCTCATCAAGATCGCGCTTTGCTTCCACAGGGCCATCGGCCATCGGTCAAATATCTATTTACCAGCCCCCGGCAGGCCCCTGACGGGGCGGGGAGTGCAACATAAGGACTCATTATCGGTGGCAAGCTGAGGTGAAAGCGCAGTTCAACCCTGTGGATTCCTAAAAATGTGCTTTTATATGCCTTAGACCTGGGAACACCAGTGTATAAAGGGCATCACTGATACCCAGTGACTATTGCCACGAGGTGGCTCCGCCCCCTTAGAGCCGTGCCCATTTGCAAACAGCGATATCTGGTCTATAAGATATTGCGAGGTCAGTCTGGTTACATTCAAAACGGTAAGACTGTGATTGAGACTTGTCCAAGAATCTTTCTATTTTCAGAGTTAGATCTTTTTAAGAACGATGTCCTTCGGCAGGCGGAAGCGCTCGCCCCACAGTCCTTCAGGGTCGCGGCGGCCCACAGAGATGATCATCACCACGCGAGAGCGACCGCTTAATCTCAAAATCTTTTTCACACGGCTCTCATCGAACCCTTCCATTGGGCAGGTGTCAAAACCCTGAGCTGCAATAGCCAACATGAAGTTTTCAGCAGCAAGCGCAGTTGATTTCACGGCGACCTCTTCGATATCGCGGGAAGACCAGGGTTTGCGAGGCATGGGTTTGAAGAGTCCCATGATGTTGAACATCAACCACTTCACAGGAGCGAGAATTCTCCAGGAATATACGAAGGGCATTAGTTTGGTGTAGTAGGCTTTCACTGCGGCTGGAGCATTGGGTCCCAGGTGCTGCAAGTTTGCCTGTTGTGAAACTTTCCACGTCGTGGGATCTGCGACAAAGGCCACAAGTTCCTGTGCGGTGCGAGCGGCACCTTGATTCATGCAGGCCAAAGCAGTTTCTTTCTTGGTGCTGTCCTCATGAATCCAGTAAATACGCCACGTCTGCATATTTGATGAGTTGGGTGCCAGCAGTGCTGCATCCAGGGCTTTTTCCATCACGTCGGAAGGCACAGCTTCCGGGGTGTACTTACGAATACTTCTTCTGGCGCGAACGGCTTCAAAAAATTCCATGAGTCCATTTAATAGGGACTCGCAGGAATAGGCAATGAGTTATCCCGTCTTGTTTGCCGGCAGCTATCGGGACCAACAGCGGGGGGCAGAAGTGCCTGTGGCACTTGCAATGAATGTATCAAGTCGGCACTGGGGACTGCCATAATCCATCAGTATGGAATTCACTTGAGTGGGGTCGTGCCGGTTCAGTGCGGGCTCCTGAGAATCATCTGGATTCACATGCCACTGAAGTTTCGCAATCAAAAGACCCGCGATCAGTGCACGACGACAGGCACTTGAGTCTTGCTGAGGGGAGCAAAGTGATTTCAAGTCTCTTTCATAACTTTCCGGTAGAGTCACCGATTGTTCTGCGATCGATGGAGCCAGGTTGTAGAAGCATGACTGAATAGAGTAAAAGTCTGCCGCACCTTCACCTGAAGCCCACGCGACGCCACTCATCGATGGGAAGTAAGGTTTAGCGCCCTGGTGATGACCCACTTCGTGGCAGATCATCAAAGCAAAGCTATCCAGGGTCGTCGTGCGCTCCTGCGCCAGACCGCCGTAAATCACAATCAACTTGGTGTCATCAAAACGCATGGCTTGTGCATTGACGGTCTCATTGTTCCAGCTTCCTTGAAATTCGATACCAGGATAGTTTTTTTGAAAAAGAGAAATCAACTGGGTGAATTCACCCTCAGAAATCGCCGCCTGAGCAACGGACAAGTTCACCAGAACTAAAAGCAATAGTATGTTTAAAATACGCATTTCGACTCCGCGGTGGTGAACGCAAATATATGGCCTTTACTGGAGTTACGGAAATCCGATGGTGGTCGATTGAAATAAATCCGAGCCCTGTTAAAAGATTCGGCAATCCATGGGGGCTGCAAAAAACGTCACGCCGGCTAGTTCGAAGGCAGTGAAGCGTCGTATTTTCAGTATGTTAACGGTCCATATTAATGGCCCTTAATTTGCTTATTACGCTGCAATTATGAAAAACGCAGTACGTTTTCTTATATATGTGACGTTGATGCTGGTGCCGGCTTTCTTTGCTTTTGCGGAAGATCAGCTGCCACCCGTGGAAACCGTTGAAACGGAGTTGGTTGAAAAAACTCTGGAACCTGCCAAGGTTTCAGATAAAGACCACACCGTTATCAAGCTTTCGGAGACCAAGGTATTCACTTTGGAAGCTTATCCCGATGTTGAGGTCATGAAGGAAGCCCTGGGGTTGCATATTCCAGAGAAGGTGCGTGCTCAGATCCTGGCTCGTGGGGGCAAGATCGAAGACGTGAATCCTTTAGAGGCTTACGAAAAGCTTTCTGAAGAAAACAAACAGAAATTCCGTGAAATGCGTCTGCACTATTTGACCAATGCCGCCCAAGTTCTGAACTCCACAAAGTTCGCACTGGGTGCCGGAAGTCTTGTGGGCAATGGCTTTAGTTTTATCAAAGTTAAAACCAAACAGGCATTTGGAAAAGAGACTCCGCAAACTGAAAAATTGCATCGTACATTCGCTCAGCGCAGTGATCAGGCTATTTTGTCTGTATTAAAAGGCATGGATTACAAGCTGTGGTCCCAGGCTCCGTTATTGATTGATTCCAATGAGTTTGGTCTGAGTGCCTCCGTTGGCATCGTAGCTGAAACAGGAGTTATGAAAAGGGGCGCAGGCGGAGCTGAGGAAATGGGTCTGAGCCTTGCTTATAACAAGACCAAGAAAGCCTTTGTATTTGAGATTTTCCATAACACCGAAAGATTTGATAACACCAAAGCAGCGATTTCAGTGATTGGTGTAGTTGCAAAAACCGGAATGACAATGGGACATCGTGAAGGGGCTGAGACTTTGAAAGGTCATTCCTTTTATCCTCCGGCAATTCCAGGTTTTAGTATGAATTCCCCGGAATATTTCGCAGCAGGTTTCAGCAGCAGCCTGGGTTTGCCGCCACCACCACTTGCCGATCTTTTGACGTTCACGAATAAGTTTGAGCGCCACTCCCTGATTCGCGTGACCGTGTCACCTGTCGTAAAGGGATTTGTACGAATTCAGTTTGGCGATGTGAAGGGTTCATTTAAAACAGTCGTTTATCGTTTCGCTGATATGTTTAAATCGATTGCTTACAAACTTCATTTGCTAAGACGCCCGGGACTGTGTTCTGCTGTTTTTGTAACAGCAGCATAAAGGAAGTCCCTCGTGCCCGAAGTCATCAAAAACCCAGCTCTTAGAACGGCCGTTTACTTGCTGGGTGTGGTGTCTTTGATTTTGGGAGTCATCGGCGCCTTTCTGCCAATTCTGCCCACAACTCCTTTTGTTATTTTATCCGCATTTTGTTTTGTCAGAAGCTCGCCCAAAGCGCACGGCTGGCTGTACAACCAACCCTTGTTTGGCAAAGCACTTAGCGACTGGGATCAGCACAGAGCGATTTCAAGACGCGCCAAGATTCTGGCAGTTTCGATGATGGCTTTGTCGGCGTTAATCATGTGGTCACGCGTGAACAATGATATTCTTAACACAGTCATCTCCCTGATTCTATTCAGTGTCGCTGTATTCATAGTTTCCAGAAAAGAGATTTGAAATGAGTCTTGAGATTTTCTTTAAGCAACTCATTCAAAAGACCGAAGCCTCCGAAGAAATCACCAACGCCGGTACGGACGAAGAGGGGTTCTACAAGCCCACACGCACGATTCTGCTGCGCCATTTGCAACTCTTAAAAGACCTCCATAAAAAACCATTGGCAAAACCCATGCTGCGACAGTCCTGGGAATATGTTGTCGAACATCTACCGGCGGAGTGGCTTATTCCAACTGACAAAGCTGATCAGGAAGAGTTAAAAAAGATGCTTTGATCAGCTAAGATCTTAGCATGCACTTCAATATTTCCATGATCTTCCCACTCATCCTGTGCCTTATGCTGCCGTCGGCCTTTGCGCAACCGACAACGGGACCTGCTGCTGTTACAGGAAAAAGCATCGTGTTCATCGCAACGAATATGCGAATCGGTGGAATAAAAGATGTCCAGGAGTCCTTCGCCGAGGCTGCGGAAAAGTTAAAATGGCAAGTGCAGGTGATCGATTGTGCAGGCAAAAAGAACAATGCTGTAAAAGCCATGGAAAGTGCAGTTCATGCAAAGACCGACGGCATTGTTTTGGGAGGCTTCGACGGGGCAGATCATCGCGACCTAGTTAAGAAAGCTCAGAAAATGGGGATAAAGATTGTTGGCTGGCATGCGGCGGCTCAGCCAGGTCCCAATCAGTATATGTTCGTAAATATCACAACGGAACCAGAGTCGGTGGCTCAATCAGCGGCTGAACAGATCGCTCATTATGGAGCCAAAGAAGGTGGTGTCATTCTTCTGACCGATCGAGATTACTCTATGGCGACGGCCAAGACATTGGCTCTGAAGCGCGCAGTGGAGAAAATGCGAAAATTTAAAGTACTGACAGTTGTGGATTTGCCTCTTTCGCAATCCGATCAAAAAATTATGAATATGGTCAAATCCTGGAACCAAAGATTTGGAAGCTCATGGACTCATACAGTGGGGATCAATGATCTTTATTTTGATCATATGGCTCGCGCATTGCGCGCGGTGGACCGCGAAGACATCGTGGGAATTGGCGCCGGCGATGGGAGTTCTGATGCCATTCTAAGAGTCACGGAGCAGGAGTCGCCGCAGTTGGTGACCGTGGCCGAGCCCTTGCGCACTCAAGGCTGGCAGCTGGCAGACGAACTGAATCGGGCCTTTGCGGGGCAAAATCCGAGCGGTTATCAAACCGAATTGATTGTCGTTAGCAAAAGGAATCTGAACGGTTTGAATCCTGATAATGTCGAAGCCAATATTCCCTATCGCCAGGCTTATTTGAAAATCTGGTTTCCCAAGGGCAGTGTTAAGTAATTAGACACGGCCTGAAATTACTACCCAAACAAACTCCTTAGCAGGCCAACATCTGTGCGGTGAAGTATAACAGTGCTGCAATGAAAGCACTACTGATCACCACCATTATCACTCTGTCCTTCGGGGCTTCTGCTCAGGCTCAGGAAGAATCCTTTGTCACAGTTTCTGCTGTGGGCGATGTGATGATGGGGACTGATTATCCGACGGACAAGCTTCCCGCTGATCAGGGGCGAAAGCTTTTTCGATATGCTGAAAGCTACATCAAAACCGGTGACGTGCGCTTTGCAAATTTTGAAGGAACTTTATTTGACGGCCTTAAAGGTGCCGGCGCAAAAAGCGAAGGCAGCAACCGTCATTTATTCCGCACTCCCACAGAGTTTGCACGCACCTTTGCAGATGCCGGCTTTAATGTTGTCAGTTTGGCAAACAATCACGCGAATGATTTCGGTTCGGAAGGGCTGTACTCCACTCAGCAAACTCTGCGCTCCTATCAAATTCAGTCGTCAACCAAGCGTGGTGCTGAGGTTGCAACATTCCACGTGCGTGGTTTGCGAGTGGCATTGATTGCCACTGATTATTACCCAGGAGCGCGCAGTATTTCCACTCCCGAGAAAACCTATCAGGAAATTCGCGAACTAAAAAAACGCTTCGACATCGTGATTGTTTCCGCTCACGCCGGGGCCGAGGGCTCTGATGCCTTAAGAACCCTGAATCAGACGGAATACTACATGGGAGAAAATCGCGGGAACTCCGTGGCTTTTTCAAGAGCTGCTATTGATGCCGGCGCAAGCTTGATTCTGATGCACGGGCCGCATGTGCCTCGCGGTCTTGAAGTTTATAAAGGTCATTTGGTTGTATACAGCCTGGGGAATTTCGCGACAGAGCGTGGGATCAACGTGCAGGGGACAGCAGGCCTTGCCCCATTGTTGTTGGTTAAACTTGATTCCAAGGGACGCTTTCAAAAAGGCTCCATCACCTCCTTTGTGCAAAACCGTGAAAAGGGTGTGATCTACGATAAAACCCAGGCCGCTTATAAGCTGATGCAAAGCCTGTCCTATAGTGATTTTGGCGCTTCGGCCCCGTTGTTTGACCCCTCCACAAGTATGATATCTCCACGCTGAATTGCGGTTATTGCGCCTAGGTAACGAAGCGTGAAATAACTATATTCCCCACCTGTGGTATTTAAATTCCGGCCGCATAAGTTTACAATACGCGTCAATATGCGTTGGATTCCATTATTACTTTTGATCGCTGTGCTTTCCGCCTGCAATTCCGAAAAACCGGAAACGCGCGAGGATAAATTGAATCAAGGTTTTGATTACCTTGATCAGCACAACTACGACCAGGCGATTTCGTATTTTCAAAAATTACTTAAGCAGGATCCGCATCCCCAAGTACGTATGGCCCTGGCATCGGCCTACGCTTCCCGCGCAGGCGTGCGCATTGAAAACATTTATAATTTTGTCGTCGTAAAACACCAGCCGCAAATGCGCATGCAACTTTCCGATTTAAACTTTTCGGCGCAAACCAATGAAGTGATTCATGGGCTTGAGGATTTCATCGCCC
This sequence comes from Bdellovibrio sp. HCB288, assembly GCF_047305935.1. Taxonomy (GTDB): domain Bacteria; phylum Bdellovibrionota; class Bdellovibrionia; order Bdellovibrionales; family Bdellovibrionaceae; genus Bdellovibrio. The sequence goes on from NZ_CP178619.1 coordinate 2,328,349, forward strand.
AGTGGGAGCAAGTGCCTTCGGTGTCGGCGACAGGCCGTCGCGATTTGGAAAAAGCCGTGGGTGTGCTTGCTGAGACCGACAACGCCGGAGCGCGATTGTACAGCGCCGTTCTTAGAGTCGTTGCCTTGAAAGCGAATGTGGCTGACGGAATCCTTTCGTGGGAGCTGCGAACACAAAACAAAAACAAAAAGCTTTGCATCCAGGATGTCCGTCCTTGGTGGGAGTGGACTGAAAAAGTGATTGGCTCCCTCGATACCCTGGGGGCGGATTTGGCCAAGGCCTTTCCACAAAAGAAAACTGAATTTGAGGGCTATCTGGCGCAACTGGCACAGGTAAAAACACAGATGGCTCTGGTTAAAATTCCAGTGGGGGAGCAATGCTTCTAAAAGTATTCGCTTTCCTATTGCTAAGTTCCTCGATAACTCAGGCAGGATCACTGCCGGGATATCTGCGTGATGGCAGCAGTCGCTTTTTGTATCGCTCCTTTGGATCCGCTTGTTATTCCATGGACAGTGTGGAGCAAGGTCTTCCTTGTAATCCGGCCTTTGTTGCCAAGAACGAAAAGCGTCGCTTCGGCAGTGATTTGTTTCTTGGTACCAACATGGACTACCTGAGCGATGTTGATGATCTGGTGAATGGCCGAGCAACTCCTGAACAAGTGGGCCGCATATTTTCCCGCCGGGATGCCTCCCAGGCTGAAGGGTCACTGCAGGCCTCGTTTCAAACAAACACCTGGGGCGTTTCGATCGAGCCTTATCGTGTCGTCTTCTACACTGATATTCACAATTCAGCTTTGCCTGCGATCAACTTTGTTGCGGCCGAAGAACAAAACATCAAGCTGCAACTTTCCTCCTACGTAAGAGAAAACTTTTATGCCGGTGTTCAACTGCGCTACTCCCACGTGCGTTTCGTGGGCGACTACATCATGCTGACCGAAGCCTTTGCCGGGGACTCGGCTGAAATCTTTCGCGCGCGCTCACAGAATTTGTTTTTCGTCGAGCCAGGCGTTGTCTATGCCTGGGATGATGAATCGTGGCAGCCGCAGATTTCCGCGATGCTTTCGCAGTGGGGTTTTTCAGATGAAAAGTCTGATCAGTACCCGGTAAAACCTCAAGGCCTGGTGGGCGCGTCCATTAAGCCTCCGGTGGGTTTGGGCGTGTTCGAGGTCGGCACTCAGTTCGCACTTAATAGCGATACAGAACATTGGCAAGAAGCTTTCAGAGCGGCCATGGCCTATCAAATAGGAATTCTGCAGCTGGCAGTCAGTGGTGGTCAACGGGACCACTCCGCAGGTTTTAATCTGGTTTATCAAAACATCACCAGTGGTCTTTCCTACTGGGGCGAAGACCAAGATAACGGCGTTTATATTTCTTTCGGAGTTAAGCTATGAAGTCGTTATTCATTGCCATCACAACGCTGTTGCTTTTGTCCGTGCATGCCCACGCATTCATGAATTCTGAAACAGGCTATGCGGGACTGCCTGAATGGTCTGACTTCCGGGAGTTCGTTAAGCAGCAGCAGGAAGAAGACGAGCGCATGGGGATCAGCTATATGATCTCGGGTGGTATTGCGGCTGTTGGCGGTGTCGTGGGGTATGACTTATCCAACGATCCTTTAAGTCGCAGTGTCTATGCACTGACTTCGACGGTGGGTATTGCTGCCATCGGTTTGGGTGCGAGCTACTATTGGACCGGCAACGAATACGACAGCTTTTATTTTGCTTTGGAAAATTCCAGTATTTCCCTTCAGGAAAAAAACCGTATTCTGCAAAGGTTTCTGGAGCGTGAACGTGATAAGCGCGAATCGCGTCGCTGGATTCGTGTGGTGACCCACTCTTTGATTGCGGCTGCCAATTTCTACAGTGCTTCGCGGGAGACGAACGGGGATGTAAAACCCGTGTTTGTGTTCCTGGGAACGGTGAACACGGTACTGGCGGTTAGCTACGCATTCTAGAATATGCGTTGATAGCTAAGTGACAGATTCCCGCGGGCATCGGGTGTGGATTGAGTCTTAAAGCGTTTGGTGCTCATCTCGTAACTGTATCCCAACTCAACATCCCAGCAGCGAATCACAAAGCCTGCGCTGCCGGCAGTGACCAGAGGGCGTTTCTCGACCGAGGCGCTGTTGCCATCGGAGTTACCATCCAGGAAGATGTCGCGCATAACGATTTTTTCGTAGAGTCTGAATACCGTAAAGATTGAAAAATCATCTTCGTAGGCATTGATCGTGCGGTAGCCCATATCATCTGGGATATTGTAACCCCAGCGCAAAATACCACCGACCTCGAGGTGAGTGTCGACGTTCCCCAGGGATCCACCATAGAAGTAAATAAAGTCGGAATCAGCAGCACCCTCATAGCGATACGGCATCACGGACTGCTTCATTTTAACATTGATACCCAGTTCATTGTGCAGCTGATAGTCCCAGCCTTGAGCCTGATCCACGCCAATTACACGATGCCACAGGTTTTGAGTTTCCTCTCCCAAAGCGGCAGGCCCCACAACGCCTAAATCTATTGAGTAGACATTAAGTAGATTCCCTTCACGTGTGCCCATGGAAGTCGTTAAAAACAACCAGCCCGCATACGGTTGGTCATCGGGATCAGGGATCGGAGCTTCCGTATCTTCGGGAGTATAGATGAACTGAGAAAGAGCAAAGCTTGAATACAATTTAGTGGACGGCGAGAAGTTGTCTTCAAAGCCCTTGGTAAAACCGAACAACCCACTTTGTATAATACCGACAGAGAGATTGCTGGTGAGATGGCGATCTGTGTGCTCGGGACCCGTGAAATAGTCGTTCCCAATATCTAAAACAATCTGTCTTCCGCCTTCATCAGCGTGTGCTGAAAAACTAAGCAGAGCAAATAAAGATAAAATCAATGTCGAAAGTTTTCTTGGAGTCACAAGTCCTCGTATCTATTGGTAACTTTACATTACATAGGACACTTTGCCTGTAATGTTAAATGGAAAGATTTCATAAATCAGGTGAAATTTACGCATCACGCAAAATCAAATTGTCATCACGCGTAAACAGGGGCATTAAGTGCGCACAACAAAAAAACATCATTCAAACCTAATGGAGAATAGAATGAAAAACATGATCCTTGCTATCGCCGCTCTTATCGTTGGTCAAACTGCTAACGCAGCTATCTCTGCAAACTCTTCTTGGGAAGAAATCTTTGCAGCTAAAGGTCCATACCAAATCGTAGCTCCAGCTGTATACATGGGCCGCGCTATTGATTACACTTTCGTTTGTGTTGATGGTAACGAACTACGCACTCAAAAACCAGTAGACATCGTTGTTACTAAACAACCAACTAACCAAAACGGTCGCACAGAGTTCGAAGTTGTTGGTTCTGAAATCCTTTCTACTCCAATCAACTACACTCAAACTGAATCTTTCTGCGATTCTTCTAAAGGTGACAAAACTGTTTGCCGTGACGTTACTTACACTGGCACTTACCCATTGACTGTTAACGTAAAAGTTTACTCTCAAGTTGGTAACGAAGCTCCAGCTCGTTTGCTTTTCACTAAAGCATACACAGTTCCAGCTTGCGAATCTGCATCTGTTAACTAATTAATTAGTTAAATTGAACTAGCTTAAAAAGCCCGCTCTCGAGCGGGCTTTTTTTTGCCCAAAAGGTGCCAGGTCCTACTTCTTGGCGCACTGCTTGCGTAAGTAGGACCTGGCACCTTTTAGAAGTGCCAGTTTTCGATTTGCAGGTATTCGCTGTTGTTGTGGCCGGACATCTCGTAGCCTTTTAAGCCCTTTGGGATGATCGAGGTGTTCGAGCGGTAGTAGCTTGGTAGCTGTGGTAGTTCTTCGGTGTAGGCCTTTAGAACTTTGTGCATGATCTCGGTGCGTTTGACGGTGTTGAATTCTTCTGAGGCCTGCACCAAAAGTTTATCAACTTCTTTGTTTCTCCAGCCTGAGCGATTGTGGCCGGACCAGCCGTTGCCTTGGGATGGAACCATGGTGGAGCTCATTGTGCCTACGGGAACCATATTCGGGGATTCCACCCAAGTTAATGCTGCCATTTCGAATTTTCTTTGGCGCAGGATTTCGCCAAAGAAGATGCGCGCCGGGAAGCTTTTTAAAACTACTTCCAATCCCAATTGCTTCCACTGATTTTGCAGGTACACCGCAATCATCTCGTTCATTTTATTGTCGGCGACATTAGTCATCGTCAGCGACATTTTTTTACCGTCTTTGTAACGGTAGCCATCTTTTTCCATTTTCCAACCGGCCTCATCTAATAAGCGCTGCGCTTTGATCCGGCTGTATGGGTAAAGCGTGATGATTTTCGGATCATCGGTATACCACTCGTCAAACGGAGTCGAAAAGTGCAGGGCCGGGGGCTGTTTGCCGTCAAAGAAGGACTTCGCCATCTCTGAGCGGTTGAATGAAAAGTTCAAGGCCTTGCGGACGTTCAAATCTTTTAGAATGGAATTGTCCAAGTTCAGTTCGATATGCGCATACATTGAGCCCGCTACGTATTTCACTTCGTAGGGAAGATTTTGCGACTGTACTTTTTTATCGAAAGCCAATGTTTGATCAAAGCTCATCCCTGATGACGACGTCATATCAACGTTGCCGCTCATAAGGTTTGCTTCCATCGAGGTAGAATTTAAAATGAACTTAAAGATCACTTTCTTAAAGTACGGCTTCTTGCCATAGAATTTTTCATTCGGAACCAGGACAATGTGACTGCCTTGCTTAAGCTCTGCCACACGGTAAGGGCCATTGTACAATCCAGGCTCTGTGATTTTAGAGGCATAAAGAGAATTGCGTTCGTAGGTCAGCACTTGGCCTTTGTATTTCTCGAACACCGGCATTTCCAGGTGGGCAGGGATCAGGCGCGGCATTGATACATAAAAGTTGTACTGCGCTTTTTCGAATATCACGGAGCATTTTTTGGGATTGGTTTTATCAATTACGATGTCTTTGACGTTGTCGTAGTCATCGCGATTGGGAGTTGCGACCAGGTCATTGCTGCCGATCTTCCAGCCAGCTTCCAGGTCTTTGCATGTCACAGGTTTGCCGTCGCCCCATTGGGCGTTGTCGATGAACTCCAGGTCTGCTTTTAGGTGCGTGCCGGTTTTATCAGTGATGAGCTGGGCTTTTTTATTTTCGATCGTAGGGATTTCTTTGATCAGCACGGCCTGTGGTTTTCCGTTTGGTGTGATCATCACCAAGGGACGCATGATGGCATCTTGTACCAGGCCACCGGCGGCCATCGTGTTCACAATGGGATGGATGGTGTCGAACTCGGCATTGACTGCGATACGCAGTTCGTCTTTGGGTTTGGCCAGTGCCACTGGCGATTGCAGAAGTGCGATGGATATGATGACCCATGAATGTAGCATTTCTAAATTCCGTTCTTCCAGGTTCGAGCCATGAATCGCGCGGTTTTTCCGGATAACACTGCCAGTGCTTTTTCCAGGTTGCGATCTTTGGCTTCTGTTGATTTTAATTGGCTGAAATATCTTAATACTTCTTTTTTTCGGCTGGGCGGGAGATTTTTCCAATTCGTTTTTGCTGTCGGATTTTTTCCCAGAGCTTTGGAGAACCATGGAGGCATCCGATGTTGAGGTCCGTTTTTATATTCCGAATTGAAATGAATTTCGACTGTGACTGTGTCTCCTACGGTGGTGTTGGAGGCATTGCGTACGTCCCCGTGTAAATACAAATAGAAACTGCCATCACCGACCGGCATCATATTGATGGGCCAGGAGCCTTCTGGCTGACCGTTGATTTTAATTAAGACGGGCAATGGCTTGCGCCAGCCGGGTTTTAGTTTTGTGGCACGAGCAGCACTTACCAAAATATAGGGATTACCGATGCGAATCTCAATGGTTGCCTGAAACTTCATCGGCTCAGCATAGTTTGAAAACCGTTTTAGGTAAATTCAAAAAAATTGCCCCCCGCACTGGAGAGATACAGGGGGCGTACCGCAGGGGAACCCGCACTGGAGAGAGCAGCAGGTTCCCAGTTGAACTAATAAATCATGATTAAGAAGATCAACGCCAAGCCCAAGATCGCAACTAGCTGGACGAGTGCGTAGGGGGAAGATTTAAACGTTTGCATGTCATATTTCCTCCTGCCTTCCTTACACCTAAATTATAGTTAACGTCGTGCAACTTTCTGATGATGGCGGTCATCTTTGGTGCCGATTATTCGGATTTGGCTGCGATGAAGATCCAGAAAATAAAAAACCCACCCGCGAATAGTCGGGTGGGTTTTGAGTGAAGCTAAAATTTATTTAGACCTTAGTTGATGCTGGCTTGCTTAGGTACTTTGGAAGCATCCACAGTCACTTCAATTTCAACACGACGGTTTTTAGAGCGTGCTGCAGCCGTTTTAGCTGGATCGATTGGATCCGCTGCGCCCATGCCTACAGATGAGATAGTCTCTGCAGGAACGCCTCCCAAAATCAATTGCGCGCGAACTGCTTCAGCGCGGTCTTTGGAAAGTGGATTATTCTTCATCGCCGTCCCTGTGTCATCAGTGTAACCACGGATTGTAAGTACGTTTTCTGGGTACTTTCTCATGATTTGCGCAAGCTGAGCAATGTTGGATTGCGCCGCTGGTTTTAAGTTAGATTTACCAGTGTCGAACAAGATGTCTGATTTCAGCTTTGTGATCAAACCTTGCTCTGTTCTTTTTGTTTCAGCGATGGCCGCCAGTTCTTTGGCTTGCTTATCCATGCGGTGACCGATACCACCGCCGATACCAGCTCCAAGAGCTGCACCAATAAGTGCACCTTCATTACGGCGGCCTGTTTGGTGACCGATAACTGCACCAGCCACAGCGCCGATGGCTGCACCGATACCTGCACCTTTAGCAGCGTTTGGATTTTCTTCAGTTGTTGCACAGCCAGTTGCGATCATTGCTACTGCAGTACCGATTAAAACTAGACGTTTCATAAATAGGACTCCTTCATTTATTTGTGAACAGACAAAGTTTGCCAAGGCGCAGGATATTCGTCAATCCCTCTGGAGCTCATATATGTTTTGTTTTATTCTGAGAGGCATCAATGCGAAGGAGCGTTATTATGAGGAAACTATTAGGTATCTTACTTATGTCTGTCACACTCTGGGGCGGTTTTGCCCAAGGAGCAGATCGTATGATCGTAGTCAGCGGAACTTCTGAAAAAGGCTTGGATCCAAATATGGTCACGATGACTGTAGAGATCTGGAGCAAAGCACAAACCGCGAAACAAGCTCAATCACTGGCGGCGAATCAGTTCAAGGATGTTAAAAAAGTTTTCGAAGAATTTAAAATCAAAAAAGAAGACATCCAAACCGACAACTACAGTTTGAATCCTGAATATGTGTATGACCAAAAAGCGCAGGCTAACAAAATGGTCGGCTTCCGTGTTGTACAATCACTTATGGTAACACTTCATAAAGTGGACGATGCAGGACGTTTCTTGGATGCTTTGGTCACTGAGAAACAAACTAAAGAGAGCGGCGTGAACGTGAACTCCATTAACTGGGATTCAGACAAACGCCAACAAGCCGAGACGTCGGCATTGGCGGATGCAGTTCGCGCGGCAAAAGTGAAAGCCGAAGAGATTGCGAAAGCAGCAGGAGTCAAAATCAAAGGTGTTTCCCGCATCAGTCATGGTGCGCAGTCAACTCAGCCACCAGTGCCAGTCATGAGAAATTTCGCGATGAAAGCAATGGCGGATTCGGCTCCGACAGAGCTAAGTGCCGGTCAAATAAAAGTCCGCGTTGAAGTGACTGCAGAGTACGAAATTAACTAAAACTTGCGGGGTTTCAGATAGAAACCCATAAGTTCGCTGGTGCTGACGAAGGATCCGTCTTTAAAAGTACAACGATCCAGCCGGTGCCAGTCTTTTCCCACTTTAAATTCCACGATCTGTGGTTTCCCACCAAGCTCCCGGCAAATATTAAAGCCGGGATTGCTGGTTGGGTTCATGACTTTTTTTTTATCAATCAACTTATTTGCATTAAAGGCGCTTTTGCACTCCAGTGTTTTGCAGGCAGGGGAGGTCAAAATGTTTCGGTCTTCGTTATAGCAATACGTCGCTGCAATTTCTGTGACCTTGCCGTTGGAGGTTTCACGCATGAAGCCTTTTTCACAAACAAGTGGAGTTTGAGCAAATGTGGTCAATGTCAGCAGCGTTAATAAACTACTTAACATAGCTCAACCCCCAGGTGCGTGACATGAGATCCGGTTTCGGCATCCATATCATGCCTTTCGTACATTCTAGAGTACTGTCATAGCCAGAGCATCCTGCGCCGTAAGAATTGCGTAACAGGTACTCACACTGACCCGTGGATTCATTGAAGCGACGTCCGACGACAGACACGGCATGAGGTGCAGAGTTATCGTAAGTCAGCGCCGGAGAGCGACGATCACTAAACCCATTGGCATCGATGGAAACTCCGACAGGATTCTTGCTGCTGAGTTGCTCATCCAAGGCCTGTGCATAATCTTTTTCCGGTCTGCTGCGGTTCAATTTGTCGTAAATCTTACTGTGGAATCCCTGTTTGGTCATGGTGACGACTTCGTACTTCGCCGGAATGCGTTTGCAGGATTTTTCGCGAAGGTTGTTGATGAAGTCTCTTTTGGATGATGTCTTAACAACTTCCTGAAGATCAGAAAGAGTTGAGCCAGGAAATAATCTTTTGGATTCCGCGTAAAGATTGTTACAGTCACGGCTTTTGGCTGCAATGCTGGCCCGGCCCCAGGAATCCAGACTGCGTAGAGAGTCCGCGAACGTGCCACCACTATTGTCTTCGCTGGACAGGTCCGTTTCCAAACAGAGTCCTTTTTTCTGCATGCTTTTCAGCGAGTGGTCGACCCAGCCGCCTTTAAAGTCCGCTGCAGTAGATCCCTTGAAGCCTCTTTCAATGCTGTCGATCCAGTTGTTTTGATCTTCAAGTGCGATATCGGCTGCAGAGATATTCTTTTTGGTTTTGTAGGAAAGGAGGTCGGCGGCGGTAAAGGCATAACACCAACCTACGGAATCCTGATTGCGAATCGGCGGCATATCTTTACTCATATCCACAGGTGAGCAGGACTTCTTTTCGTTCGCAGCCGCGGCAAGTCCTTGCGCCTTTTTTTGGGAAAGATAAGACTCGTAGTCGGTGTTGCCGGTTTTCTTGGCGTAGTTGATGAAGTCTTTTTCGTGCTCTTTTATTTCGCCGTACTCAGAGGCCTTTTCCAGATTTGTTTTAATTTTAGCGAATTCTTTTTCGCGGGACTCTTTTGCCATGGAGTCCAAAAAGCTCTCATCCACATTCAAAACATCCTGAGTTTTTTTGCCGCATTTTTTGATTTGGGCTTTTAGTAGTGAAATGGAAAACGTTGAATCCGTCTTGTCGTAGCTGTCTTTAAGAATGCTAAAAAATTCCCGAGCGCTGGAATCTGCGCAAGGGTCCTCGCCAAACGGGCTTGCGCCGGTTTGGGCCAGGGCTCCCAAAGAACCCAGAAAAATGAGGACGAAGAACACTAAATTCATGGAATCATTATCGGTTCCCCAGAGCCAACAGGTGAGGGGTGCGTCCAATAAATTAACAAATTTGAAGTCCCTGGAAGCGCCACGTGAGAGGATTTCTGTAGTCAAAACCATAGGGCTCCTTTAATTTCATTTAACACGACTAAAGGAGTGCTCTTCAAATGATCGAAATGCTATCGAATCCACAAATCTGGATCGCGTTTTTCACACTATTCGCCTTGGAACTTGTTCTGGGGATCGACAACGTTATTTTCATCTCAATCTTGGCCGGTAAGTTGCCAAAAGAGCAGCAGGACAAAGCCCGCGTAACGGGTTTGGCTTTGGCGGTCATTACGCGCGTGATCTTATTGTTCTCGTTAAGCTGGATCATCGGGTTGACGGAGCCTCTGTTTGCAGTGTTCGGTCAGGAAATTTCGGGTCGTGATTTGATCCTGCTTCTGGGCGGTCTGTTCTTGATCGTGAAAAGTACGATGGAGATCAACCACAAGCTGGAAGGGGTTGAAGGCAGTCAATCCAGCCACGTGGCACATTCTTTTAGCGCAGTGATTTTCCAGATTCTATTGTTGGACGTGGTGTTCTCGTTGGATTCTGTGATCACTGCAGTTGGTATGGTCAGCGAAATCGGAGTGATGATCGCAGCGGTTGTGATTTCCGCGATCGTGATGATCGTTTCCGCAAAATCCATCAGCAACTTTGTGGATTCCCATCCATCACTTAAGATTTTGGCATTGAGCTTCCTTTTGATGATCGGTTTCACGTTGATCGTTGAAGCTTTGGAAGTGCATATTCCAAAAGGTTACGTTTACTTTGCGATGGCGTTCTCGGTCGGTGTTGAGATGTTGAATATTAAGATGCGCAAACAAAAGCCGAAACAGCCAGTGAAATTGCGCGAGCGTTTCGCTGATGAAGATCAGGTAAAGAAATAGAACATCCTGAAGTTTTAATTAAAAAAGGCCTCGTTCGCGAGGCCTTTTTTATTGGGGCAGGATCTGAATACCTTTGGATGATTTTTTGACCTGCTTCTTTTTCTCTAGGGCTGTCAGAGTGCGAATCACGGTTTCAATCGTCAGATTGGCCCATAGAGAAATTTCCTTGCGGGTCAGATGGCAATAGCCATCCTCATTCATGAACTGCTCAACCGTTCTTAGAACTTTGTCAGAGGCGCTTTTCGACTGCAAAGTGACGATACGCTCATAGCTGTTAAGGCCTTTGCTGCAGGCATTCTTTAAAAACAAAATGGATAGTTGTGGATCCACTGACAAAAGATCGCGCACGGTTTTTACCGGAAAGCTGCAAAGCCGGGTTTTTCCTTCAGAGACATATTCAAAATTAGTCGGATGATCCGTGATCACGTTGGTTAACGGAAACAGATTGCTGGGAGTAAACGTGGACACCAGGTGCTCGCGCCCCTCGATGTCGCGTTCGATGGTGTTGATTTTACCTTCGGCGACGCAGTATATATTCATTGGCAAGCAACCCTGACTTAAAATACAGCCCTTGCTTTGAATATGTTGAACTGATTTGTCTTTCAGAAGTGAGATAACTGTAGTGTCTTTGATCTTCAGTTTCTTATCTAACAGGAAACAGTTTTCGCATTTTTTGATTTGAGATTGCACCATAAAGCCGAGCCTCTATCATAAGGAATTTTCACGTCGTATGATTTGCATCATATCCGTTAAAGATACAAATCATTATTTCCAGTCTGTTTAGCATCAATAATTAATTCACGGTTTTCGAACATAAGAAAAAGGGGAAAACAGTGAAGTGGTTTAACCGAAGAGGGTTGAAATTTAAATTTCTATTTTCTGTTATGGTGTCCTGTTTGATCTGCTCGGCGGGAGCTCTGGTAACCTGTCTCTATTTCAGTGAAGTGCAGTTTCGTTCAGGGCTCGTGGAAAAAGCCCGGACCATTCATTCCCGATTGAATGCGGCTTCTCGCTACGTTGCGAACCAAGGGGGGCTTGCCCCAATGGTAGAGCGTTATACTAAGAAGTATTCAGACTCAAGCGAGCTAACAAAAGAGGACATTGAAGTTATTCTGCAACAGGTGCCGATTTATGCCGGAATGAAAATCGGCGCCGCAGACTCTGAACAGGAGCATTATCGATTCCGGGTTTTTTCAGATGAGCCCCGTGATGTAAAAAATTCTGCCACCCCGGTGGAGATGGAAATCTTCAAAAAGTTCGCAGCCAATCCGAAACTTCAGGAGTTGGTGATCAATAATGAAAATCAAGTGAGTGTTTTTCGTCCGGTTTATATTCGCGAAGCCCATGGTTGCCTGGTTTGCCACGGAGAACCATCCACGAGTCCTTGGAAAAACGGAAAAGACATTTTGGGATACACCATGGAAAACTGGAAGGACGGCAAGCTTCACGGAGTATTCGCAGTCAGCAGTATGGTAAAAGAAGCACACGCCGCAGAAGCGGCCAAAGGGGAGGCATCTCCTGCAGGCTATATGGCTTTGTGTGTTTTGGCGGGAAGTTTACTGGCTTTGATGATTGCTGTTTTTGTTTTTAGACGTCCGATGAAAGACCTTCAGGATATTTCAAGAGTTCTGAAAGAGTCCGGTGACTTGGTGGAAGCGGCATCACAACAGATTGCAGAATCATCTGGTTCTCTTTCAAAGGCCTCGACAATTCAAGCTTCATCATTGGAAGAGACAGTAGCAACTATGGAAGAGATGTCGTCGATGGTTCAGGCGAACTCCCAGGGTGCGCGTGAGGCATCAACTTTGGCGCAAGCGACGAAAGGTGTTGCTGAAGTCGGTGGTCAACAGATTCAGGCGTTAGTGCAATCTATGGCTTCAATTTCAAGTGATTCCAAGCGGGTGGTTGAAATTACCAGCGTGATTGATGATATCGCATTTCAAACTAATCTATTGGCACTCAATGCTGCGGTTGAGGCCGCTCGCGCTGGTGAGCAGGGCAAAGGCTTTGCGGTAGTTGCCGAAGCCGTGCGTGGGCTTGCACATCGAAGTGGGGAAGCGGCAAAAGACATTGCCTCGTTGATCAACGAAAGTGCGGCACGCATTGAAACGGGAGAGCAGCAGGCAAAGCATGGCGGAGCTGTATTTGGTGAAATTTTAGAAGCGGTAAACAGAGTGGCTGATTTGAACTTGAACATCGCACAAGCCAGCGAGGAGCAAAGTCGGGGTGTTTCGCAGATCGGTCAGGCAATGAATCAGTTGGATCAAACTACGCAGGAAAATGCAGCGGTCTCAGAGGAAACAGCCGCTTCAGCGGAAGAGCTTTCAGCGCAGTCAACGCGGCTCAAGGAGTCCGTGGACTCTCTTGAGCGGGTTGTTTTCGGCAGCTAAAAGATAAGGACTTACTTCGGTTGAACCGGGAAAAGGTAAGTCGTCGTCATTGCGGACTTCTCAGTGATCGAGTGGATTTCATAGATCTCGATCGCTGTCGCAGTTTTTGCCAAACCTTTTTGCTGAAGGTATTCTTCAACACGTGGATATACTTTCAAAGGTCCGATGCCCGGGGAGCCTGTGAACACCGCCACGACATAGTGATTTGCCGGGATGACGCCTTCTTTCATGTTTTCTGGAACATCGGTCGGCATGCTTTCAATCAAGCAGCCCACGCGAGAGCGCAGGCGGGCTTCTTCAACCTGACGAGGATCATCCAGGTATTCACCGAAAGTGCGTTGGCAAATAGTGCCTTTGCTGGCCATGAATTTTTCAACTTTTTCGATCACCTTGTTCACTTTGTGGTAAGGCCCGACATGTTCGATGTAGAGAGTTTTAAACGGGCCTTGTTGAGCCTCGGAAATTTCCACACCTTTAAACGCACCTAGGTAAGTGGCAAGGTAACCGCCGAAAGAGGCAACCATCACGATAACAAAAACTATAATATATCTCATTGTCTTACTTCCATTTGATTGAGCAGCCCATGGAGGCTGTCTGTTCTTCAGATACTTTTTGATTTTTTAAAAGAGTTTGCACGGCATTGTACAATTCACGTTCAGTGACCTTGCTGGCATCCTTCCAGGAATTATCCAAGCGGCCACGGTAGGAAAGTTTCAAATGGCCATCGTAAACGAAGAAATCCGGCGTGCAAACTGCACCGAATGCTTTGGCCACTTCCTGTGTTTCGTCCACCAGGTAAGTGAAAGAATAGTTTTTTTCTTTCCAGCGTTTTGCCAAGGCCTCAAATGAATCTTCAGGATGGTCCTTAGGATCATTGGAGCAAATTCCCACCACGTTAACGCCATCCTTTTTTAGGTCAGCCCCAAGCTGGATCAAGCGCTCTTCAACAGCCTGAACATACGGGCAATGGGCGCAAATAAACATAATCACCAAAGGTTTCCCATTGGAAAAATCCTTCAGTGAATACGTCTTCCCATCCACTGCAGGAAGTTTAAATTCCGGCGTCGAATTCCCCAAGTCAGGAAAAGGAGTAAAAGTCGTAGCCATTACAGTTCGCTCCAGTTGATTTTTTTAGCACCTAGGTACAAAGAACCATCCGCTTCCATCGCCGTGTACTTTTCTTTCAACAACGGGTGAAGATTCAAAGCGTGCAATAAAGAAAGCTGATCCGTCGGACTTAGTGGCTGATCACAGTGTGAAGCCGCATCGGAAAGTTCAAATACCAAGCGGTCCAAAAACGCTGTGTAGTCTTCACCCAATAGGGGCGCGCCCTCGGGCAGGGATTGCAAAATGCTGGTTGAGGTTTCCACCGCTGCCGGTGATGATGTTACGTTGACACCCAGACCGATGATGAAGCGGGCTTCGTCATTTTGGGCGACAGTTTCAAGCAGAATGCCTGCCACTTTTTTGTCGCCGATGTAGATGTCATTCGGTGCTTTCAGATTCCATTTCAAAAACGGCCAAGTTGTTGAGCACGCACGATACACCGCCAAGCCCACCAGGCACGAAGCCGTTGGTTGTGGCATCATCGGCAAAAGATATGACCAGGAACTTAGTAGTGAAGAACCAGCTGTGGAATCAGTCCACGTGTTTTTACCGCGGCCACGGCCAGCAGTTTGATGATCAGTTACGAACAGGCACAAAGCCTCTTCCAGTAAATCCTCCTCGAACGCCAATTCTTTGGCAGTGAGGTTGGTGCTTTCCTGTTTATCTTTGTATTCCACATGCAGGTGATTGTTGCGAGCCCATTTGGCCGTCACATCACCGATACGGATTTCGCTCATGGGATTTTCGTTCACAGTTTTTCCAGCCACTATTCCTCCCACGCGAAGATAAGGCTTACATCGGCAACTGGTGCTGAGTGTGTCAAAGCTCCGACAGAGATATAAGTCACGCCCGTTTCAGCGACTGAGCGCACGCGCGCCAGATTCATATTGCCACTGGCTTCAGTTTTCACACCCTCAGGGATCAAAGCCAAAGCTTGTGTCAGCATGTCGTTATCCATGTTGTCCAAAAGCAGGTGAGTGACATTCAAGCCCACCGCTTCCTTCACTTCAGCCAGGGTGCGGGTTTCCACTTCCATCGGCAGGTTGCTGTGTTCACGCACGCGGTTCACCGCATTGGTGATGCCACCCATGACGGAAATATGGTTGTCCTTGATCAGGATCGCAGAACTTAGATTCATGCGGTGATTCACGCCACCACCATGGGCGACGGCTTTTTTCTCAAGCTCGCGGTAACCAGGAGTTGTTTTGCGCGTATCCAGGATTTTGGTTTTTGTGTGTTTTACCTGATTTACAAATCGGCGAGTGACGGTCGCGATACCGGACAAGTGACCCAGGAAGTTCAAAGCCACGCGCTCGGCTTTCAGGATTTGCACAAGATCGCCTTCGATCGTGCAGATAATTTGGCCATTCAAAATTTCGTCGCCTTCCTCGAAATGCCATTTCACGCGACAGTTGGGTTCCAGCATTTGCATGGTTTGTTCAAAAGGAGCTGCGCCCGAAAGGACGATGTCTTCTTTGGCTTTCAGACGTGCGCGGCCGGATTTTGGGGTTAATGCGAGTGACTCAGTTGTGACATCGCCTTGGGGCATGTCTTCTTTGATGGCAGCACGGATCAGATCAATAAGTGTCATAAGACCTCACATATAGGGCGTACCTTGATGTGAGGTTCAGAGAGAAAAAGGTACTAGATAGATTTCTCGGTTTCGCGCATAAGCTTGTTCAGCTCTTCGCGAACGATGCGCTCTGCAATCTCGGGAAGGAGTTTCCAGCATACGGATTCGATCACTTCACGAGCTTCCTCACGAACAATCTTTTCCATCATTTCGCTGGACAAGTCCACCTTGGATTGGGTTTTGGGCTGAGCATTAGTGGCAACAGGTTTTGCCACTGCAGCACTTGGTTGCGCTTTGCTGGTGGAAGGCCCTTTATTCAGGGTTTCCATCATTTGATCTTTGACGGATTTTTCAACCTTACCCAGGAAAGAATCCTCTGGTGGTTTCGCCGGAGGTGCTTTAGCTGAAGCTGGAGCCGGTTTTTGTGCCAAATCCGGGCCATTCTCATCAAAGCTGATTTCCTCAAAGTTCCCTGAAACTTCAATGTGGGCATTTGATAAATCCTCGTCTTGAGGAATTACAAATTTAGACGCAAAGTCGTCAGGTTCATTCTGTGGAATATTTAATTTAAATTTTGTTAAATCCTGGTGAGCCCAGCCGCCCTCGTCCATTTCGTCTTCACCTCGCGGTGTTGTCAAAGGAACGGATGCGAATTCCTCGCCAGGAACATCAAGGCTCATCGCTTCGTCTTCGCTGATTTCCGGGATCGCATCCAGGGAGTTGTACTCTGGATCGGCCGCAGAAATGCCAGCGTCCATTTGAGTTGAGCCGCCCTCAGCAGGCATTTCCTCGAATTCAGGCATTTCAGGGAATGTTAAATACTGGCTGACAGGATTTTCCGCCGTTTTTTTAACCAACTTATTTACCAAACCACGCAGGTGCTCTGCATCGAATGGTTTTTCCAAGCGGTCATCGGCTCTGGATTCAGTGACCTTGTTTTCGTCGATTTCCATGAAACCACTCCACATCAAAACAACAGGAATATTTGTGGTTTCAGAATCGTTCTTTAGTTCCAGGCTGACATCGTAGCCGTTTCTTTTTGTCAAAAGTACGTCTGCAAAAACAATGTCTGGCTTAAAGCTTTTAGCGACAGGTAAAACATCAAGACCTACTGGGACCGCTTTCACCTCAACGGCGAAGTCGGACAATGCCAGTTGCATTACCTTTTTGATTGTGGAACTCTCATCTGCAAGTAAGACGCGTAAAGCCATAAGCAAAGTTAAATAGGATTTTGGACCTGAGTCAAGGAAACTCTAAGAATGAACAGAATTGATCGATATACCTCTTGGCTTTTCTTTGGCTACTTCCTGGGTGGCCTTTTGATATTCCTGACTTTGTTCACGGCCGTCGACGCGATGTCGACGATTTCCCAATACAAAGACGTCAGTACGGCGACCTTTTTTAGTTATTACCTTTACTCTTTCCCAGACATTATTTCGAAATTGCTTCCGGTTGCTTGTTTGTTGGGCACGATTTTGACCCTGACAAACCTGAACAAGAATAACGAACTCGTTGCGTTATTTTCTGCCGGAATGAGTCTGATGCGTATTTCGACCCCAATTCTGCTGTGGGTGATTTTGATCTCCGCCGGCGGTTATTTGATGACGGACCGCCTGGTGCCACGGGCGAACACGCAGAAGAATTATATTCTCTATTATGAACTGAAAAAAGAACCGCATCGTTTTTCGACGGTGAAAACCAACAAGATCTGGTATCGCACCAAAGACTCCATTTTCAATATCAAAACCCTGAGTGCCAAGGGCGACCGCGCGCAAGGGCTGACGATGTATTTCTTTAGCGATGATTGGGATTTGGTGCAGATGATCACGGCGCATGATGTGGTCATCAACGGTTCCCAATGGCTCTTGGAAAAGGGAACTGTAACTTTGTTTACCAAAGACTCCAGCTTTCCATTGACCACGGATTTCAAAGACAAAAGCATCGTGATGGCAGAGGACTCCAAGGATTTGCAAAGTGCGGGGCAAACCGCCGAAATGATGTCCCAAGGGGAGCTTAAGCACTTCATCAAAAAGAACAAGGACGCGGGGTTGGATACGGTTGCCTATGAAGTGGGCTACCTGTCTAAAATGAGCTTCGCTTTCGCAGGCCTTGTCATGAGCCTTTTGGGCCTGCCTTTTAGCGTGGGGAGAGCTCGTTCTGGGGGCACCATGTTGAACCTAGGGATCTGTCTGGGCTTGGTTTTCGCCTATTACGTGTTTTATTCATCTGGGATTACTTTGGGGAATCAGGGGGCAGTACCTCCGGTGGTGGCCGCTTGGGCTCCGAATATCTTAATGGGTGCTTTGGCCTTGGTCCTTCTCAAAAGGCTGAAACGCTGATATAATGGGGGCCACTTTGGAGGCCCTATGATCATGAAAATCCTCACTTTCCCAGACCCGAGACTTCGCGAGGTTGCTGACCCTGTGAAGCCTTCCGAGTTCGGTACAACGGAGCTGAAACAGCTTCAAGAGGACATGATTGAGACCATGTACGATGCCCACGGTATCGGCCTGGCAGCACCTCAAGTTGGCGAGCTTCGCCGCATGATCGTGATCGACACTCGCCCTAAAGACGACAAAGGTCGTCGCTACAAAGACGAAGAGATGACTGATTTGGAAAAACAAGTGGTGCAACCACTGGTTTTGATCAATCCCGAAATCGTCAAAGGTGAAGGCAAAACAACTTTTGACGAAGGTTGCTTGTCGGTACCGGGTTACTACGAAACTGTTGAGCGCTATGACTATATCGAAATGCGCGCTTATGATGTGAACGGCAAAGAGTTCATCGTTAAAACCGATGGTCTGCTGGCGATTTGCATGCAGCACGAGTTGGATCATTTGGAAGGTACTTTGTTTATCGACCACTTGAGCTTTGTAAAATCCAACAAGATCAAAAAACAAATTCAAAAACACGGTTATCCTACACGTGAACAAATGGAAAAAGCCCGCAGCAAAGAGCTAGAAGGCGAAGAGCGTGAGTAAGATCCGCGTCTGCTTTCTGGGAACTCCAGAATTTGCTGTAACATCTTTGAAAGCGCTTCTAGCAGATAACCATTTTGAAGTCGTTGGAGTTGTGACTCAGCCGGATCGTCCGGCGGGTCGAAAAATGCAACTCACACCCAGTCCGGTGAAAGTGCTCGCACTTGAACACGGTCTGAAAGTTATCACTCCTGAATCCCTTAAAAAAGATCCTGAAGCCGTCGCGGAAATTCGCTCTTGGGGAGCCGAAGTCGGCGTGGTTGTGGCCTTCGGGCAAATTCTTACGCAAGACTTTATGGATTCCTTCAAGTTTGGCTGTGTGAATGTGCACGGGTCAATTTTGCCACGCTGGCGTGGGGCAGCTCCGATTCAGCGTGCGATTGAAGCGGGTGATGAAGAATCCGGTGTGGCTTTGCAAAAGATGGTCAAGAAACTGGATGCGGGGGATATCATTGGTATTCGCCGCGTGAAGATCACTCCCGAGATGCATGCTCTGCAGTTGCACGATGTGCTGGCCGATTTGGGTGCGGATTTGTTGCGAGTGGAGTTGATGGATTACGTGCGCGGAAATCTGGCGCCGACTCCACAGGATGAATCGTTGGTGACGATCGCTCCTAAAATTGACAAGGCCGAGTCACAGGTTGATTGGACCAAGTCTGCAAAATCCATCGATGGCAAAGTGCGCGGCTTTGTTTATGGCCCGGGTACTTACACTTTGCTTGATGGTAAAAAATTGAAATTGCATGTGGTGCGTCCTTTGCCGGCTTCTGGTTCTGCGGCGCCGGGCACGGTGACTGCGGTGGATGCGGATTCCATCACTGTCGCAACGGGCGATGGGCTTTTGAAATTGCTTGAAGTTCAGCCGGAATCCCGCAATCGTATGAAGGTGTCTGATTTCTTAAAAGGACATGCGCTTAAACCCGGAGATAAAATTGGCTAAAATGGTTGCTCCCTCAATTCTGTCCGCTGACTTTGCTAATCTTGAAAAAGAAGTCAAAGCCATTGCGGCAGCGGGAGCCGACTGGGCCCATGTGGATGTGATGGACGGGCACTTCGTGCCGAATCTGACCATCGGTATTCCTGTTGTTAAAGCACTTAAAAAAGTTTCTCCTATTCCGCTGGATGTTCACTTGATGATCACCGAGCCGGAAAAATATATCGCGGACTTCATCAAAGCCGGTGCTGACTATTTGACGATTCACGTGGAAGCAACCAAAGATCCCGCTTCGGTACTTCGTCAAATCACGGCGTTGGGAGCAAAGGCGGGGATCACTCTTCGTCCCGGTACTCCGGTTGATTCAGTTATTCCGTTATTGAATTTATGTGATTTGGTGCTAGTGATGACCGTGGAACCAGGCTTCGGCGGGCAATCCTTCATGCACGATCAGATCGCCAAAATCTCTCGCCTTCGCCAAGAAATCACCAAACAGGGCTTAAACTGCCTGATCGAAGTCGACGGCGGCATCAACGCTGAAACCGCCAAACTCTGTCACGAAGCCGACGTCTTCGTCGCCGGCAGCTACGTCTTCAGCCAAGATTATAAAACTGCCATCGCGTCTCTTCGTTAGGTGTCAGGTCCCATTTCTTATTGCGACACATAACCGATATCGGTTCTGCGTGGTGTTGAAGAGTTACTCACGTATCACGCAGCTGACAGGAAATGTCTGGCCGCTGACAAAGAAGAATCCGTGCATTTGATTTTCAAAGCCATTGGGTGTCAGAGATACCAAGAAGGGCCCGCGCTCTGAAGTCAGGTTTAAGCTCATGGCGCGATTGGCAATCAATCGACCTAAGTCGTCCTTTTTGACTACGACTTGGTTCTGATCGGCGTATTGAACAACGCCTTGGGATGACTTAAGGTGAATCGAGAAACTTGCGACAAGAGCCTGTTGATCTTCAGGCAGGTTGTGTTTGATAAAGATTTCTCCCCAGCCATACCCAGAGTCTGTTTTGCATAGAATATTGCTGATGCCAAAAGAGCGGATGTGTAAAAGTCTTGAAGAGACCGCGTAGGTCGAGTCATTGACTCCCATGATGCCCAGGTACTCATGAAGCACCATCAGGGAGCGAAGCTCCAGGTTCATTTGGGCCCATGCCTTACGATTGAAGATGATGCGTTTTTCACTCGGATAGTTGATGGCGTCTTTTGGGACACCTTCCAGAAGGAGTTGCCTGTCGGTGGATTCGATTTTTGTTGATTGGATCGCAGCTTCGTATCCTTTTAGATCAAAATCCTGGGGATTCGAGTAATAGATCTTATAAAGAACTTCCTGAGCCACCTTCACGAACTCTAAAGAAACAGAATCACCACCATTGCCAATGACTCGCGGACCAGCGTGAGCCAGGGAAGACATTAGAATCAATACTGAAACCAAGAATACGTTCATAGGCCGTTCCCTTTTTTATCCATGCGAAAAAACTGCATCGACATCTGATAGACGGAGTCCTTGTTGTCGGTTTCCTGATAAAACTCTTTTGCAAAAAAGCTTTGAAAATCACGGATGGCTTTTTTTGCTTCCACCATACGCTCCGTGCTGAAGGCAAAGGTGGTGCTCATGAACTCTCGTTGCTCCACGATTTGTTCGTGCAGGGCTCTTTGTCCCAGTTGCAGAATCTGTTCATGATACTGTCGAATGGCGACACTTGGTACGTCCATATCGGATTCTGTCTGGGCAGAGACGGCCTGCATTCGGCCATTCTCGACTTTCAAATGTCCATGGGAAATAAGATCCTGAAGGGCGCGACTGACAGTGGGTTTTGGCAGACGCAGTCTTTGTGCGATATCAAGTTCATGATGTTTAAAGTCCGGAAGCTCTGTCAATTCCAGGATGGCCAGATGATACCAGGATCCCGCGCGGACCACTTCCTGCGCTTTTACCTTGCGGATGCTTTTAGGTTTTATTTGCTGAAGTTCTGTAAAGGCGCGCTCACGCTCGGTACTGGACCGGGCATGGGCGGCACGGGTGCTTAACTTGAAAAGTTCCGCATCCTGACGGCTTAATGATAAAGCCTGAACAATTTTTTCTGCTGTTGAATCAGACAGGCCCTTTTTTCCAGCCAGAAACTCGGAAAGCCACGAGTGGCCCACTCCAAGATCACGGGCAAAAGATCGCAGCGAATAGTGCGGGTTGACCTGCATCCGTTTCGCAAGCTCTTGCTTTATGTATTCATAATGGAAAAAAGAACCAGTCTTGCTCAAATTATTAGTCCCAAAGTTTTTTGTAGCCTACAATTTCACAAACAGGTTTGCTGTCAGCGTCCCAGGCAATTACGCGAACTTCGTAACCATTGTCCAAGGCTTCAATTGTGAAAACTTCTGCAGCTACAGTTGGGTCTGCAGATTGAATTGACGAGGCTTTTGTAATGCGAATTGATTTCTTAAAGTCTGGCGTTGCACGTTGATTTAAATACTGAACCACATCCAATGCCGTTGCTCCGCAAAGGGCTTCACCTGCGTGTGCAGAAACTGAGAATGTCATCGCGATCAAAACAAAGAAAACTGATTTCATTTTTAACTCCTATAAAGTTGGGTTTTTTCTGAAGTCAGGTTTAGCATTTCATATCACGAAACAGCGACAGGTCAGAGATCAATGCGGTCTCTAAGGGCCAAACTCAGAGACCACCTGTAAAAACTACACTACTGTCAGATCTATTGCAGTTAGAGCCATTTGGATGGGTTTAAAGGCGGGCTATGGGGAGGGAGTGGTCGCTGAAGTTGGGTTCGCAAAAAAGTCAGCGAGGCTTTGAGGCGCGTTGCTGCCGAAAAGTATTTTGTGCAAGCGTAGGGCTTCTTTTGCTTCTTTCGAGCTGCGAGGGAAGAGCTCTTTTTCATACGCCTCCAAAGCCGCTTCAATATTATCCGGATTGGCGATGATCGCTTTAGCCAGTTCTGCGCCGTCGAACATCGCAAGGTTGGCTCCCTCGCCTGATGGAATCATCAAATGGGCGGCATCACCTAATAAAGTCACTCCCGGGATGCGATCCCATCTGACATCGGTGGATAGCGTATACAGGTGACGGGCGACAGGATTGGTTTCTCCGTGCGTGATCAGGGCCCGCAGCTCTGGCGCCCAGCCTTCAAATTCCTGTGCTACTCGGTGAAGGGCTTCTTCTGCATTACCAAAGTCAATGGCAGCAAACCACTCCAGCGGCTTACTTAAAGCGACGTAGGTATGTAGAACGCCATTGGGCTCTCGATGTGCCAGGATTCCCTTGCCAGGTGCTGTTGAAAAAAGTGCGCCGCCACCCACGGCCTTCGCGCTTTCCTGATAGTGAGTGTCGGCTTCGTGCAGATAAGTTTCGATAAAGGTAGTGCCGGTGTAGGTGGGACTTTCCTTACATAAAACTGCACGAACCTTGGACCAAGCACCATCGGCACCAATTAAAAGATCCGTTGTTATAGAGTGGCCGTTTGCGAAGGTCAGCAAGTGTCTTCCATTTCCGATTCCCGCAACTGTCGTGATTTTATGTCCCCAGCGAACGGACTCAGCAGGGATGGATTCCAGCAGAATGCGGCGAAGTTCTCCTCGTTTGACCTCGGGTCTGCCGCCGGTTCCGTCATCGGGCTCGTTTACTAAAATCTGACCTTGCGGCGTCAGCACGCGGGTGGCCTGGGCTCCGGGCATAATTAATTCCTGAAATTTTTCAAACAGGTCAGCATCTTTCAGGGCCAGTTGACCATTGTGATCGTGAATATCCAGCATGCCGCCTTGGGGGCGGAAGTCCGGGGAGGGTTCGGCTTCAAAGACCGTGGCTTTGATTCCGTGAAGGTGCAGAACGCGGGCCAACGTTAAGCCCCCTAAGCCGGCACCGATGATGGCGATGGGAAGATGTTGTGAATTCTGGGACATGATATGGCTCCTTGTTGTTCTTAGAATAGTTCCCTTGGTGGTAAATTTATAGTGAATTAAAAATTTAAGTGACTATAATAATTGCAAAGGCCTTTGATTCGATTTGACGGCCGGGAGTGTCTGACTTTGGGACTAAGAGAAGAAAAAAAGAAACAAACTCGTAAAGCGATTTCGGATATGGCGACCAGACTTTTTATCGAGCGCGGCTACGACAACGTCACCACGGCCGAGATCGCAGAGAAAGCGTTGGTTTCAGTGCCGACGCTTTTTAATTACTTTCCGACGAAAGAATCCCTGGTGTTTGATGAAGACGCTGAACAGGAACAGCAGCTGGTGGATTCTGTTTTGAAACGAAAAAAAGGACAGTCGGTCCACGAGGCACTTTTACAGACGGGCATTGAAGGTCTGGATTCCCTGGAGGACAGTCAGCGCAAAAGCTTTAAAGTTTTCATGAAGTTGATTGAAGAGACTCCGCAGTTGAATTTGTATTCAAAGCAAATGTGGCTTCGCCATGAGGCTGCACTGGCAAAAGCAATACGCAAGGAAGTCAAGGTTCTGACCGCGATTGAGGCGGGGGCCATCGCGCGTTTCGTTTTAGATGCCTATCACCGCTCGATGGGTGCAGCGAACCCTAAAGTGGCGCTTCGCTCATTGTTTGAAATATTAAAAAAGGGCGCTTCTTACTAGTAACAGGTAAACGTGCAGGCAATCAGATTCTGTGCTCCCGTACAGTTAGATCCTCCAGACATGGAGCCAGATGCACAATAGTATGCCGCCGTTTTCATACCTGCTAACATAGTGCGAACGTAGTTTCCAGCACACATATTGCTTGAGTTGTTGGCCGCATTACAGCACGCTTGCGTATTGCAAGACTGACTGGTCGCAGCCACCGTCCCGCAAACGGAATTACTGGTTGGTGTACAAGTCTGGCTTGCGGTTTTTGTTCCGCAAACAGAGTCTGAAGTCGGTGTACAACGTTGGCTGGAGGCTGGCTCCGTACCTGTACAGAAGGTGTCGGCGACAGTTGTGCTATCGCTGCGAAGACAGGTCACAGAACGGGTTTGGGTTCCACTATTCGCATTCTGGTCACAGGATGCAGAACGAGTTTGCGTTGCGCTACCGCTGTTTTTGTTACAAGTCGCTGATCGAGATTGAGTGCCGCCACCACAAGTTTTCGAACAACCACTCCAGCCCGAGTAGGACCAGCTACCGGAGCCTCCAGTACACGCCCCCCAAGACCCGTAGGACCAAGAACCACTTCCTCCGGTACATGCGCCCCAAGCGCCACTGTTCCAAGAATAGGTGTAATTAATTTTCGTCGTGTTCGTGCCGGTATAAGTCGCGGATAATCCGGCGACATTTTTTACCACATAACGGAATTGATAACAGCGTCCTTGGATTCCGGTGTAGCTATATGAAGTCGCTGCGGCAGTTTCTGATACTCCAGTGTCGGCAAATGCTCCAAATGTTCCGCAGGCCAGCGTGGAGGTGTTCAATGTCGCATACGCAACTTGAAGGACATAGTCCGTGTTGGTTGCACTCATTCCGGAATTTAGATCAGTGCCTTTATTGACAGTGACCGGGATGGCCGTAGTTGTTTGAATTGTATTCGAATAGCTGACTGATCCTCCCGATGGGGCCGTGGTATCAATTCTTATAACACTTGCTGGCGCAGACCAAGCACTGGCGTTGCCGGCTTTGTCTTTACTGCGATACTGAAATTTGTAAGCTTTGCCGCTGACACCACTTAAAGTGTAATTTCCACAAGTGCTGCTGACGGTGCTCCAGGCAGAGTATGTGCCCACGGTACCACTTGATACTGTCGCCTGGGCCAGTTGCATCTCACAATAGTCCAGACCCGCGTTCGCATCAGCTTGAGTTGCCGTTACAGTAGTGCTGGTTGTTGTGATCCATGCGTTGGTATAAGAAATCGAAGCCGTAGGTACGACATTGTCGAAGTAAATCGTATCAGAAATGGTGGAGCCAACATTGCCGACAGAGTCCATATGTCTTACGTAAACGGTTTTGGTCCCGATACCAGCTGGCAGAGTGTAGTTGACCGAGGTGCTGCAGGCTTGCCAGTCACCAGGAACAGCGGGATTTCCAGGAGATGTGCTGTTGCCGATGGCGATTTTTGTTAGCGATCCATTGTCCAGCGGGCAACTTAAAGTCAGAACGGCATTGAGTGAATTTGTATAGGCGGCTCCGCCGTTAATGGCTAGGGTCCCACCAGTTGGAGCTGTTTGATCCAGGTAAATATTGCGGGCAATAACAGCAGATATGTTACCGGCAGTATCCTTAAAGCGCATGTAGATGGTTTTTGTTCCCGAGCCGGTACTTAGTGTCCATGCCTTGGAAGCTGCGCAGGCTTGCCAGTTGGTCGGAGTTGAGGTTTCACCGAATGCTACCTGCGGAGTGCTTTGCGTATCTGTCGCACACGTGACCGCTAAAGATGTCGCCGTTGTTCCTGTTGGCGATGCCGTACTGATAGTAAAGTTACCACCAACGGGAGCTGTGGTATCGACCATCGTCAATGAACCGTTGTCAAACCACGTGCTTTGATTGCCGGCTTGATCCGTCACCTGATAGCGGAACTTATAGGCGTTGCCGTTTGCGCCCTCAAGACTATAGTTGCCACAAGTGGTGCTGACGGTGCTCCACGCATCAAAGGCCCCTGCGACTCCATTGGTCAGGGGCGCCTCGGATTTTTGTAAATCACAGGCAGCAATTCCAGAAAGCAGATCGGTTTCTGTTGTCGTGACCGAAACAGTCGTCGTATTTTGCCAGCCGTTTAGGTAAGCCAAATTGGCAACGGGGCTGGTGGTGTCCAAGATGATTGATTTTGAAAAGTCTGCGCTTGGCGTGCCGCTGTCGTCATAGCGTGCGTACACAGTCTTAGTACCATCACCTGTCGCAAGTGTATGATCAAGGGGAGTGGAGTTTGAAACACAGGCTGACCAATCAGAGGCATTGCCTGGAGTTCCGGGATTTGCACTGTTGCCCGTGGCCACATTCAGATAGTTGTTCGAGCCATCTTTGAGGCAGTCAAATGTCAGTCCGACCAATAAATTATTGGTGTACTCTTCTCCGTAGTTGATCGAGAAGCTGCCTGAGCCCAGTTCGGAGATGTTCACGTTGATAGAATCACTGTATGCAACCGTGATATTGCCGAAGTCATCAATAAATCGAACATACACTGTTTGCACCGGATCGTTACTTGGTAGCACATACGATTTGACGGCAACACAGTTCTGCCAGTTCGTCGGTGAAGAAGTGCTGCCGTAGGCCATTCTTACTGAGCCGTTTTCATCGGTCGGACAGGTTATATTGAGTTTAGTGGCGCGGGAGTTCGTATCATTCGCGCTGAAAGCAAAACTTCCACCGACGGGTGCTTGGAGGTCGACTTTGGTAATTGAAGGGCTTGTGATCCAGGCAGAATTACCTACCGCATCGGTCATACTATATCTAAACGTATAAGCGGTGTTATTTTGTGCATTGGTAAATGTTTGGTTTCCGCAAGTAGAGGACACTGTCGACCATGAACCAAAGCTACCGATTGTGCCCGTGGCTATTGCAGCTGTTGCGACCTGAAGCTCACAAGAGGAAACACTTGTGCTGGCATCAGCGCCATTGATAGCAATGGAAATGTCAGGACTATTCTGCCAGTCATTCAAATAGCCAAGGCTTCCCGTTGGTGCCGTAGTGTCTAGGACGATATCGTCGCTGATATCAGGACTGACGTTTCGAGCCTCATCCAAATAGCGAACGTAAACAGTTTTGTTGCCATCTCCAGCAGTCAAAGAAAACGGAACGGTGGTCGAGCAGGTTTGCCAGTCGCCTGAAACTTCGGGATCACCAGGATTTGGAGTGTTGGCAATGGCCACTTTTGCAGGAGTGCCGTTATCCACAGGGCAACTTAGTGTCAGAGTAACGTTGGCGTTATTGGTTGCAGTGGACCCGGAATTAATGCTCAACGTGCCGGCACTTGGAGGGGTTTGATCCAGGTAGATGGATTGTGAAATGATCGGAAGATAATTCCCAACGGAATCTCCGAACTGCAGGTAAATAGTTTTCAATCCGGAACCGGAACTTAGTTCAAAAGGTGCCGAACTCGTACAAAGAGCAAATTGTGTCGGAGGGTTGGTTTCACCATAAGCAACGACAACATCGCTCTTATTGTCGACCGGGCAAATGATAGACAACTGAACCAGTGTTTTTGAAACTGGAGAGGCTTCGTTGATAAGGAAGCTTCCTCCCACTGGTGGAATACTGTCCGCGTCGTCCAGCCAGTTGGTATTGCAATTCTCATCGCGAAGGACATCGTCCACAGCGGGTTCGTCGGCTTCGGCGATACAGATTAGTTTTTTAGGTATCTGGAACAGCGAAACGGAGCCCGTCTGACGCAGAATGCGCACGGGGATTCCGGTGGCATTCCAGTAAGTCGAAAAGCCCAGCGAATCCGGAAGTGAGAATTCAGTTTCTGGTAGTGGAGAGTCGCAGTCCACCGTACTTCCCACCGTGGTCCACTCTGAGGAATTCTTTTGAAATTGAATCAAACACTGGGAAGCACCATTGCCCAGGCCACCATTCGTCCATCCCAGAAGGAATTTTTTGTCGTTGTTATCATGGATCAAGGTGATGTCCGTTGGCGGAGTGAAATCCCGAGTCGTTACTTTCCATTCAAGGGCGGGCATTGCGCCTAGGGCATAGATCACGGACGAAGTAGTGCTCACTGTGGCCGCTGATTGCAAAGCCAAGCGGATGGCGTCACCACTGGCAACCTTTTCAGTTGTGGGATCGAATGGAATCCATTCAGTACCTCCGAATGGCAGACGTTGTGCAAAGCCGGAAGCGTCACCTGAAAGAATCACTTCGATATCCAGTTCAGTTCCTGAAACTGCAATCGCATCCGAATAAATAATTTGATTAAGGTCTTGTTGGTACTTGTCCAACAGAATGAAAGCGTCTGGGGTAACGTCAGCCATTACGCAAACACCGGCTGCCACTTTATAAGGGTATTCGCACTTGAGAGCGACAATAGGACCCCAGTCATTTCCGTCCCAAGTCTGCTCGGCTTCTGTCGTGTGAGGAGGAAGATTTTCGGGCGCAACTTTGCGAGTGTCTGGATCACAAACTGCCGCCGCTCCAGTTCCAACCATGTTGTAGTGAATTTTACATGCTGAAATTGCACAGGCACCCCAGGTGTTTTGTGTACTCTCCTCCCAGATTTGTTGCGCATTATCGGCACCCGTCGGGAAGGGGTCGCAGGAACGAACATCAGCGACACAGGTCGTGTCACTTGTGCGCGTGTAGTTCATATCACAGGAGGTGATAGTGCAGGCTCCCCATGCCGCAGAGCCATTTTCATCCCAGACTTCCTGTGCTGTGGCGTTGGCGATTGTACAAGAGCGAGTGCTGGAAAGGAAAACAATGGGCACCGGATTTTGTAGACGGGGAGTTGCGACTTCAACGCTATAGGAGCCTGGAAGATCGGCCTGAACCAGGCAAATGGATACACCGTTATTGTCAGAGACACTGCACGAAACAGTTGTTGTCCCAGGTCCGGTGATGGAAATAATGGGACTCATACCGATGGTCGGAGAGTTATCTGTATTTTTGATTGTCAGAGTGATGGAAACTACGCCGGAAGTGGCATTCGCATAAGACGTGAAAGAACCTGGGTAGGTTTCGGTTGCGGTCGAGTATATGTCATAGAAAATGGCTTCTTTCGCATTGGCTTCCTGAGTGATCGCATCGATCGATCCTTCAGGTTCTCCCGTATCAACCCGGAGTTTGATTTTCGACCAAACATTCGATGTGATATTGCAAGTCGCCAGGCCTTTGGAATCGGTCTGTGAGCAGGTCACTGAATAGTTCGGATTTTCAACGGTGGGTTGGTTGTCGATCAATAGGCTGATGTCATATTGGGCGAGGGGTGATTCGTTGTTTTTGTTTTTTAGTGTAATTTCGGCAATGATCGTATCAAGATCGTCAGCTCTTGCGGTACTCTTCACGACTTCAATCTGCGCATCCACAAGTACACCTGACTTCATGGCAACATCCATGGAGCATGCGGATACCAATAAGGTCGCAATAGCGATAAAGAGTTGTGTAACGTTCAAAAATACCATATCTTTGTATCGGCATTTTCTTCATAAATATCGAGGGTGAGCGAATGAAAGTGAGACGTATTTTATTTCATATTGCTTTAAATCAATACTCTGGAGGCTCTATGTTTAAGAGTGAAAAAGCCTCTTGTTGTCGCTACCTAAGACTGTGCACAGGTGTGCATAAAAAATTTATAAAGGCAAATCCCGCGGCGGAATTTTCCCATCCTCCAGATAAACCATCACATAATTTTCAGTCACCGCTTTTAGCGCGCTTTGCACACGCCGGGAAACCGAGGGCACTAACATTGAATACGCAATGTTCATGTCGACGAATTTAAAATCTTTGGTATTTTTCAAGGAGACCGAAATATTTTGCGCCTGTGATTCACTTAAGTCCACGGCGCCGAACAGGAAGCTTAAGTACTCACCCTTGATATCTTTGTTGGGAATGTAGTCGATTGCCAAGACGTGAGTCGGGGTGATGATGATCCCGAGGTTTTCCTTCACCTCACGAATGAGTCCTTCCATTGGTGACTCTTCGGCTTCGACTGTGCCCCCTGGCAAAATCCATCCCGCGGAGTATGAAGGTTGCACTAGTAGAGCTTGGTTTTTGTAGAACACCAGTGCACCGGTGCTGATGCGTTTGCCGGGGAGTGATTCATAATATTCTTTGTCGTCTCTAAAGGCGGGTCTAGCCATCGGGTCTCCTTGACCTTGAACTCAGGTAATTCCAGAATTGTAGAGCAAGTGTTTAGAGTTTTGGTGTTACAAAAAGGAGAAGTTATGAAAAAAATGTGGCTTGTATTGGCACTGATAGTTGGATTCTCAGTAAATGCAAAAGCGGATATTTTGATTGAGCCGTATTTGGGTTATGAAATGGGTAGTCACACGGATGTTAATCCGACGGCAAAAACTGAGTTGGTAAACATGGGCGCACGCCTTGCTTACAAAACTCCAGTCATGTTGTGGTTGGGTTTGGATTACAACTTGGGTGTGAGTGGTAAATATAAACAAGACGGTCAAGCTGACATGGACGCTAAACGCAACACTCTTTACGCGGTTGCGGGGATTGATCTTCCAATTTTGCTAAGAGGTTGGGTTGGTTACGGTGTGATGAGCGAAATCAAGGCTGATGGTACGGGTAATCCGAAAATCGAAGGTAAGCCGGTTAAAATCGGTGTTGGTACAACACTTCTTCCATTCATCTCTTTGAATCTTGAGTACACAATGGAAAATATCGACAAAGTTAAATCTGATACTGGTGATTGGGCTACTAAAGGCAAAATGGACTCATGGATGCTTTCTGTATCCCTGCCTCTTCAGTTCTAATTTCAAGACCTCAAAATCTTAAGTTTCTCAAAAGCCGGCCCCAAGCCGGCTTTTTTCATTCCCAAACCCCTAAAAAACGCACCGCATCCCCGAAAACCGGCTGGCGCCTTTTGGATGCGCGGCGCGTCTGAGCTTGGTCGGTCGTGCCTTTTTTAAGGGTGTTGGGCTAGGATCGGGTCCTTGTTTTTACGAATGAAATTAGGAGTTCCCGCCATGCAATTGACCGGTGAAAATATCACGATCGAAAATCTCTATAAAGCCGCACACACACCTTCCATGAAAGTGGAGTTGGCGGATTCTGCTCGCGCGGAAATGAAAAAGTCCCGCGACTATATCGAGGGTCGTATTTCCAGCGGTGAAGTGATGTACGGTGTGAACACCGGGTTCGGTGCTTTCTCTTCCGTTAGAATTTCTGATTCCGAAATCGAGCAACTGCAAAGAAACCTGATCCGTTCTCATTGTATGGGCATCGGTGCTCCATTCACGAAAACTGAAACTCGCGCGATGATGATTTTGCGTGCGAATGCTTTGGCCAAAGGTCACAGCGGTATTCGTCCGACAGTGGTTGATAAAATTCTGGAATTCCTGAACAACGACATCATTCCGGTTGTGCCTTCGCAAGGTTCCGTAGGAGCATCTGGTGACTTGGCTCCACTTTCTCATTTGGCTTTGACCGTTATTGGTGAGGGCGATGCTTGGGGTGCTGACGGCAAACCAGTGCACGTAACTGAACTATTGAAGCAAAAGGGTATCACTCCGCTGGAGTTGAAAGCGAAAGAAGGTCTATCCATGATCAATGGCTGTCAGGTGATGACGTCAATTGGTCTTCTTTCACTTTGGGAAGCACGCCGCTTGTTGTGGTTGGCGGACCTTGCGGGTGCCATGACTCTTGAAGGGATGAGAGGTTCCAGAAAACCATTCGATCCTTTGATTCAAGCCAGCCGCCCGCACGCGGGTGAAGGTAAAACGGGTCGTAATCTTATTAAGATTATGGGAACAACAAGCCCGATTGGTGAGTCTCATGAGATCCAGGACAACCGCGTTCAGGATGCATACTCTCTTCGTTGTATGCCAGCCGTTCACGGAGCTGCAAAAGACGGTGTTCGTTACGCTGTAAAAGTTTTGGAAACAGAAGCGAACTCTTCCACTGATAATCCGTTGGTATTCGCGGATGCAAACAAAGTTCTTTCCTGCGGTAACTTCCACGGTATGCCAGTGGCACACGCCATGGATTTCGCAGGTATCGTGATTTCGTCCCAGGCAAGTATTTCCGAGTGCCGTATTTCAAAATTGATTTCCACACAAATGAGTGAGCTTCCTCCGTTCTTGACACCAAATGGTGGTTTGAACTCCGGTCACATGATCGTGCAAGTGGCAGCCGCATCCCTGGTGAGTGAAAACAAAGTATTGGCGCATCCAGCGTCTGTGGATTCCATCCCAACTTCCGCTGAAAAAGAAGACCACGTTTCCATGGGAACTATTGCAGCAAGAAAATTTGCACAAATCCTACGAAACGCAGAAAATGTTGTAGCGATGGAACTTCTTTCCGGCACTCAGGCAATCGACTTGTTGGCTCCACTAAAGCCAGCGGCAGCGGTGAAAGCCGTGCATGAGCACATCAGAAAAACAGTTCCGTTCGCAAAAGAAGACCGCATTTTCCACAAAGACGTCGAGGCTATCAAAGCCATGATGGTGTCCGGCGAATTGATGGCGGTCGTAGAAAAAGCGGTCGGCGAACTCGAGTGGTAATTACCTTTCAGGGATGCGATGCAGAACCGTTGCGGTTCTGCACCGTGTATCAAAAAACCGGCAGGCGCCTTTTGGCGAGAATTGGAATTTAAATGAAAGCTTTGATTTGTTTTTTGATGATGAGTTTTTTGGTGGTTCCGGCGTTCTCAAAAACGATTTGGGTGACAGGCACGGGGAGTGCTTCGGGATCTTGCAAAGGTGGGGATAGCTTCTGTCCTCGCGGTATTGAGGATCGTGCAGAACGCGCGGCTGAAAGCAATGCGCGCTCCACTTGCTATATCAAGCAAGGCACACCCTACGGAATTCCGTCTTGTACCTCCCGCTGCTCTCCGGGTTATATCGCCCCGGGAAATACGGCCTGGGTTAGTTGTAATTCCAACTGCCGTTTGAACTGTGACATCAAAGATTTATACGATATTTACGAATAGCAACACGTTAAGGCGTCATGCAGTTTATCCAGCACCAACAAGTCATCTTTTCCATCATCAGCGCCATCATCCTGTTTTTATATGGGCTGAGCGGCTTTAGTGCCGAACTTAAGAATACCGCGGGGGCAAAACTTGAGATGGTGATGAGGAAACTCACCGCCAACAGATTCTCTGCATTTTTTGTCGGAGTGATCGCGACCGCGCTGATTCAATCCAGCACGGCCGTATCCACCATTGCAATGTCGTTGATCGATGGTGGGATTCTAAGCTTTCAAGGAGCGATCTCCATCATGCTGGGGGCTTACCTTGGCACAACGCTGACAGCTTGGATGGTCTCCTTTAAGCTGACTGGAATTGGCCCGTTTTTTATTGTGATTGGCTCATTGATAAGCGTGGTGCCATGGCGGTTGAAAATTTTCGGTAAGGCTCTTTTCTATTTTGGATTTATCTTTTTCAGTTTGGATTTAATCAGTGGAGCTTTGCAGCCGATCAGGGAATCGCAGTATCTTGCGGATTTCTTACGTTATACGGACACAACATTAAAAGGAATTTTGGTTGGAGTGGTCTTAACAGCCATCATGCAGTCCAGTTCCGTCGTTATTGGTTTGGCAATCATTCTTGTTCAGCAGGGGATTTTGACTCCCCAAAACAGTATACCCATTATGCTTGGAGCAACGATCGGCACGACTGTGACGGGATTGTATGCGACTTGGAGTATGAATCGAACTGCCAAGAAGGCGGCCTGGTGTGGTACCGCAATAAATGTAGTTGGTGTTCTTTTAATCTATCCTTTTATGGAGCCATTCACAGAAATGGTTATGACACTGGCGCCGAATGAAAACTTGGTGGTCGCGACAGCGCATCTCTTGTACGTTGTGTGCCTGGTAGCGGTGTTTATGATTTTCCTGACGCCTTTTGTGCGCATCGTTGGCCGAATCGACAATAAACTCAGAGATTAAGACCGCGACCCTCCAGGGTCGCTTTGAGCTTCGCCTCATATAGGTCCATCAGAGCTTTTCCAGCTGCAGCACCTTCGATAATTCCAAATGCTTCCGCAATGGCTTGCAAAGTAGCCATGCCTTCAGCCGTTGTTTCTGCGCGCATATGATGCAAAGATTTATTGGCTTCCTTGATCATCACGCGGGGGACGCCAGCCAACTCATGATGACGATAGTGAACCTTGCTGGCCTGGCGCCAGTTTCCATCCGGAACAATCAATTGTATCGGACGAGAATCAGCCGCGACAAATTCAGAGTTCAGTTCGACAGCATCCTCTGACGGATAAAACAAAACCGTGCGGTACTCGGGAACCAAAAGATCGCTTAAGGAGACAGTTTCACCTTCGACACCGCGAATGCGCATTTCACTGTTCGCCAAAGCTGTCACCGCCAAGCGACCTGTGTTCGTCGTGCGCTTAAGTTCCTTGGCGTGAACCACCAGACAAAGACGGGTTTTCAGAGTTAATTTTGGAATGGACGCGCAAATACAGCGGCTTTTATTTAAAAAGCACACGGGACAAGGGTCTTTCGTCTTTCTTTTGCGTTCCAGAATCATGGGCGCACTATTGATGCATCGCACTCAATTGTCAATACCTATGGCCTTTGCTAGGTTCTAGCTCTTGTAAATTCAAAAGGAGAGCACATGTCTCGTGTCGTAAAAGCCCCAACTGGCAACAAGATGGTTTGTAAAGGCTGGCTGCAAGAAGCCGCATACCGCATGATTCAAAACAATTTGGATCCTTCAATTGCAGAGCATCCGGAAAATCTGGTTGTGTATGGTGGTATCGGTAAAGCTGCTCGTAACTGGGAATGCTTCGATAAAATTCTTGAAGCCTTGAAAGAACTGGAAAACGACGAAACTCTTTTGGTTCAATCTGGTAAACCTATCGGAATTCTAAAAACTCACGAAGATGCACCTCGCGTGCTATTGGCAAACTCCAATCTGGTACCTAAGTGGTCCACATGGGAAGTCTTCAACGAACTGGATAAAAAAGGTTTGATGATGTACGGCCAGATGACGGCGGGTTCTTGGATCTATATCGGAACTCAAGGCATCATCCAAGGTACTTACGAATCTTTCGTTGAAGCCGGTCGTCAGTATTTCAATGGCGATCTTACCGGCCGAGTGATCCTGACAGCTGGCTTGGGCGGCATGGGTGGAGCACAACCTCTGGCAGGTGTGTTCGCGGGAGCTTGTGTGCTTGCCGTAGAGATCGATCCAACTCGTATTCAAAAACGTCTTGAAACAAAATACATCGACGAAGTTGCAACAGACATCGACGATGCGATCGCTCGTATTAAAAAATACACAGCAGCAGGTGCTGCGAAATCAATTGCTCTTCAAGGCAACATGGCGACAGTTATTCATCAACTGATTGACAAAGGCTTCACGCCGGATCTTTTGACGGATCAAACTTCTGCCCATGACCCATTGGTGGGTTATATCCCTGAAGGCTACACAGTTGAAACCGCAAAAACTTTCCGTGAAAAAGATCAAACGGCGTACTTGAAAGCGGCTTATGATTCCATGGCCAAACACGTGCGTGGCATGCTGGCGATGAAAGACAAAGGCGCTGTGACTTTCGATTACGGCAACAACTTGCGCGCTCGTGCTCAAGAAGCGGGTGTTGAAAATGCATTCGATTACCCAGGATTCGTTCCGGCGTTCATCCGTCCACTATTCTGTAAAGGTTCCGGTCCATTCCGTTGGGTGGCGCTGTCTGGTGACCCGGCAGATATCAAAGTGACAGACGATGCGATGAGAAAACTATTCCCGCACAAGAAAGATCTTTTGCGTTGGTTGGATATGGCTGAAGAGCGTATCGCGTTCCAAGGACTTCCGGCACGTATCTGCTGGCTTGAATACGGCGAGCGCGCGAAAGCGGGCGCTATGTTGAACCAGCTTGTGGCTGAAGGAAAAGTAAAAGCACCAATCGTCATCGGTCGTGACCACTTGGATTGTGGATCTGTGGCTTCTCCAAATCGTGAAACAGAAGCGATGAAGGATGGCTCTGATGCAGTCAGTGACTGGGCCCTTCTAAATGCCATGGTGAATACAGCTTGCGGAGCTACTTGGGTCAGTCTTCATCACGGTGGTGGTGTGGGTATGGGCTACAGCCAACATGCAGGACAAGTGATCGTGGCAGACGGCACTGAAAAAGCAGCGAAACGGCTTGAAAGAGTGTTAACTGCCGATCCAGCAATGGGTGTATTTAGACACTTGGATGCAGGATACGAGCTTGCAAAACAAGTCGCGCAAGAGCGCGGCGTGAACAGCTGCTGGTTGTAAAACATAATACTTTTATCTTGTTACTTTACTGGCCGAAGTTAAAAAACTTCGGCCTTTTTTCTCACATTCGTATTGTCTCCGCTTGATAATTTCTCTCTCATATTCAGTCTGCTTAATCTCAGTTAATTCATGTTTGCATTCTTTTGCCATCGGGCAGACCATTAAGTGTTGGTCCTAACCATGGAGGTCAGAAATGCTATCTCACAAATGGATTCTCAGCGTTGTTCTATCATTAGCACCTTTAAGTTTCGCGCACGCACAGGCAAAAAAAGCACCGGATCTAGTTCGAGTCGGAAATTTAAAATTCGCCCACTATGGAGCGATCAGTTACCTTCCGGAGTTCTGCGGAAAATATAATTTGAAAGTGACGGAAAGAGTATTCGCCAAAGGCATCGACATCATGCCGGCAATTATCGCAGGCGAAATTGACGTGGCTGCGAGTGCTGCAGACGCCGCGATTGCTGGAAGATCCGGCGGAGTTCCTATATATGCAGTCGCAGGTTTCGCTGAAGGCGGGGCCCGCATCGTGGTTCGTCCTGAACTTAACATCAAGTCCATCAAGGATTTCAAAGGCAAGAAAGTCGGTGTGGCCCGCGGTGGGGCACAGGAGTTATTGCTTCTGGCAGAGCTTGCGAAAAACAATCTGACCTGGTCTGACAAAAAAGGCAAAGATGTGCAGATCGTCTACATGGCCTTTGCAGATCTAAATCAAGCTCTGCAGGCGAAACAAATCGACGCCATGGCACAGAGTGAACCGCAATCCTCCCAAGCCATCAACAAAGGTTGGGGTGTGGAGCTGATGAAACCCTACGACACACCAATGGGTATGCCGATTCGTACTCTAGTCATGACCGAGAAAATGTATAATGAGAAAAAAGATGTCGCGGAAAGATTCATGAAGTGTTTCGTGGAAGCGACAAAGCTGTTCATGGATAAACCGGAGATTGCAGAGAAGTTCGTGGTGGAAAAAGTCTTTAAAGGACAAATCACTCCCCAAGACTTTAAGGATGCCATCGGGAATTCCCCTTATGCTTATCATTTAACGGTTGAGCACATTCAAATCACTACGGACTTTATGCAAAAGTACGGCGTGGGTCGCATGGACAAAGTTCCGAAGGCGGCTGACTGGGTAAAAATTGATCTTTTGAACGATGCCAAGAAGTCCTTGGGTGTACAGTAAGATAGGAGTTTGAATGGCGAAGGCAAAGATTGATCTGAGTACTCGCATAAAAGGAATTTGGGTGCCACTGCTGGTTGTGGCCGTGTGGGAGGCCGTGGTTCGATTGGGCTGGGTGAATCCTCAGGTTCTGCCAGCGCCGTCGGCGGTAATCGCTCGTTGGTATCAATATCTTATGCCGATGGAGGCCTATGATCCCGCAGGGGAAATGTCAAAAATTGAATGGATCTTTTCCGGTGAGTTGCTTCATGACCTGTGGGCCAGTTTTTACCGCGTGCTTATGGGATGCGTAATTGGGGGAGTCCTGGCTTTACCTTTGGGACTTGTCATGGGGGCCAGTCAAAAAGTTTATGACTATATGAATCCCCTGGTGCAGGTACTGCGACCAATTCCACCGATTGCCTATATTCCGTTGGCCATCTTGTGGTTTGGTTTAGGGAATCCACCGGCGGTATTCTTGATTGCCCTGGGAGCTTTCTTTCCAATTCTGATGAATACCATTGTCGGAGTGCGAGCGGTGGATTCAATTTACATTCGTGCCGCTCGTAATATGGGTGCGGGATCCTTCCTGATGTTCAGAAAAGTAATCGTACCCGCGGCGATGCCCTACATTCTAAGTGGAGTGCGCATCGGTATCGGTACCGGGTTTATCTGTATGATCGTGGCGGAAATGATCGCGGTGAACAGTGGACTGGGCTACCGTATTCTGGAAGCACGTGAGTACTTCTGGTCAGATAAAATTATTGCCGGGATGTTTTCGATTGGTCTTTTGGGGCTTGCGATCGATACGGTCGTGGACAAATTAAACAACCACTTGCTGCGCTGGCATCGAGGTCTTGAGTAATGGCTGAAGTTCAAACACAAATAAAAGTTCAGAACGTTGACAAGATTTTTCACGGTGGCGACGAGGGTAAAGACGTCATAGCACTGAAAGACATCAACCTGGAAATTCCTCGCGGGCAGTTCTTGTGTCTGTTGGGGCCTTCAGGTTGTGGCAAGAGCACTCTTTTAAATGCCATTGCGGGGTTCTCAATGCCCACTAACGGGCAAGTTCTGGTCGAAGAGAAAAAGATCTTTGAACCAGGCCCGGATCGCGGCATGGTCTTTCAGGAGTATGCGCTCTTCCCATGGATGTCGGTCGAAGACAACATCACTTTCGGACTAAGAATCAAGAAAAACGTCCCAGAGGACCAAATCCAAAAAACGCTGAATAGTCTGCTTGAGAAACTAAAACTCACAGAGTTCCGCAAACGTTTTCCAAAGGACTTATCAGGTGGCATGCGCCAGCGTGTGGCCATCGCCCGCGTATTGGCCCTGGATCCGCCGATAATGTTGATGGATGAACCGTTCGGAGCTTTGGATGCGTTAACTCGCAGAAGCTTGCAAGATGAGCTGATCAAGTTATGGCAGGAAACCAAAAAGACCGTGGTGTTTGTAACTCACAGTATGGAAGAAGCGATCTATCTGGCAGACAGAATCGTCGTGATGACTTATCGACCGGGGACGGTAAAGAAAGATTTGATCGTTGATTTACCTCGTCCAAGAAATCCAGCCGCAAACGATTTCAATGCCCTTAAGCGCGAAATCAGCGACATGGTCATGGCCGAACAAAACCGCTTCCAAGACGCGCAACTGCGCGGCTCAACCGGTGACTAAAGGTACGGACTTACTTTCTCCATCTCGGCGTCGCTTTTCTCATTTCCTGGGCAGGCGTTGACTGCGACGCCTGCAAAAATCGATGGGCCGATCGTAAAAGTTTTTAAAGAAAAATATCTTCCAAAGAATCTTGCGAAAATTGAATTGGGTACTACTAGTAACGCTCAGTGGGTCCTAAGATGCTTTACATGATGGCCAAATTCGGATTGAATGCCTCGCCATTTCAAGTAGACGCAGCTCCATGGTCCAAAGAGGAGCTTGAAGTGTCTTGCAGGGAATTGAAGACCTTCCCCCGGGGACCTTGCCCTTCGAAGACAACAAGCGATTTGTGCGCTTTCCGCGTGGTAGAGCTTATACAGCATATGCAGAAATTAATGGCTGCGTACAAGCAAATGCGGTGATGGAATTCTTTGACTGTGGTTTCAATTTCGGGCGAGAAAACTCAATTCAAACCTCCTTCCATGAGGCCTCTCACTATATTGGCGATGAATTAGGACTTGATGAGATGGATAAATGGAGAGAGCTATCGGGTTGGGAAGTTGTGAATCGACCTGACGGTAATGGGGGAACTAACAGCTATTGGGAAACTACCAAGGCACAATGTATGGTTTCAGCCTATGGATTTACCAATCCAACAGAAGACTTCTCCGAAAGTATGGTTGCATATCGTTACAACCCTGGACCTTTAAAAAAGAACTGCCCTGAAAAGTATAAATTTCTAAAAGATTTGGTATTCCGAGGAATCGAATACACCGATCCCAAACTCTGCGAAAACAAAAAGATCGACGGCAGTCTGACTGACTCCCTGAAGTGGCATTTGAAGAAGATTAAGTATCAATTAAATTAAAAAAAAGGGAGCAAGCGCTCCCTTTTTTTCTTTCCATTTTCCATTCTCGATTTTCGTGAGGGCTACTGCCCGCATTGACACTCTTTATACAAACAAGACAATACCTTGCCATGGTTATTAAACTGAAACTGGAAAATCGTGTTGTCATGCATTTCCAAAGAAGCGGTGGAGTCGTCTTTTAACAGTAACTCCATTTTCTTTTCAGCACGAGTCACTTTCCCGGCTGCCAAAAGTTTCTCAACTGTATCACCTTTGCTCAGAGGGATTTCCTCTGGCAGTTCCTGTGCATCCAGTTTATAGAACTTCACGATCTTTTTGTCTTTGGAATTGGTATTGTCGTCACCGATCACATGAATGCGGCGTTTGGCACCATCTGGCAGAACCAGGTGATAGTTCTCGACCAAAACATGTTCAGACTTAATTCCCAGGCTTTTGCGAAGGTACTCGATCAAAGCTTCTGGAGTTCCCACCGCTTGGGCTGCGATTTCAGGCGCACACGCACGCAAGGATTCATTGAAAGTGTCTTTGCCAGAGTCCGCCACGACGGCTGCTGTTCCGGCTTCGCCGTGCAATGTGCTGTCAATGTGAGTGGCTGTGGCCATCGCGCCAGGCGATGGCTGTTGATCAGTCACAGCTCCGTGCAGGATGTCCTGCTTAAGCGGGAATAGAATATGCAGAAAGTAATAATCGGCGGCGCCACCTAGAGCGAACAAAACGACAGCCGCGATAAGCCAGTTTTTTAATTTTATCTCGTTCATAGTTCCTTTAATCCTGTTTCAGATTCGGAACCCAAACATCCCATGATTGGCAGCTTCTTGCACGCTGCGAAGGTCCACGGAGCTGGCCCCAACGGTATTGGGCTTCATCCATAGGGTTGTTTGAGATGAGTCCTGCAAACAAACGACGTTTGAACTCAGCCAGATCAATATATTGTCCTGAAAGGTACTCGGTCGTGCACACTGAAGTTCCATCAACCCCGGTTGCCGCCATTTTTCGCGTTTCGCTGGCCATGGTTTCTTCGATGAACGGGAAGATCTTGTTTAGGCGCACGCGCATATCCAAGCTCAATTCAGCCGCATTATTGGCGACTACCAAATCGCGATAAGTTTTTCGCAAAGTCACGTAGTCATCAAAAATACGCTGATCGCGAGAAGGTGTCGAATAAGTGTCATAGTCTGCATACTTCATGCATTTTTTGGTTGAGCGCAAGGCATTCAAGCCATCATTCACCGCGCTCACGCGGCCTTGAACACCTTGGCAAGTCACTTTCATCAAGCGCGCCATCAACTGTTCATCAGTTTCACGACGAAGTGCCAAACGTCCTTGCGAATACTTCACCCAACGTTTCAGTGGAACTTTGTATTGCTCTTCGCTGTAGCCAGGAACTTTCCACGCGGGTTGGCCGATGTACTCTGCCGGTTTCCAGTAACGGAATCCCGCATTGCCAGCAGCTGTTTGATCTCCTTCAAAGACCCATTCAGGATTTGGCCAGGATTGGCGCTCTTGCAGCATGGCACTTGAAGTTGCTCCAATGGTGGAGTTGTAAACCAGGTGAGGCACACCGATTGGCAACATCTCTTTAATTGTCCAGGAGTGATGATTTACCGCAGTTGTCAGAATCAAAGACCCCGCACGCACAGAGTTGCGCGAGATCGCGATCGGATACGTGTCATTCGGAAGCGACTTGGTGCTGGTCATGTTATAGATGTACACCAAAAAGTTTTTGATTCGGGCTTGTTCGGTCTGGCGATCCCAACGCGCCATTTTGTTGGAGATCGTGCGACCTGATGCTGTTGGATCCTGAATGACGAACGGTAATTTATTTTCATACGCGAAAATAAGTCGCATGGAATAAACAGTGTCAGCACAATCGGTGCGCAGTCCGTAGTAGGGATTGCTTTGCCCATTTGGCAGGCGTTTGCGGGCAAAGAAATCAACTTGCCAGTTATTTTCGACCCATTCAGAAAAGCGATCTTCCCAAGTTGGAGACCACTCATTGACTTCCGTCCACACCGCAGCGCGGGCAAAATTAAAGGAAACGAGCACACTAAGAAGCAAAATCAGGCGTTGCATAAACTCTCCGTACATTACCGTACGAAAACGTATATTGCGTATTTTTAAGTTTCAAACAAAATGCCCCGCGGCCAAAGTTTGCTTTGTGTCATAAAGCTCGGGCGAGTGCGTATTGAAATTCAGAGGGCAAATTATAAAATACTGGTATCGGTCGAGACCTTAAAAGCTTGGCCCTTCTGGAGGCGTTATGAAAAGCATGAAGTGGGTTGTGGGTCTTGTGTTCCTGGCGGGGGCGGCGCAAGCGGCAACTCGAGAGGTGCCCGTGTACAGCGGCCGCAGTTTGCGTGCACAAGTTGATACCTATGCGGAGCTTTTGCAGAAAGAAATGCAAGTGGCAAAGAACAACAAAGAGCGTTTTCGTGCTATTCGCCGTGTCACTGACGAAATTAAAGTCGTTCGTGAAAATAATATGCCCCAGTCCCAGGCTGATGAAGCCTACATGGACTTAATGATGGCCGTTTTCGAGTCGGTTCCTTCAGAGAAAAATTTCAAAAAAGGTGACTGTTCTCGCTATGAAAACGATATGTTAAATCAGTACGAGCCCACGGCGGATATAGAGCCAGTAGAGCCCGCTGTGAAGCCGGCTTGGGTGGCCCTCACGACACTCTGTAGATAATGCCCTTGTGATTTTGGCTCAAATACCTTATCTCCTTGTGTGAGTTTTAATAATCAAACCTCACAAGGGGATTCAGAGTGAAAAAGTTTGTAGTCATGATCGTATTGATGGTGTCTTCTTCCGCATTTGCTAAAATCAGCACACCTGAATTCGTTGATAAATTGGTAGACACAGTCAATTCCCAATTGATCGTGATTAATAAAGAACGTGCAGGAAAGGGCAAGAAACTTTACTGCTCACAGTTGAATGAAGATCAGGTATTCCTGATTGCAAAATACTTCCGCAGTAAAGATAAGAACGCATGGTTAACTCTTGATTCGGTTTCTGCTGACCGCTTTGTGGACCTTGCTGGCTCCAATCTTTCTTGCTACCCAAAACCCTGCCCGAACTACGCTGATCTTGTTAACGGTATCTGCAACATGAAGTCCTACAAAATGGATCGTGATCTTTTGGATTCCGCTCTTGAGACAATCAAAGGCGGCAAATTCACTATCAATGAAACTATGGCGGACATCGCTCGCTAAAAGGTACGGACTGACTTTATCCATAAAAATGTGGTTATGAAAAAGGCTCCTCTCGGGAGCCTTTTTTTATGGGAAACGTGAGTGAAAACAATTGTGGACACCTGGTCTTTTCACGCCCTAAAGATGCCAAAAATGGAGACCCGAAAACTAGTTATCCACTGTTGGTGGGCTCATTAGAGCGTAAAACTCACCTGGAACCGGAAATCCCCGGGTATGGCGATTGCTACTAGTTTCGCGAATTCTAATCAAACAGATGGAGATTTTATGAAAGCGGTTATCTTGGCATTGGCGATTTTTGGAGCTTCGATGGTATCGCACGCGGGCGAAGTGGTTACTTGTAAATTCAACGGCAGCACGATCAAAGCTAGCGTGGATGATGCGGGTGCTGTTACCTACAAGATCGGTCGAAGCGCGGTAAAGAAAGGTCTTCGTGTGGTTGGTCCTGAAGTTTACAATAAATTTGAATTGAAGGAAATGATTGAAATGAACGGTATCAACTATGCCGAACTTGCGGATTATAAAGAAATTATTCTTGAAAAAACTGTCGAGACGACTTCTCTTGTTATCTTGAAAATGACGGATGCAAGTGAGCAAACTTATCTTCGTGGCGGCGGAATGCTGGCTCGTTGCGAATAGATTTTTAAAAGGGTTCCTCCAGGGAACCCTTTTTTTGTCCCGTATCTACCGCTCAAAAGTCTACTGAACCATTGTGCAGTCTCGGAGCAGCCCCTTAAGTCCTTATGGCCGATTTATTCTACGCCTTTAATCCAAACCCTGTGTTTTCCCTCTGAACCTTGTTCCTCTACCGTGTCGGTGAAAGGATAAAGGCAACGGAGGTACACCATGGATTTTGGAGCAATTCTTACGACGCTTCTTTCTGGTTTGGCCGGCGGTAATATCGCTGGCTCTTTATTGAAAAAATTGAACCTCGGACCCGCAGGGAATTCCATCGCCGGAATTGTGGGAGGTTTTCTTGGGGGACCTGCGATCACAGGTATGGTGAACCCCATGACTCAAGGGGGAGCGATCTTCAGTAACATCGCGGGCTCAGGTATTGGGGGAGCCGTCGTTA
The DNA here is from genome assembly GCF_047305935.1 of Bdellovibrio sp. HCB288. Taxonomy (GTDB): domain Bacteria; phylum Bdellovibrionota; class Bdellovibrionia; order Bdellovibrionales; family Bdellovibrionaceae; genus Bdellovibrio. The sequence continues at coordinate 2,372,532 of NZ_CP178619.1, forward strand.
TGATTCTTGCGGGGCTTGTGAAGAACTGGTGGGATAAACGCCAGGCACAGACTCGATCCACCAGCTTTAGAAAGGATGAGGATATTTCTCAATCCTATACGAAAACGCCGCCGCCTCCTAAATCAAGAGATTATCACGAGGGGCCACGTCCTTAAAAAACAAAGGGAGCCACGTTGGCTCCCTTTACATTCGACGGAATTGGTTGGTTAAACTAGTAGCCAAGTATGTCGACGTAAGTGATGCCTTTGGCAACGCTCGAGGAAACTTTCGCGCGTTGTCCTTTGATCACAATGCGGCCATCAAGAAACAACTGTTTGAATGTTGTACGAGTGATGTTGAACAGGTTCAGATTTTCTTTTTGATTGCGAAGAGCATTCAACAAAACCACATCCAGGCGCTTCGCTGAACGATGAAGTTCGATCGTCACGCGGAATGATTTTGGGGGTTGTGGTGGAACGTGATTAACGCCTGCGTATTCTTCCATGGGCTCTCCAGATTGAAATAAGGCTGGAAGATGCCATATCTGAAGGTGATTTGTCCACGAACTTGGCCAAAGGCCCCTCCCTTGGGGGAGAGACCTTGGAAAAAGGTAAAATCTAGCGATAAATCAAGCGGTCAGAGCAAACGAAGGCCAACTTCATTTTTTGAATACCAGTTCGCTATTCACGCCATAGGCTTCACTGTAGGCTTGACCATCAAAAGTGGTGAATCTTTCCTCGATCCCCAAGCCTTCGGCTTCCACCGTATAAGGCATTGTGGGACCTCCCATGTGGTTGACGCGGATTTCATTGCCATTGGCAGCGAGGAGCGGCTTAATTGAATCTGGTGATATATTGGCAGCGCTGGCAAAGATTTTCGACCAGCTTATTGTCCTTAAAACCCTTTAAAATAGCCTTTGAGCGGTCCGATCCCAGAATATCCAGAACCGGGGAGTCCTTAACATTACCCAAAGGGATCTTGCCCTCTTTATCTAAGCAGCAGGGAACCACGGTGCCGTCTGCGAGCACGCCAAAGTGGCTGGAGAGGCCATAGCAGGTCCCCTTGGCACCCAAAATAGGCAGATCCACCGAAGGCCACGTGAACTCGGTATCAAAGTGCAAATACAGGCGATTCTGAATGCGCACGCTTTTGTTTCGGCGCACGTCGATGGCTTCGTTAAAGTTAAAACCAAATTCAGTGCACACACGATCCAGCATGGATCTGTTGTGGGCCCCTGTCCCCATGGGATCGTCCAAATTCCACAGACGGTAGTTGATATACAAATCAGGACGCTCTTCCAAGGCGCGACGGGTGTAGCGGAAGATTTTGTTTAGATAGATCGTCGGATCCTTATCGCCGTAGTTGTCGTGAAAGCTGTGCAGGGAAAAGTTCACCTGACGCAGTATCGGATTTAAAAGCAATTCCTCGCGCACTTCATTCATCAACACGCCATTGGTAACCAGGAATACCGGAACCTGGTGGGTCGCACAGATTTCAATGAACTGAGCAAGCTTGGGATGCACCAACGGATCGCCCATCAAATGCAGGGTCACCTGATCGGTCAGCGGAGCCACTTGGGAGACCACGCTCTCGAAAGTCTCCAGGGTCATCATTTTCTTTTCGCGCTCCACAGGCGGACAAAAGCTACACTGCAAATTGCAGACGTTGCTGATCTCGATATTCACCTTGTGAAAGCGTTTGGTGGGTTTGATAGATTGAGCCCTTTTTTAAGTTTGAAAACCAATACCCAAGGAAGCCCGTTTTATCAACTCGCAAAGGGCATCCCCCGGCGCGGGACCTGCATTTTAGGAAAACTTATAAATTAGGAGAGCTATATGCGTTTTGGAGCAGCGCCGAAAAAGGTCTAGTCGTAAGAGTCCATTGTTTTAAGCAATGGTGAGTTGTCGCCGGCAGGGTAGAGGCGGTCCTTGCCGATGCGTTGGGCGGCGTCGTCGATGTCGCGAAGTAAAAGCATCTGTCTTCTTTGCAGGGCTTCGATTTGTTTATCTGACAGGTTGTCGCCCACAACTTTACGCCAATCTTCGGCCGTTGTTTTGCGCAGTTTTTCCACGACCTGCTGCTGCGGCATGAAAGCATTAATATTCATCTGCAACTCTGAAGCATCATCTTTGAGGTCTTTGAGCTCCTGCTTGAGTGCGGCCTCACGTCCTTTGCCCTGGGAAATTCTGGCGGTAATCGCGGACTGCTTTTTTAGATTTTTTTCCAATCGATCCACGCGATTGTTGAAGTGCGCGAGGGGTTCCGTGGATTTCCCGGTGTCAAAGGCAAGGCCGTGATCGATCGCTACGACTTTACCATCTGATTTTTGCAGATAATTTCTGCCGTGGCGGTCGCCATTCGCAATCAGATAGTCCAGGAAACCCAGCTCTGCGGGGTCCCCCTCATAGTCTTCAGTGTCCTTAAGTTTCTTCAGTTCTTTCACGCGATATTGTACAGTGCCTTCACGGCCATTAAGCTCTTTTTTTACTGTGACAGGTACAGATTTCAATCCCAGATATTTATCAACTTGATAGGCTGCGACTTCGTTGTTTGCGGTATTCGCAACCCATGAATTATCAGTCGCTTTCCATACGCCTTCCATGCCGTTGTCGTATTTAACGAATTGCGCTCCAAACGCGCCTTCACCTACGGGTTTTCTGGAAATGATGATGCCTTCGGTTAATTGTTTCTCCATTGGAGAAATGTTTTTCGAAGTTTGAATTGGAGTTTTGCTTGAAGTGGCGGATGCCACCGATTTCCAGTCGTTGTCGGCGGCATCAAGCAGTGCTTTTCTTTTTTCATCGGCAACCATTGTTTTGATATGAGAGGACAGCTCATTCACCAAACTCTGTGGCATCGCTCCTAAAGCCAGAAGTGAGGCGGACAGCAGACAGTTATCCTTTTCCGCTTGTTCGGCGCTGGGGGCACTAACGCAGGCATTGGCGGACTTCAGCGTGGACAGCTTTTCACTAAAGCAGGCTTGATGTGTTACTGCCGCCATGCTGGCGAAGTCGGCGCCCACAGCAGTAGTTCTTAGAATCTTCATTCCGTTTAAGGAAACCATTCCTGTGGTTCGTGCCAAGGTGGAGGTTTCAACTGCACGGGCCGTGGCGGCGCCCACTTTTCCTAATATGGCAGCGCCTCCGCCCATAAGGAGTGAACCCACCATCACACTGTTATTCAGGTTGTCGGCACCTTCGCCATACCGGGCATTTGCAAAGCAGGCGACTTCTTCCAGTGTGGGATTGGATTTTAAAATTGCGGCACTTAACGCCGGATCGGAAAGGAGTTCGTTGCGGGCAGCGCGGTCCAAACCATCAGCACCTTGTTCTTTCAAGGTTTTTTGAAGCAGATCGCGATTTGAATCAAGAGTCTGCTGAGTTGAAGAATAAGCATTTTTCAGTTCGCTTTGCAGTTGTGAAAGCGGTTCTTCATCCTTGGCGCTGGCATAGTCCTCAATGACTTTTTTCAGGCTTGGTGAGCCGGATAGGGGAATCGAGCTTAAGATAGCCTGATAAGACTGACGATAGCCGATCCATTCTTTGCAGGCTTTATAGCTGGCACCTTTGGTCGTTCCTTTGGGATATTGGCCTTCCAGGGCTTCAAAGCTTTGTGGGCATACGGGAGTGGAAAGCGTCGGATCGTTGATGATCTTTTTCCCAAGCTCCTGGGCTTTTTGTCTGGCAAATCTTGCCATGGTCATTTTTGATTTCAAGTCACTGGAAGGAAAATTATTTTCAATTTCTTTCGCAGCGGACTTTGCAAAGTCACTTGCACACTGCAGTTCGCGTCCTTGTTGTTCAGCCAACAGTTTGAAATAGCGGTCTTCCTGGTTTTCTGAAATACTTTGACTGATTTTTCCCAGTTCTTGCGAAGACTTTTTTAAGTTCTCACTTGCAGGCTCACAGGCAGAGTTTATTTTACTTGTTGTGATGGGGGCGCACTTTTTGCCGGTCAGTTTGTAGGCCTGTTCAGAAAGGGCTTCCAAAGGGCCCGCGTGCACAGGTCCTGAAAATAGTAAAATCAGACAAAATAAGAATGAAAAAGAGTTCCGCATCCAAGGGAACTCTTCGGAAATTTTCGATGTTTAGATGAGCTAAGAAGGTGTCTTATTTTGATTCAAGGGAGTTGTGATAACTCATATTTCCCTCGGATTTTTCCAAGTTTCTAGTGTAAACGGTTCCAAATGGCGTCCGGTACTTTTGCGTTTGCTTGAAATCCCAGGAGCAGTGTAATTGCCGCAATCAATCTCATGGTTACCACCTCAGCCTATTTCCTCAAAGGCCGTCATGTTTGTAATCAGATTTAGTGATGTAGTTTTGCAAAAGGGGAAAACAAAAAAAAGCCCCCGGTTGTCCGAGGGCTTGTGAATTCTTATTGTTGGGCGAAACTATTGAACGGCCGGTCGACTGCTGCCTTTGTTGCTGTTGTTTTGTGTCGGTGCACTGTCGGATTCTGATTCCGATTCATTGCGGAATTCTTTGCAGTAGCGGTCATTGAATTCGCTCATGACATCTTTCATGTTCGTGATCAGATCAGAAGCGTCTTCCACGGATGCTTCCAGATCCATGATAACGTCCTTTTTAATCACTCCACCTTGTTTGTAGATCAGCGTAGCTGTAAGTTGCTGGGTCGTTTTCTTGCCATTCCCCAAGTATGCAGCTTTTGCTCTTTCCAATAGTTCGTCTGTTGACAGTCCTTCTGCTTTTCCCTTTTCAACAGCCGCAGCGATTTCTTCAGGAGTGCCTTGTGTTCGGCGAGTAGTTTCCTTGGATGAGATGCTGTATTTAGCGATACATTTTTGCGGAAAATCTTCAGCCGAAACTGTTTGGTTCACGGCTTGGAACGTTTTCTTTCTTAGGGTCTCAGCATCAAGTTTCGCAAGAGGAGATTTCGCTTTCTTTGTGTCAGATTTCCTTTTTACGATGATTGTGTCAGACTTCTTTTTTACAGTGACCGGTCCCTTTTCAAGCGCAGAATCTAAAACATCTGCAGCAATTTCTTCTGAAGTAGAATCGGGTTGAATGACTTCGCCATCACAGACCGCGACACCCTTGCTAATCGAAAGACTTGCGCCGTCTTTACAGGTATATTTTTTTCCATTAATAACGGCTACGTTTTCTGCGGATGCGATTGAAAATGCCAGCGTTGAAGCTGCAATTAAAGCGATCTTTAGTTTCATACAGTCCCTCTTTTAACCAATGTTAACAATAAGGGGTACGGGTATAAAGTTTGTCGAATGAAACTGGACTTGTTTGGTTGTTTTGCCGGTATCTTAAAGTAAAAAAGCCCCCGGGGTTTCCGAGGGCTTCGTATAGACTTCACATTTTTGAAAGCAATTACATCTGACGAGCGCGTTTTTCAACCGCAAGGGCTGCTTCACGCACAACCTCAGACAAAGTCGGGTGGGCGTGGAAGGATCTAGCCAGATCCTCGCTGCTGCCGCCGAACTCCATACAAACGATTACTTCGTGGATCAGCTCAGAAACACTTGGTCCCACCATGTGGGCGCCCAGGATTTTGTCTGTCTTCTTATCCGCGATGATTTTCACGAAACCTTCTGTGAAGCCCTTCGCACGAGCACGACCATTGGCCATGAACGGGAATTTGCCCACATTAATTTCGATGCCTTTTTCTTTGCATTGCTCTTCCGTCAATCCAACTGTTGCCACTTCAGGGTGAGTGTAAATCACGCCCGGAACTGTGTTGTAGTTTACGTGACCTGCGCCACCAGCCAGCATTTCTGCAACCGCAACACCTTCTTCTTCCGCTTTGTGAGCAAGCATTGGGCCCGCGATAACGTCACCGATCGCATAGATGCCCGGAACTGTTGTTTGGTAGTGGTTGTCCACGGTGATGCGACCTTGTGGATCTTTTTGGATGCCAGCGTCTTCAAGTCCCAAGCCTGTTGTGAATGGTTTGCGACCTGTCGCCACAAGCACCACTTCAGCTTTTGCCGTCGTCGCTTTGCCGTCTGTCAAAGATTCATAAGTCACTTCAACGCCGTCACCAACAACGTTGGAGCCAGTTACTTTAGTGGAAAGAAGGAACTTCATGCCTTCTTTTTCCAAGTTGCGTTTAAGAACAGTCATGCAGTCTTGATCAGTAGGGCCACCCAGACGGTTGGTGTACTCGATCACTGTCACTTCAGCACCCAGACGTTGCCATACAGAACCCAGTTCAAGACCGATCACACCGCCACCAACAACGATCATTGTTTTTGGCACTTTAGGAATGACCAGGGCACCAGTATTGGAAACGATTCTTTTTTCGTCGTATTTCAAGAAGGGCAATTCAACCGGTACAGAGCCGGAAGCGATCAAGATGGCTTTTGTCGTCAACACTTGTGTGTTGCCGTCGTCACCTTTCACTTCGACTTTGCCTGCTCCCAGGATTTTACCAAAACCATTAAAGCCTGTGATTTTGTTCTTCTTGAATAGGAAGCTGATGCCATCAGTGTTGGCTTTAACTACTTTGTCTTTGCGACCCAGCATCGTTTCAAGATCAAGCTCCACCTTTGGAACTTTGATACCGTGAGCAGCGAAATCATGTTGAGCTGCTTGGTAGTGCTCGGAACTTTCAAGAAGAGCTTTGGAAGGAATGCAACCTACATTCAAGCAAGTGCCGCCATAAGTTTTGTCTTTTTCAACAACCGCAGTTTTAAGCCCCAGTTGAGCCGCACGAATTGCGCCCACATATCCCCCGGGACCAGAACCGATAACAATAAGATCAAATTGATTGTCTGCCATAAATGTAAATTCCTTTGATGAACACAGTGCACAGGTACGGACTTACCTCTGCAAGTAAGTCCGTACCATTTATACCTATATTAGCACTGGTGGTCACTTAGAATTCATGACACGCGTCATGATGTATTGTGAAAAAACAACCAAATTACAGATACTTAGGGGCTTCTTCGGGCATTGGATCTTATACCATAGTCTTAAGCAAACCACCGTCGACTCTCATTGCGGAGCCGGTGATGGCTGAGGCTTCGTCAGATGCTAGGAAAGCCACTGCATTGCCGATCTCTTCCGTACGGATAAACCTTTGAATGATCGAAGTCGGGCGAGCTGTTTTAAAGAACCCCTCTTCCACCTGTTTTTCGGTCAGTCCATCTTTTTCAGCCAGTTGTTTCAGGAATGTCCCCACACCTTCGGATTTTGTCGGGCCGACCAAAACAGAGTTCACAGTAACATTCGTGCGCGTCGCCACTTCGGCCATGCCGCGGGCCAGGGCCACTTGCGCTGTCTTTGAAACTCCGTAGTGAATCATTTCAGTCGGGATTTGCATCGCGGATTCGCTGGAGATGAAAATCACGCGGCCTGTGTTTTTCTTAAGCATGCGTGGGAAGTAGTGACGGGACAGGCGTGCGCCTGACATGAAATTTCCATTCCACATTTTTTCCCAGTCCGCATCCGTGATGTCGGCGAACTCTTTCGGTTCAAAGATACCAAAATTATTTACCAGGACGTCCACTTCCGGAAAATTCTCAATCAATTTTGATGTGCCGGCAGTAGTGGTAAGATCTGCGGCGACGCCGTGAAGGGAGGCTTTGTTTGCGCCGGTTTTAATCAGTTCGTTGATGGCGCTATTGACACGTTCTTCGGAGCGTCCATTGATGATCACATTGAAACCTTTTTTGGAAAGGCATTGTGCAATTGCGAATCCGATTCCCGCTGTGGAGCCAGTGACTAATGCTAATTTGTTGCTCATGCTTCACCTATCTTTTTCTGACGATCACGTCGATGGAGTAGTGGTTGTAGTTCAGGAAAAACAAAACCACGGAATAAAGCAGGATGTAAATCATTTGGATTCCCACGAAGTCCCAGTTTTGAATCAGACAGCTTCCCGCCATGAGCATAATCATAACGGCAAGTCCCGCGATCAGTGTTGGAAAAGTGAATAGACCCAAAATTAACAAAAGACCAATGGCCGCCTCAAGCGGAGGTATTGCATAAGCAAAAGCCACAACCGACCATTGCGGCAGAGGAGCGTCCTTAAAGGTGTCCGTGATCCAAGTGATGAATTTGCTGTAGTTAGCACCGAAGCGAACCACGCCATGAAGAAAAATGTTAATCCCCAAAGCAATCCGCAAAATAGAAACAGCAATATCCTGATGATTTAAATTCATGAAAGGTCTCCTACTCAGAACAATAGTAGACCCATTTCAATAAATCCAAAAGGCGCCAGGCGCCTTTTGATCCAAAATGTGCTTTTTGCCTCTGGCGGAGGCTGGGGCGGTCTTCGTTGCTACGCAGTGCGCGTCGAAAAACCGGCAGCCACATTTCAGGCGCTTTTCCGGAGGGTGTCCGGGCGGCGGTTAGTAGGAGGAGACTAGGCCGCGGGTGTCGGTGTAGGTTTGTACGGCGATGAAGTCGAATTGACCTTTCTTGGTCAGGTCGCTGGCGATGTAGGCCACGGTGCCTGGATTTTGTGGATCCACTTTGGCCAGGTGATAACCGACATATTTGGGAGTTTTGATAGTTAGAGTGTAGCTATTTGTGATTTCCCATTTAACATCCACTTCGAAGTCGACGATTTCCTCGATGATTCCCGTGTTCAAGGCAATCAAACCACCTTTGGAGTCTTTAAATTGGAAGCTCATTCGGTCGACTCTTAAGGCCTGACGAATGAAGCTGCCACTTTTGGTCAGATAGTTCATGCAAGCTTGTGGGAAGTAGGGCGAATAAACCCAGTCGTAAAATGCCAACTCGTCCAGGTACTCCACCGTTGCACCCTCGATGTGCACATCCAAAGTTTTTAGTTTGGTGAAGCCTGTCTTGATTTTAAAAAGGGGAGTTCCGTTCCCCGCGATAATATTCGCGTCCATCCCGGCGCTGATTGACATGTTTTTGGCGATGTCTGGCATTTCAGCCGCTGTGGTTTGATAAAGATTTGTCGGCATCCCTTCAAATGTTGATGGGAAGCATGTTTTTGACGGAGACACCAAGCGCAGCTGTTCTGGTGAACCAGACAGCAATGAACCCACGCCCACATCTGCCAAAGGCTGTTGAAACGGGATGTAGCCTTGATCCGCGATGAAATTGTCATATTGAGTTTTCGGACTGCATGCGACCATGCTACCAAAAGCCAAGCCTACTAAAATTACCTTTGTACCCAATGTTCCCATAGTGCCTCCAAGCAGGTGGAACTATCGGCGGGAGCTTTCATGACTTAAGTCTGGCTCATTTTGCCCAAACATTTTACAGGACGTCGCGAGAACTGAATTAATTCGAATTGAGTGAGTATCAAAGTGGAACTCGAAATATTTCGATCAGAGTTTAGATAGAAACAAAAACATTCGGTGCTAAGTAATCACTGCATATAAGGGAAATTTTAAAAATATTTTTGAAGAGTCGTAATCTGAATAGTTAACGTGATCGAATTTTTGAAATGTTATTATCGAAAAAATAAAACCCCGCGGAGTGCGCGGGGTTTATGATTTTATACTTCTAGTAGCAGTCTTTCAGGATCTTCAACAAGCTCCTTGATCTTAACCAGGAAGCTAACGGCTTCTTTACCGTCGATGATTCTATGGTCGTAAGTCAAAGCCACGTACATCATTGGGCGGATTTCAACTTTACCGTCGATCGCCATTGGGCGGTCTTGGATTTTATGAAGTCCCATGATTGCTGATTGTGGGAAGTTCACGATTGGAGTTGAGAGCAATGAACCGAACACGCCACCGTTTGTGATGGAGAAAGTACCGCCACCCAAATCGTTTGGAGAGATCTTGCCATCGCGACCTTTAGCTGCCAAATCACGAATCGCCAGTTCAATACCAGCCAAAGACAAAGTATCTGCATCCTTCACGTTTGGAACCATCAAACCCTTCTCTGTCGATACAGCGATACCGATGTTGTAGTAGTTGTGGTATTCGACGTCGGTGCCAGTGATCCATGCATTCACTGCAGGGAAGGCTTTCAAAGCTTCAACAGAGGCTTTTACAAAGAAGCCGTTGAAGCCAAGGTTGATTCCGTATTTTTCTTTGAACTTGTCTTTGTACTTCGCACGAAGCTCCATCACTTTCGTCATGTCGATTTCGTTGAAAGTCGTCAGAAGTGCGGCAGTGTTCTGCGCTTCTTTTAGTTTTTCAGAAATACGCTTACGAATAGTCGTCATCGGAACAAGTTTTTTATCGCCTTGTTTCGAAGGACCTGTTGCCACCGGAACCACTGTCGGAGCGGCAGCTTTTGCTGGCGCAGCAGAAGCTGCGGCTGCTGCAGGTTTACTTGCAGAACCCGGAGTTGCCCCAAGAACATCTCCCTTAGTCAAACGACCGTCTTTACCAGTGCCCGCGACTTGTGAAGGATCGATCTGGTTTTCAGTCACGATTCTTTGTACCGCCGGAGAAAGATTTGGATTCGAACCAGCTGCTGCCGGAGCTGCAGATGGGGAAGCTGATGTTTGTGCTGCTGGTTGAGCAGGCGGCGGCGGAGGTACAGAGCCTTTATCCGCTGGAGCTGCCGCAGGGGCACCTGCAGAAGCTTTTGCGTCTGTATCCAAGGTAGCCACAGTCGCACCGATTAATACCGTTGCACCGGCTTCGCTGCCAGGAAGGATAGTCAAAACACCGTCGTTTTCAGCGACAACTTCAACGCTCGCTTTATCAGTTTCAAGAAGCATCAACACTTCGTTACGTTTTACGAAGTCGCCGGATTTTTTCGTCCAGCTGCCAATCGTCGCTTCAGTGATCGATTCGCCTACTGCGGGAACTTTAATCTCTTGTTTCATGTTGCATATCCTTTAGCTAAAGATGCTTTTAATAATGTCAGCTTGTTCCGTTTTGTGTCTGTGGATAGAGCCCACAGCTGGCGACGCTTTCTCTGGTCGGCCCGCATACTCAAAACGCAGTTGCAATCCAGCTTTTTGCACCACTTCAATGAACTTGAAGTAGACGTGCTGGAAGGCACCCATATTTTTTGGTTCTTCCTGAGCCCAGATAAGTGTCTTCGCCTTAGGGTAGCCCTTAAGGATTTCAGAAACTTGACGAGCTGGGAATGGATAGATCTGCTCAAGGCGAACCAGGGCGATGTTATCCTTTTTGGATTTTTCTCTTTCATCCAGAAGTTCATAGTAGAACTTACCGGAAACAAACACCACTGTATCCACTTTGGATTTGTCCGTGTTATCTGCAAGAACCGGTTGGAATGTTCCGTTAGCCAGATCCTCAATTGGTGAAACAGCTTTTGGATGTCTCAACAAAGATTTTGGCGTCATGATTACCAGTGGTTTTCTGAAATCGCGAACCACTTGACGGCGAAGCGCATGGAAGATCTGTGCCGGCGTCGTCAGATTGCACACTTGCATGTTGTACAAAGCACAGCTTTGCAAGAAGCGCTCAAGACGGGCCGAGCTGTGCTCTGGTCCCTGACCTTCGTAACCGTGAGGAAGCAAAAGAACCAAGCCGGACATTTGCTGCCATTTGGATTCTGCCGCTGCGATGTACTGGTCAATCACGATTTGCGCGCCATTGACGAAGTCACCGAACTGAGCTTCCCACATCACCAAAGTGTTTGGATCCTGAACCGTGTAACCGTATTCGTAACCCATCACGCCGTACTCAGACAGAATGGATTCTGCCGCCAAAAGTTTTGCTTTCGGATTTGTATCAGCCAATGGGAAGAAAGCTTTGTTTGTTTTTACATCGTACATACCCGCGTGACGGTGAGTGAAAGTACCACGCACGCAGTCTTCACCAGTCAAACGAACGGACTTGCCTTCAGAAAGCAAAGAACCATAGGCAAGAAGCTCACCCATGCCCCAGTCAACCGCCGTTTTACCGGAAGCCATGTCTTTGCGGCTTTCCAAAAGTTTGATTAACTTTGGATGCGGGGTAAAGTCAGCAGGGTAGGAAGCGGCTTTTTCACCGATCTGTTTTAGCTTCGCCAAATCAAAGCCCGTGTTCACAGGTTTATCAGCATCGGCTTCAACACCTTTGCGAAGTCCTGACCAGTTGCCTTCGAACTTGAAGTTCTTAAGTTTCGGAGCCGCTTTTTTAGTGTCTTCAAAAATCTGTTGCAGGCGATCCATCGCTTTTTGGTAAAGCTCGTCCGCTGTTTTTTGATCCACGCTGTTTTCACCAGCCAGTTTCGCAGCATAGATTTCGCGAACTGTTTGGTGAGCTTTGATCAAATCATACATCAATGGCTGTGTGAAAGCAGGTTCGTCACCCTCGTTATGACCGTATTTACGGTAGCAGATCAAATTCACAACCACGTCTTTGCCGAATTGCTGACGGTAGCGAACGGCGATGTCCATCGCACGCACGCAGGATTCAACATCGTCACCGTTACAGTGAAGTACTGGCGTGAAAGTCATTTTCGCAGCATCGGAAGCATAGCGAGTGGAGCGGGCGTCTTTCGAGCCCGTCGTGAAACCCACTTGGTTGTCGATGATGATATGGATTGTTCCGCCAGTGGTATGCGAATGAACTGCCGCCATTTGCATTGTTTCCTGGATGATGCCTTGACCAGCGAAAGCCGCGTCCCCGTGAATCAACACGCAGACAGCACCCTTGCGATCGCCACCATTCAAGTCTTGAGAGGCGCGAGTGATACCCAGAGCAACCGCGTTCACAGTTTCCAGGTGAGAAGGATTGTAAGCCAATGTAGTTTTAACAGAAGAGCCGTTGGCAGCTTTTTTCTCGGATTTATATCCCAAGTGGTATTTTACGTCGCCATCGAAATCTTCGATTGGTTTTTCAAGTTCCAATGGACCATTGAAATCACCAAAGACGTACTCTTCACCTTTGCCAAAGAAATTTACCAGCATGTTCACGCGGCCACGATGGGCCATACCCATGTGGATCTCTTTTACGCCCACAGCAGAGCCGCGCTCGACCACAGTGTCCATCATCGCCAGAACTGAATCAGCACCCTCAACCGAGAAGCGCTTTGTTCCCACGTAACGGGTGTGAACGAATTTTTCCAAAGTCTCGGCCTTCGTCAAAGAAGCCAGAACGTTTTTCTTTTCTTCAGAAGAAAGTTTAAAGGACGGAGTTTCAAACTCCTGCAAAAGCCATTTGTATTCAGCAGCTGTCGCATCGGAAGCTTGCAAAGCAATCTTACCGCAGAAAGCTTTTTGCAGGTGAGCGATCAGCTCTGCCAATGTGGCATTTTGTTTTCCGACCAAAGCGCCGATTTGAAATTTTGCATTCAAATCTTTGTCACTAAGACCAAATGTTTTAAGATTTAAAGCTTCGTTCGCCTGTGGTTTGTAAAGAGGATTCAAATCCGCTTCAAGATGTCCTTGTGCGCGGTAAGCTTGAATCAACTGAAAGACTGATAGCTCTTTGTCGGACATCCCGAATTTGCCAGATTGAGCAAACTCTACTCCTTCAAAGAAACTTCTCCACTCTGGAGCGAGAGTTTCAGGCTTAGTTTTGAAGTCACCATACAGGGCTTCAATGTATTCAAGATTTGAACTGTTGATACCATTGTTGTTCACGGAATTCCTCACTTTACGCAGAACCTTGTTTTTTCCAAAAACTCGCGCATTTGTAACGCGTTAATGCATAGCAAAAATCGAGAGTTTTCATATTCAAGCAAGCACTGTCATGATAGCTCTGATTTTATTGAAATAGAAGGAGTTTAAGCGTGTATAAGTTGGTGCTAATTCGACACGGTGAAAGTGTTTGGAATCAAGAGAATCGCTTCACAGGTTGGCAAGACGTTGATCTTTCCGAAAAAGGTCGTGCCGAAGCTGCAAAAGGAGGCAAATCACTCCACGAAAAAGGCTTCCAATTCGATATTGCTTATACAAGCGTACTAAAACGCGCGATTAAAACCCTCAATTTCGTTTTGGACGAGATCGATCAAGTGTGGCTTCCTGTCCACAAAGAATGGCGCTTGAACGAACGTCACTACGGCGCTCTTCAGGGACTTAACAAAGCAGAAACTGCAGCCCGTCATGGGGAAGAACAAGTTAAGATCTGGCGTCGCAGTTACGATGTTATGCCACCGGCTATGGAAAACAATGATCCCCGTCATCCTTCGCACGATCCGCGCTACAAAAATGTGCCTCCGGGACTTTTGCCCAGCGCAGAATCCCTTAAAGAGACGGTTGCGCGCTTCCTGCCGCTTTGGAACGAAACTATTGCTCCTAAAATCAAATCCGGCCAAAAAGTCCTAATCGTGGCCCATGGCAACAGTTTGCGTGCTTTGATGCAACACCTTGAAAATATGACACCGGATCAGATCATGGGCGTAAATATGCCAACCGGAATTCCGCTAGTGTACGAACTCGATAAAGATCTGAAAGTGATCGGCAAAGAGTTTGTTGGGGACCCGGATGAAGTAAAGGCGGCGATGGAAGCTGTCGCAAATCAGGGTAAAGCGAAATAATTTCGTCGGCATCTAAGTTAAGACTAAAATTAGTTTTCATTGGGGGATTTTAAGAAATCCCCCTTTTTTTTGAACCCGCCTTGACAGTTTTTGGATCGGTTCCATAGTTAATTATGAGAAGTGATCCGGAAGCTTCCTCGATTTTAAGCTAAAAGCTCTCTGACAATGTCAGAGCAATTTTGAATTTATTAGGAGGATTTTATGTCAATGCGTTCATTATCACCATGGTCCAACCGTCGCCCATCCAACGATATCTTCAGTCAATTTGAAGAGTTCTTTAATGATGTTGATCGCGGTTTCACTCCCGCTCGTGCAACGATGGATTTTTCACCCTCAGTCGACATTGAGGAAAATGAAAACGCCTATATCGTAACCACGGATTTACCGGGCTTTAAAAAAGAAGACATCAAAATTGAAATGGCCGACAACGTTCTGACTATTTCAGGCGAAAGAATGAAAGAAGCCGGAGATAAGAAATACTCCGAGCGCTCGTATGGAAAATTCCAGCGAACTTTCAGTCTGCCAGTGCATGTCGCCGGCGACAAAATCGAGGCGTCCTATAAGGACGGCGTGCTGGCTGTGACTTTGCCAAAAGCCGAAGGCACAAAAAGCCGCTCGATTAAAGTGCAATAATTTAATAAGCCCTCCGCGAAAGCGGAGGGAATTCTTAGCTAAAGTTTGAGGTTGGTAAGGCAAGTCTGATGGAGTCTTCAACTCCAGGGGCCGCTGTCATTCCTCCCGAACCTTCCTCTACACGTTTTTTGTTACTCTCTCCATCCCTTCGAACCTTACATTCAGGCCTCGAAGTTCCACAGACCTGCCTTATCAATCATCAAATTTTAGCTAAGAATTCCGAAGCAGCACTCGAAAGAGTGCTGTGTTACATGGTGTTTTTCATGGCTGAAGCATCTCCCTTCAAGCAAAATGAACTTTCTGGGGGCATGATGGAAAAAGAGAGAACGCAAAAAGAAAAAATGCTGGCGGGCGAGCTTTATATGGCGGATACGGCCTTGCAAGCAGAGCAAGTTTTAGCGCAACAAGAAGTCATGGAATACAATCAATCAAGCCCCGCTGATGCAGAATTACGGAGCAGTCTTTTAAGTCGAATTTTCGGAAGCGTCGGGGAGAGGGTGGTGGTTCGCCCTCCGATTCAAGTTGATTACGGCTTCAATATTTCCGTCGGATCACGCACATTTATTAACTTCAACGCGGTTTTTTTAGACTGCAATAAAATCACCATCGGGGAAGACTGTCAGATTGCTCCAGGCGTGCAGTTTTATACTGCAACTCATCCTTTAGAGGCAAAAACTCGCAAAAGCGGACTTGAATCAGCTCATCCCATTACCATCGGAAACAATGTCTGGATTGGCGGAAACGCCATTATCTGTCCCGGTGTTACGATTGGTGAGAATTCGGTAGTGGGTGCGGGTTCTGTGGTTACCAAAAGTCTGCCGGCAAATGTTTTAGCCGTCGGAAACCCCGCAAGAATAATTAGACAACTAGATTAGTTCCTTTCCAGAGCTATCAGTTTCCTTATTGTATTGCGCTGCGGAACCGCTGCGGTTCTGCAGTGAGTTGATGTGGGGCATGCTGATAGCACAAAGTGCGTCTCATTTTGATACGAGGATGATTTAATCACCCTGATGACATTTCCTGTCCAAGGCACCGCCAAAGCCTCTTCGTTCTGTTAGAAGTTGGCATTCTTCCTGCTAAATTAATGACTACAGAGGAAGTTATGCCGAGGTTATGCACAAACAAACAGTTGGCGGCCAAAAAGCTCATCACAGCAATTGGCGTATTTATTTCCTTTTTTATTTTTTCTGAATACTCGCAGGCAGCGCTAAGTGAAGTTCAAATTCAAAAAATTCAAGATCTAGTCGGTCAGCAAACGTACCACGACGGTCCTAATTGTTATAATGCGGCTTCATATATCAGTGGCTTCACAGACTACCTTTATCAAACAAGCACAATGGAATTGAAATATTATCTGGCTTATTCCTGTTATGAAAACAAAGGAAAACCCGCGTCTGGTGATATTTTGATAATCGGCACTCCTTATCTGAATTTTGCTAATTCCATAGCACACGCTGTGGTTGTTCTTGAAAACGATAGTGTTTTCGAAAAAGGATCTCCAGCGGCCTTCTACAAGACCGAAAAGTTTAGCCAAGATGATCGCAAGAAATATTTGCCATATACGTATTACTCTATCAGCAACATTCAAAAATCTCTTTATGCCGGTGACATCTCTAGAGAAGACCGCAATATCAAATACTATAGTTGTAATGGTGATTTTAAAAGTCTGAACAAGAAATGCGAAGCTGGAACGCTTTACGAAGGAATTAAATCCATCCAAAAACAGCTCCAGGCCATTTCATTAAATAAGAAAAGAGATGTATCAGCAGAGGCCAGAATACTTTTAGATGAAACCGGAAGATCTATTGAACAGTTTCATCAGTCCGACATCCAGGACGAGTGTTCGTTGTACTATTTCACTCAATGGAATTCAATTTTATGGCACTTTCAAAACTCGGATTGGGGAGTCAGCGAACACGACGCCTATCAAAAAGTGGATCAAATTCTGAAATCCATGCTCCCTAAATATTTAGAACTTAAAATAGACCCAGCAAGTAAATTCATTTTAGCGGAATAAATTTTTGCCCCATCTTGGCCGAACAGAGGCTGAAAAGTGACAATTGTCGATAGCTGTTTGTTTCTTTAACCGAATAGCCCACACGAGTGCATTTATATAAGCCGCCTAGGGGGCACATTTTTCGCAACCAGGCTTATTATGAAAAGAAGTCTATCCATCTGGTTTATAGCTGTACAAGTAGTTGCCATAGCTGTTCCGCTGCATTCCGGGGCTGCCGGCCTCTCTTGCAGTACTATTTTCGCAGCCCGATCTAAGCAGTCAGCTGTTGTCAGCCTGCTGGAGCAGATCGCTACTTTAACCAAGGATGAGGCTCGAAATTTGGTAACCTTGGATGGTTCCGGAGGCGAGGTCTTCGCTTATAGCAAAAGTAATGACGCCCGTATTTTTGTCGACAAATCTTTTGAGCCTGCAACTTTTGAAAGAAGTAAAACTGAAATTGTTACGATCTTTAATTCTCATGATTGGGGTGGTGGACGCCTTGATCGCAGTTTAGTGATGGCCCAAGGTGATGTCTTTGGCGAAGGCTATTATCGCCAGCGCCTAAGACAAATCAACAGTGGTGAACAAATCGCGCCATTTTCTGATTTTATTCAAAAGCAAACATGGTTGGAGTGGCAGCCACAGTCGGGCACATACAAGGCTCACACGACAGGTTCGCAAGAACGCCTTATTCAACATTTACAAAATATATCTGGGAATACGATCACGCTTTATCGGGGATTTCGCAGCCCAAATGAAGTCACATTTTTAAAAGGCCTGATGGTTTTAAGCGACGGACAGTTACAAAAAAGCGACGCCAGAGTCCTTTCTGAGTTAGTCAGTTCCTATGCCGAAAGCAGTTCTGGAGAAAAATCCAAACAGCTGTATTCATCCGCACTGGAAAGCCTAAAAAAGCCTCTCTCTGCAGTCGAGCAAAAAGAATTGGCGGATGTGTTGACTGAAGCACGCTATGAAAGCGGTGAAAATGCACCCGAACGATTTTTCTTCAGCAACATAGAAGCCTTGGCTAAAGAATACAGTGGAAATGGCGAGATTTTAAAGATCACCATCGACGTGGCAAATCTTCAGAAACTGTCCCAATCATCAAACCTTTACATTGGAATTGAATTCAACTTTTATGAAGTTCTATTCAAGGGTTCCGCTCCCATAAAGGTCCTTTTGCCGAATATGGAATTTAAAAATTAATTGGTAAGGTAACAGTTCCCTTTTCGGAACGCGTTGCGTTCCGAAAAGGGAACTGTTACCTTAGGGCATGATTTTAATTCGTGATATTTCCACTCTATTGACTATGGCGGGGGCTGCTTCCAAAGAGGGCCGCCGTGTGACTGAAGCTGATTTGGGCATTGCCCAAAAACAGGCAATACTTATCGATAAAGGTGTCATTCAATGGGTGGGGGCTTCCGGGAAAGTTCCCAAATCTTTTGCGAAATCAAAAATCAAAGAATTCAGCGCCAAAGGTTTGACCGTGCTGCCAGGTTTTGTCGAGTGCCACACGCATTTGATATACTCCGGCAATCGTGCGGCGGAATTTGAAATGCGCAATCAGGGAGTGTCGTATCAGGAAATCGCTGCCAAAGGTGGCGGGATTTTGTCGACTATGAAAAACACCCGCCAATCTTCTGTCGCAGACCTGGTGCGCACAGGACAGCAGCGCCTGGATCACTTTGTGTCCCAGGGTGTGACGACGGTTGAAATTAAATCCGGATATGCACTTAATTTGAAAGATGAACTTAAAGTTTTGCAAAGCGTGCAAAAGCTCAGTGGAGCGCGCACAGTGGCGACCTTCCTGGGGGCTCATGCATTGCCGCCGGAATTCAAAACTTATGAAAGTTACCTGGAGCATCTGGGTGATGTCGTTTTGCCTCAAGTGAAAAAGAAAAAGCTCGCGAACCGCGTGGATGTCTTCATTGAAAAAGGCTTTTTCCCTCTGGAGGCTTCCGAAAAATATCTGCGTAAAGCGCAACAGCTGGGCTTTGAAATTTTAATTCACGCCGATCAAATGACATTGTCGGGCGGCGCGGACCTCGCGGTGAAGCTGGGTGCTTTGTCAGGAGATCATCTTTTACAGATCACAGACAAAGAGATCAAAAATCTTGCGAAGTCAGAGGTCACTTGTGTGATGTTGCCGGCAGCGGATTTGTACACTCGGACCAAGTATCCTCCAGCCAAGGAATTGATCGAGGCGGGGGCACGCGTGGCTCTGGCGACGGATTTTAATCCGGGGACTTCGCCGACTCAGGATTTGAATTTGGTGGGGTTGCTGGCGCGCCTGGAAATGAAGATGACATTGCCACAGGTGATCGGCGCCTACACAATGGGTGCGGCTCACGCGCTGAATATGCAAAACGAAGTGGGTTCGTTGGAAGTTGGCAAGTCTGCTGATATTTTGTGCATTGACCAGAGTTGGGATTGTCTATTCTATAGTGTCGGTGAGCGACCTCAAAAGATGGTTTTCTCTCGAGGAAAGAAGATCTATGACAGTCTTGAATAATCCGTTGCGTCACGAAATTTAAGAATCTTACATCTTTTATAAATTTTTGTTTGAACTCTGTGCTCTTTTCTTTCTAGTCTTGTGTTGTGACCGGGGGGGGAGCAACTAGTGAGATCATCATATACGACATTGATGCAGTCGAAATATTTTAATCCTGCGTTTAACAGCGCTATATTCGACGGCCCGGTACGCATTTACTTTGCGCAGTTTCATGAAGCACTGGCTTTGAAAATTTACTTCATGGTGCAACAACAGCTGGTTCAAGAAACAGCGAAAGCCAAAGAGGCAGCCAAAGCATCTGGCGCCAATATTCTGGTGATGATTTATCCGACTTCTGACAGTTTCCAATTATCCTTCGAAAACGCCAAATCCGAGAATCCTCTTGAAGTTGAAAAATGGGGTGAGGATGTGGTCATCGGATTACGTGGACCGCTCGAAGATGAGAATCTGGATCTATTGATCGAGACCTTGCGCATGACAATGAACAACTGGAAGCCAGCTAGTCTAGTTCGTTCTACCAGCCTTCAGGAACTGTGATACTATTATCCCTATGAATAAACGTGGTCAGATCGTGGTGGAGTACGTGCTCCTCCTCGTCATTGCAACAGGTGTGGCGGCTCTTTTAGTCAGCCAACTCGTCAGTCGTAATCCTGACGATCCTGGCGCTTTGACCTCGAAGTGGCAGTCGATTCTTTTGGCTGTCGGGGCCGATGTTCCCGATTCAAACAAATAATATTTAAATCTCGTGAATTCACTAGAGGAACGGATTGCCTCGTTGGCTGATCTCTTCTTCGATGGCGGCTTGCATTTTTTCCTGAATGTCCTGGGCGATTTCATGCACCAGTTCGGCGTCATCGACGGCGCTGGGTTTATACGGCAAATGAATGGGTTCCAGGAAGCGAATGCGCCACTTTGCCGGCAGCGGCAGAATATTCAAAGGCAGTGGTATAACAGAGCCTTTCAGGAACTTCGTGAATTTCAACTTCTTCAAATTGATGTGAGTTTCCTCCGCTCCCAAAATTACCACAGGCACGATCGGGGATTGGGTTTCCAGCGCCATGCGCACGAAACCACGTTTGAACTCCTGCAGTTGGTAGCGTTTGGTGGTGGGTTTGAAGTTTCCCGCTTCACCTTCGGGGAAAAGGACGATGGCATTTCCTTTTTTAAGCGCATTCACGCCATTTTCGTAAGTCGCTTCAGTGAAACCCATTTTGTGGGCCGGGATCGCAGTGGTTTCTGTCAGGAACCAAAAATGATGGGTAAGCACGCGCGGCACGCGTTTGCCTTCTTCCTGAACGATGTGGCCCAGCAAAAATGCATCAAAACCTGAAAAACCGGAATGATTGGGAGCAATAACGACGGAACCACGGCGGGGGATGTTTTCGGCTCCCAGGATCTCCATGCGGAAATACTTACGAAGGATTTCCAACAGAAAACGCGGCAAGACTCGAAAGATCAAAGTGTCCTTGTCGAGGTTCTTCAAGCCGAAAATTTTTTCGTTGGGTTTCTGCAGGAAATTCTTCATGATTATTCCTATACCTAAACCTGAGGTGAATAAATATGACTTCTAGTTTTATCATGGCGATCGACCAAGGGACAACCAGCTCCAGAGTCTGTATTATCAATCAAGCCGGAGGTCTTGTCTCCGAAGCACGTGAAACTTTTAAGCAGATTTTTCCGGAGCCAGGATGGGTGGAGCACGATCCTGAGGACATTTGGTACACGACGCAGAGATCGATGCGAATGGCGATCGAGAAAGCGAAAATCAAACCGTCAGATATCAAAGCGATCGGTATCACCAATCAACGTGAAACCGTGATGGTATGGGATAAGAAAAATGGCAAAGCCGTTTACAATGCCATCGTTTGGCAGTGTCGTCGCACGAAAACACAATGTGAAAAACTGAAGAAGGCGAAAAAAGAGAAGATGATCACCGCGAAAACCGGTCTGGTCTTGGATCCGTATTTTTCAGCAACCAAAATTCAGTGGATTTTGAAAAACGTAAAAGGCGCCAAAGAACGCGCACGTAGCGGGGATCTGTTGGCTGGGACGGTGGATACCTATTTGCTGTTCCGCTTGACCCAAGGTCAATCGCACAAAACAGATGTCAGCAATGCTTCGCGAACGATGTTGATGAATATTCACACCGGCTGGTGGGATGAGGATTTAACGAAACTATTCGGCGTTCCGGAAGCCATGCTTCCAGAGATTTGCCCATCCAACGCGGACTTCGGTGTGACGCGCGGACTGGGATTTATGCCGGATGGAGTCCCTATTTGCGGCATCCTGGGTGACCAGCAATCCGCATTGTTTGGGCAAGCCTGTTATGACCTGGGTGATTCCAAATGTACTTTCGGCACCGGCAGTTTTCTATTGCTAAACACCGGCAAGAAAGCGGTGAAATCAAAGAACCGTCTTCTGACCACGGTCGCGTGGAAGTTGAAAGATGGTGATATGACCTATGCCCTTGAGGGTGGAGCCTTCGTTTGCGGAGCTGCGGTTCAGTGGCTGCGTGACGGGTTGGGGTTGTTTCAGCAGTCTTCAGAGATCGAAGCCCTTGCCAAAACAGTCAACACCACGGATGGGGTGGAGTTTGTTCCGGCATTGACGGGACTGGGTGCGCCTCACTGGAAACCCGATGCCCGCGGAGTCATCTGTGGACTTACCCGCGGTTCAACCAAGGCACATATTGCGCGCGCCACTTTAGAGGCGATGGCTTTGCAAAACGTGGATATTCTGGTCACGATGGAAAAGGACCTGGGTAAGAAGCTAAAATCAGTTCGTGTTGACGGTGGTGCAGCTGCCAACGATCTTTTGATGCAGATGCAGGCCGACTATACGGGGGTTAACGTCATTCGCCCTAAAAATTTGGAAACGACAGCTTTGGGGGCGGCATTTATGGCCGGACTGGGGTGTGGTTTGTGGAAAAATATGATTGAAATCAGAAAAATTTGGGCGACGGACAGGGAATTTAAAGTCAAAATGTCATTGAAGGACCGCAAAGCACGACATGTGCGCTGGCAGGAAGCTTTAAGCAGAGTGTAAAGAATGGCTCAGATGACACAGAATATTTTTAAAAAAGTGCCCGTTTCTGAAAAGAAATTTCTGTTTCGAGAAATTGCACACGACAAACTTCAGATCAATGTGAAGGGGGATGATGACTCTTTCTTCAATCTGATTGCGGTGCAGACGGAAAAAGATGTGGATCTACTGTGTCATCACACCTCCAATTCGCAGCTGTTTGAAAAGAACCAGTCTGTGATGGTGAACTTTGCCTTTAAAGATGAACGCTATTTCTTTCGTACCGAGTTGAGTTTTTCCACGGGTTGGGCGCACTTGAAAATTGATGTGGATTTGTTTCAACTGCAACGTCGCGCGAATGCCCGTATTGATTTGCCTAAAAAATATGACGGGGTTTTCAGACTGACCAAGCATGGTGCGCAGAAATTCTTTCTGGATTCCAAGATTCTGGATGTCAGCGCGGGCGGATTAAAGATCGCTTTTCCCCATGAGCTTCCGGCGCTTCAGGTGGGAGATAAAGTCCAAGGATCAATGCGCTTGGGAATTCGTCGTCCGATTGATTTTGACCTGGAAGTGCGTTTTGCCTCTTTAAAGGATGGAATTCAGATCGCCGGGATGCAGTTTCTAAACGTCGACACCCGCATGGAAAGCCGACTGTTAAGTATGATGGTCGATTTGCAGCGCGAGATATTTATCAAATTCTCATCGGACGAATAGTCCTCAATAAAAAGCCCCTTCGCAGGGGCTTTTTTAGTTTTTAAGTAGTCTGATCTTTTTGATCTTCCATCAGTTTTTTCAGACGGCTTACAAAAGACTTCAGCATGCAGTTCGCCCACACCGGAAGATCGTTCAGGAGTTCCTGAAAACCCTCTTCAGACACACGAACCAAAACCACATCAGTCGCGCATTTCGCCGATGCCGAGCGGGGAGCGTTGTCCAGCATCGCAAACTCACCAAAGGATTCCCCTTCGTTGATGGTGCTGATTTCAACTTCTTTACCACTGCGATCCATGGTGCAGATTTTAATAGTGCCGGATTCGATGATGTAGAAGTGCTTTTCTACATCGCCTTGAAAGAAGACAAATTCGCCGGCTTTATATTGCTGTTTGTGAAGTTGTTCCAATGCTGACATCCGTGTCGCCTTTGTTTTGTGGTTTAGATTATTTTACTCAGATCCCGGACATTCTTGATATAAGAAATTTTCTTGTCTGCAGGAATTTTCATATCGGCCAAATGGCGTTTGTTTGAAAATGGAATCACAAAATGCTGGAAGCCCAGTTTGTCGGCTTCTTTGATACGGCTTTCAACAAATGAAACCCCACGAACCTCACCGGTCAAACCGATTTCGCCAAAGAACACCGTCTTTGCGTCCAGGTCACGACGCCCTTCCGTTGATAAAATGGCAGCTGCCACGGCCAGATCTGCAGCCGGCTCGACAAGTTTAAGACCGCCAACGACATTGATGAAGATGTCATTGTGGGCCAGGCGCACATCCAAGTGGCGATCCAAAACCGCCGTCAACAGGTGCAGACGGTTCACGTCGATCCCCAAGGAGGTTCGTCTTGGCATGGCCATGTTTGTGGAGAGGGTCAGCGCCTGAACTTCGCACAACAGGGGGCGAGTGCCCTCCATCGATGCGAAAACCGCCGAACCAATAAGCTGGTCACCGCGTTCTTCCAGGAATAATTCAGAAGGATTTAGAACTTCCTCCAAGCCTTTTGAATTCATCTGGAAAACGCCCAGTTCGTGAGCGGCGCCAAAACGATTTTTCAAAGTGCGCAACAAGCGGAAGTCATAGGAGGTGTCGCCGTCAAATGAAAGCACGCAATCCACCATGTGTTCCAAAACTTTGGGTCCCGCGATGGAGCCATCTTTCGTCACGTGACCAATCAGAATCACGGCAATACCGTCTTGCTTGGCCAGTCCCATCAGGTGACCCGCACATTCGCGAACCTGCGAAACAGAGCCCGGGGCAGCCTGAAGATCAGAAAGATACATGGTCTGAATGGAATCGACGACCAAAACATCCGGTTTTTTATGACGAGCCATCTCCATCACATTGTGCAAATTACTTTCGGAGCCGACTTCGATAAGCGGGGAGCGGATTCCCAAACGATGCGCGCGGGAGCCGGTTTGCGATACACTTTCCTCTCCGGAAATGTAGAGCACTTTTCGTTTGTCACCAGCAAGTCCGCCAGCCATTTGTAAAAGCAAAGTCGATTTGCCAATACCCGGTGATCCACCCAGCAAGACAAAACTGCCACGTGCAAGACCGCCGCCCAGGACACGATTCAATTCCTCATATCCCGTATCAAAGCGATCCAATTTAATGGCCTCGAGGCTTTGGTCCAGAGAAACCGGTTTGCCAGGAGAAGTGCTGGTTTTTTCGACACTTCCTGTGGACCATCCTCGGGTTTTTGGCTCTTCCAGCTGCAATTCCTCGACGAAAGAATTCCACGCACCGCAGTCAGAGCATTTGCCCTCCCAGCGAGGTCGCTGCGCACCACAATTTTGACAGGTATAGACAGTTTTATTTTTCGATTTTGCCATAGATATTCGGTATCATTATTAGGAGATGGTGACAAGGATGACGCCATCTTTGATACGAGGGAGTGACGGGATGCGGACTAAGTCTGTTTTGTTTTCTATACTATTAGCAGCGCCATTGGCGATGGCTCAATCTGGCAAGGACGAACTGGATTCGTTTAAAAAAGCCTTGGAGCAATTTAAAGCCAGCAAGTACGAGCAGGCGATTCCCGCGTTTCAAACTATCGCTCAAAATAAAACCGAAATGCAGGAGTATGCGCGTTATTATTTGGCGCAATCCTATTTGAAAACTTCCAAATTGGACGACGCTTATAAAGAGCTTGAGGCGATTCAATCCCTTTCTCCCAACGTCAAAATGACCATTGATGTGCAAAGCATGATGGGGCAGATTGATCTTGAGAAAAAGAATTTCAAAGATGCAGCTTCAGTATTTGCCAAGCTTGAAAAACGCACTCGCAATACGGAATCCTATCCGGAAATCATTTACAACCTGGCCGTTGCCGAGCAAGGCCTGGGCAAGCGTGCGCAAATGTGTAACTGGTTGGTGAAGCTTTATGAAAAGCATCCGGCTTATCCAAAAGTTGCTGATTGGGGAGTGGATCTTGCCGCAAGTAAATTTGAAGGCAAGGAAACAGCGTGTGCGACCAGCACCGAGGACTTCCGTACTCGCGTAAGATATCTGTTGTTCGCGGGGCTTGATTCCCGCGCCCAAGCTGAAATCAATACGATGAAAACAAATCTGGCAAAAGTGGATAAGTATCTTGCGGATAAATTGCAGGTTCAGTTCTACATGCAAGAAGGCGAACTGGGCAAAGCCGTTGATTTGCTAAAGCCCTACTATGAAGAGAAAAAACGTGATTTCGATTATCTGATTTTGTTTGCTTCCGCATCAGCGCGCGCGGGTGAAGTGCAATTGGCAGTGGGATCTTACTATTCCGCTTACAAACTAAGCCCAAGATCCAAAACGGGTCGTCAGGCGTTATATCAATCTGCTTTCCTGAGCTATCAGTTTCAGGATTACGATGGGGCGGCTCGCAGATTCCAAGAGTTCATGAAAGTGTTTCCGACTTCAGGTCTTAGCAAGGATGCAAAGTGGCACATGGCTTGGTTGAAGTACCTAAAAGGCGACTACCAAGGTGCTTACAAGGCTTTTTCCGATATGCAGGGGGAAAAGAAACGTAACAAGCGCGCTTGGAAGTCTTTCCCGAATGATCGTGTGAGCTACTGGATGGCGATGAGTTTGTTCCGTCAGGGTAAGATGACCGAGGCCCGTGATAAAATGGCGACCCTGGCGAAAGACCCTTTGATGGGCTACTACTCGATCGCCGCACAAGAGCGTCTTAAAAAAATGGAAGTGTTGCCTTTGCAAAAGTTGGCAACAACGAATCTGCCAACGACGCCTCGTATGATTTCGCGTTTTTCGGCGGGCGAGTTCCTGATGCCGAATGTGGATGATGTCACTTATCGTGGCGATGAGTCTGAGTCAGAGGAAAATCTGATGATCACTCAGTACTCCACGGATGACGAAAAAGAAAGCGAAGAGGAAATCGCTGCGGAAGAGAATCCGGATACTAAATCTGTGGAAGTTGCCCAGGACGAAGCGGCTCCAACAGAAAGCGAAGTCACTGAAGGCGGGGAGAAGGTCGTATTCAACAGCCCGGTTTTGATGAAGCGCTTTGAACGTGCCCGTGATTTGATGATCATTGGCGAAAATGAATGGGCGCGTTGGGACCTTTATGACATCGAAAGAAAAACCCGCAACCGCGAGCATTTGAAAACTCTTATGTCGGAATACTCGACAGCGGGTCACTTCAATCGCTCGTCATATATTGCTCAGGTTACTTTCGGCACGAACCGTGCCTCTCAAGGTTTGGATGGCGGACGTGCGATGTGGGAGCTTGCTTACCCTCGTGCGTATTCTGATTCAGTGGACAAATACACTAAAAAGTTCACCGTTCCGACTGAGCTTGTCTGGGGTATTATGCGCGCGGAAAGTTCTTACCGTCGCGATGCGATTTCTCCGGTGGGAGCGTTGGGCTTGATGCAGGTGATGCCGTTCACAGGTTATAAAGTGGCGACAATGGTTGGTGCGAAGGACTTTAAGCCCACTCAGTTGCTTGAACCTGATACAGCGGTGCAAATTGGTTCCCGTTATTTGAAGCGCTTGATGGATCGCTTTGATAACACCATTCCATTGGTGGCAGCAGGCTACAATGCGGGACCTCACCGAGTGAAAAATTGGCTGGTGTCTTTCGGTACTCTGGAAACGGATGAATTCATTGAACACATTCCGTTCCTGGAAACTCGCAACTATGTGAAGCGTGTGGTTTCCAATGCCTATGTTTACGGAAAACTGTACGGCAGCAATAACAATCTTTTCCCATACCTGTCCGAAGCAGTGCCTGTTAAAGTCAATGCGGAGCTGGTCGGTAAAGAAAATTGGGACGACATTTAGTCGGTATTTGAAAGAGCAGCATTGAACAACAACTGGGTGCGTTTCCTATTCAAAAAGGCTCTTGAAATTTTGGCGTCACTGGCGGTGCTGGTGGCGTTTTGTTTTATCCTGTTAAAGGCTCTGCCTGGCGGACCTTTTGATGATGAGGCGGCACTTCATCCGACGGTGAAATCTGCTCTCACTTTGCAATGGGGATTGCAGGAGCCGGCACTGACTCAAAGTTACAAGTATCTGAGCTCCATGTTGCAAGGCGATCTGGGTGTTTCAATGTCACGTCCGAATCAGTCAGTCTCATCCATCATTTCCAATAGCTTTGCGAATACGATGAATCTGAATTTGGTCACATTGGTGATTGTGGTATTGGGGGCATTTGTATTGGCTCTGACTTCACAACGCTACAGCGGTGGATGGTTTGAAAAGACGGTCGATCAAATGATGATCACGTTTATCTCTTTGCCCAGTTTGTTCTGGGGACCTTTGCTGATCTATCTTTTTGGATTCTACTTTAATCTTTTGCCGACAGCGTTCTTGACTGAACCCAAGAATTACATCCTGCCGGTATTGACCTTGTGTGTGCGCCCGATGGCCATTCTGGTTCGTCTGCTTAAGACTTCTTTGAAAAACAACTATGAACTGGATTACGTAAGAACGGCCAAGGCAAAAGGTGTGCAAGAGTGGCGAGTGCTGACTCACCATGTGCTTCGTAATTCCCTGGTGCCATTCTTAAGTTTTCTGGGGCCTTTGCTGGTGGGACTGCTTTCTGGCTCTTTCCTGGTGGAAATGTTATTTGCAATTCCCGGACTGGGCGGGCAATTCATTATCGCGCTGGGGGATAGGGATTATACTTTGATAGTGGGGCTTACGTTGTTTTACGGGGCCTTGTTGATAGTTGTGAACTCACTGATTGATGTGCTGATTCGCGCCGTTGATCCAAGAATTCAGGAGGAAGCATGAAGCGTCCCTCGGTGATTCTGGCAACCGTGTTTTTAAGTGTTTTGATGCTCGCGGTGATCTTGGGCCCTCTGTTTTTTACTCTGGGCTATGAGCAAAACGTCGAACAGATTTTGATGGCGCCCTCTTGGTCTCATTGGTTTGGGACGGATTCCCTGGGGCGGGATTTGTTGGCGCGGGTTCTTTTGGGGGCTCGAGTTTCTTTAACCGTTGGAGTGGTGTGCGCGGTTCTGACTTTTCTGATCGGATTGATTTACGGATCCGTGGCAGGATGGTTTGAGGGAGTGATCGACCGCGTGTTGATGCGTTTCTGTGACATCGTCATGGCGATTCCAAGTTTTATTTTAGTGGCGGTTCTTTGCTTAAGTGTGCAGGTGATTTTACCCATTCAGGACCCGCAGTGGGCGGCGTTGGTCGGATTATGTGTGGGGATTTCCTTCACACACTGGATTAATCTGGCCAGAGTCACACGCGGTATGGTGATTGAAACCAAACGCAAACCTTTTGTGGAAGCGGCGATTTCCATCGGCGGCAACAGCCCGCACATCATCGCTCGTCATATTTTGCCGAACATCATCAGTTCATTATTGGTGCTGGTCGCGATGCAAATCCCAACCAACATCCTTTATGAAAGCTTCATGAGCTTCATCGGCATCGGCGTGCATCCGCCCTATACCAGCTGGGGCATCCTGGTCTCTGAGGGCTGGAAAACTCTGTCGAGTTTCCCGCATTTGATTTTATTTCCAAGTTTGATTTTATTCCTGACAGTGTGGAGCTTCCACATTCTGATCGACTTCGCCCGCGAGCGCAAAGCCCGCGTCTAATAGATTCTAGTCGGCCATGACCGGCAATGTGTATTCAATATTGCTAATTTTAACTTTTGGATCGACAGGCAGTCGCTTCCCGAATTTGTCCGTCAGACCAAAAGTGATATAAATCATTCCAGACGGAATTTTGAAGTATTCGTGCTGCGAACTAATTGCATACTGATGAGTTCCTTTTTTTAATCCAGTCACCATGACAGTATGATTTGTTGCCTCGGGACTGATGACGGTGCAAGTTTGCGTTTTAGGGTGTAATCAATTGGTCAGACGCTGCCAATAAAAGGCAGTAAGAACATCGAATGTCCAAAAGGCGCCTGGCGCCTTTTGGAGTGGGGTGGTGAGTGTGGGGGCTATCTTGGTTGAGATGGCGAGAGGGTCGGTTTGGTTTTTTTAGAACTTGTAGGTTGCTGCGAGATAGTGTCCGAAGCCCGATGTTTCACCAGCAAATCCGCCGGATTTAAAGAGCGCCATGTTTTGGTAGTATTTCGGACCGTAGCCGACTGAGTACCGTTTGGTGTGCCAGTAGAAACCGTTGAACCATTCCAGGGACCATGATGTGCGGTCTACGTCGTCGGCGATTTTGTTGGCGCCGAATTTGTAGTCTAGGTAGCCCTGCCATGTGATGAATGATTTGTTTTCGAATTCCACAAGTGGCTTGAACCAGTTTGTTGTTAGGATATAACCATTCCATTCGCCTTCGTCGTCGGCATCAAAGTTTTCGCGCACGTGGCGGGCCATCAGGTTCGCACCCAGTTTGCCCAACCATGGAACTTGAATGTCGGTTCCTAAGCCAATGTACTGTTCAAATAAATCGCGATCGCCGATGTAGAAAAGTGTGGAAATAAACCACTCTTGAATCGGGCCTGCTGTCAGGTCGTGACCTGTCATGTAGTCCAGGGATAAGCGCGGACCGAATTTGAAGAAGAAATTATCGCCGTCATGGCGGTCACTTTTTGAAGAATCGAAACTATCAAAGACATCGAGGAAGCCGTAGAGATCCAGAATTCCCGAACGACCACCGAATTCCAATTCAAAATAAGTATCGTTCTGCATCTCGAACGGGATCTTATTGTCTATGGATTGTATGAAATTGAACTGGAACCACTTGTAATCACCTTTGTGAATGTCACCATCAGTGATCTTTGCGGCGAATGCAGCCGGGGACAAAGCAAGAACAACTAACAACGTGCTGAAAAAATTCTGAATCATGATTCCTCACTAACATTTATCTAAGTGTCCGAAAAAAAACAAAGGGTCCCTTGCGGAACCCCTATCAAAATTAAACGTTGAAACGGAAGAACAAAACGTCGCCGTCTTTAACGACGTACTCTTTACCTTCAACACGGTACTTGCCCGCGTCTTTCACCGCTTGTTCAGTCTTGTAAGTGAACAGGTCTTCGCAGTGGTAAGTTTCTGCACGGATGAAACCTTTTTCGAAATCCGTATGGATCACGCCCGCAGCCTGTGGAGCTTTCGTGTTTGCACGGATCGTCCAGGCACGAACTTCTTTTTCGCCAGCAGTGAAGTAAGTTTGTAAGCCCAACAATGTGTAAGCCTCGCGGATCAAACGGTTCAAGCCTGGCTCTTCAGAACCCAGAGCGGCCAAGAAATCAGCGCGATCTTCTGGTGGCAACAAAGCAATTTCGGCTTCCATCGCAGAACAGATCAGGATCGTTTTATTGTTTTCTTCAGCAGCACGTTTTTCAACGGCTCTTGTCCAGTCATTGCCACCCGCTGCGAAGTCAGCGTCGTTGACGTTCATCGCGTAAAGAACTGGTTTTGCAGTCAGGAAGTGCATGTCTTTCATCATCAAAGCTTCTTGCTCGTCCAACTCAACAGAACGTGCAGGCAGGCCTTTGCCCAAAGCTTCAACGGCTTTTTTGGCAACTTCGTATTCCAATTTGATTTTTTTGTCAGCGCCAGTCTTCGCCGTTTTTTCGCGAGACTTTACACGCTTTTCAGCGGAATCAAGATCGGCCAGCATCAACTCTGTGTTGATGATTTCGATGTCACGAAGTGGATCTACGGAACCCGCAACGTGGATGATATTTGGGTCGTCGAAACAACGAACCACGTGCACGATCGCATCAGTGGCGCGGATGTGGGAAAGGAATTGATTTCCCAAACCTTCACCTTGCGAGGCACCTTTAACAATCCCCGCGATGTCCACGAATTCCATAGTTGTTGGAATTACTTTTTGAGGCTTAATGAAAGTAGTGATTTTATCCATGCGAGGATCTGGAACTGTCACCACGCCCACGTTGGGATCGATAGTACAGAAAGGGTAGTTGGCAGCCTCAGCCTTAGCTGAAGTCAACGCATTGAAAAGCGTACTTTTACCAACGTTCGGAAGACCGACGATACCGACCTGAAGTGCCATGATAACTCCTAATTAAAAACCTAATAATAGCACGGGAAATGTATATTACCCGTTGAATTTTGTCGAAGCTTTTTGAATGCCATCCAGAATGATGCTCTCAATAGCGTCGATACCTTTGTTCAGGAAGTCCGGCATTTTGTCGAATTCATCCTTGGAGAACTTGCCCAGCACATAGTCCGCGACCGGGAAGTTCGGGTTCTCGGGGCGACCAACACCCAGCTTCAATCGGGCATAGTCCTGAGTTCCCAATAATTGTGAGATACTTTTGATTCCATTGTGACCGCCATGCCCGCGGTTTTTATGAATCTTCATTTGGTTGAAGGGCTGATCGATGTCGTCATGGATCACGATCAGGTGATCCAGAGGGATTTTATAATAGCCCATCAAAGGCTGCACGGACTCGCCAGACAGATTCATGTAGGTTTGCGGCTTGCAGAAATAAAGAGTGTGCCCCTGCCAAGTGGCTTGGGAAACTTCCGCCTTAAATTGATTTTTCACGTGGGGATCCCCCAAGCCGCGAAGGAAATAGTCGACAGCCATGAATCCGATATTGTGGCGAGTGAGTTTGTACTCTCCGCCGGGGTTTCCCAAACCAACGATCAACCAAGATGACATAAAAACCTCGTTAAGCCGTATTCAAAAAAAAAGGCAGCCCTTTTGAGGGAGCCGCCTTTTTGTGTGCGTAATAGTTTAGAACTATTTTTTCGCAGCTGGTTTTGCAGCAGCTGGAGTAGCTTTCGCAGCAGCAGCAGGTGCAGCAGCAGCAGCCGGAGCCGCAGCTGGAGTAGCAGCAACTTCTTCTTCTTGAGCAGAAACAACCGCGATAGTTGTGTCGCCAGAAGAGATCAATTTAGCAGAGCCAGTGATTTTCACGTCAGATGCGTGAAGAGCGTCGCCTACTGCCAAGTTAGAGATATCAGCTGTGAAGAATTCAGGGATCTCAGTTGGAAGAACTTCGATCTCGATTTGACGGTTAACTACGTTCAACATACCGCCTTCAGATAGACCAACTGGTTTACCTTCAAGACGTACTTCAACGTTAACGCGAACAGCTTTTTTAAGGTCAAGAGCGTAGAAATCAACGTGTTGTGGGCGGCGAGTTACTGGGTGAACGTCAACTTTTTTAACAAGTACAACGATACCGTTTGCTTCTTTAACACCAGATTTCAAGTTGAAAAGAGCATTCTCGTAAGCACGAACGTTGTACTTAACGATTTCTTTTTCACCAACTGTTACGCTTACTGGAGCGATTGCACCGTAGATAACTGCAGGAACTTGGCGGTTAACGCGCAATTCGCGGCTGTTACCTTTACCAGTTTGACGAGCTTCTACGTTTAGTTCGATTCTATTTTTCATAATGTCTTCCTTCTAGTCCGATAGAGGATTGTGTTAGTAATCGCCCCTGGTGGGGCATTTAAGTTCTAATCAAATAAGCTGCTGACGGAGTCATTTCCGTGGATTCTCTTGATCGCCTCAGCCAAAACTGGCGCGACAGAAACCACTTCGATTTTTCCGCAGTTCTTCGCCGCTTCCGATAACGGAATGGTGTCGGTGACCCATACTTTTTCAATTGGGCTTTCCTTCAGGCGAGTGATCGCAGGACCCGATAAAACGGGGTGCGTTGCAACAGCGAACACACGTTTTGCCCCATTCTTATAGAGACTGTCAACTGCTTGTGTAAGGGTTCCAGCCGTATCGATCATATCGTCGACGATGACGGCAGTTTTACCAGCTACATCCCCGATCAGGTGCAAAGCTTTCGCCTCGCCAGGGGCGGAACGGCGTTTATCGATGATGGCCATGCTGGATTCAATTCGTTTGGCGAATGCACGGGTTCTTTCGACCCCTCCGGCGTCAGGACTCACCGCAACAAAGTCAGGGCCGACACCGTGGGCATCACGCCAAGCTCTTGCCAGGGTGGGGATCGCAAACAAGTGATCCACTGGGATATTGAAGAAGCCTTGGATTTGGGCGGCATGCAGGTCCACGCAAACCACACGGGTTGCGCCTGCGGAAACAATCAAATCTGCCATTAATTTCGCGGAGATAGGTGCGCGAGGAG
Source organism: Bdellovibrio sp. HCB288 (assembly GCF_047305935.1). Lineage (GTDB taxonomy): Bacteria > Bdellovibrionota > Bdellovibrionia > Bdellovibrionales > Bdellovibrionaceae > Bdellovibrio. The sequence goes on from NZ_CP178619.1 coordinate 2,406,240, forward strand.
CCACCTTTCTGTCCTGGCGAGCATACCCGAAATACGGGATCACAGCCGTGATGGAGGCTGCGGAGGCTCTACGAAGAGCATCCAGCATCACGAAAAGCTCCATGTAGCTTTGGTTCACTGGGGGACAGGTGCTTTGAATGACAAAGACATTCTGCCCGCGAACACTTTCGTGGATTTCTACTTGGATTTCGCCATCGGCGAAGGTGCTGACCTCGGAAAAACCAAGTTCGATTCCAGCGGCCGCAGCCACTTTCTTCGCCAGCTCAGGATTAGAATTAGCGGTAAATACTTTAAGGCCCTTCATATTACTCAAGTCTCCAGAGTCGTCTGTTGGAACTCCGATTTTGACGGAGTATTCGTGCGTTTGAAGGACACTAGCAAACGCGTTTGTCAGAGTAAAGTTAGGAAACTCTTTTTTGGGTTTTCAGAGGGGGATACCGCAATGCGGGATCGTTTCCTGGGAATTCCATGAAAGCCAACAAGGGGTGGGTAAAATAATATGGAATATTCTCGTATTTTGGCCGCATTTTAGCCGGTTTTATAGGGGCCTTGGTCTACTTTTGGTGTTGGAACACAAAACTTTCTCTGGATTATGTCAAGAAGCGGTAAAAATAAGTCGTAGAGAGCAGTGTTATACCTTGGAGAGGGGATAAGATGAGACCATGGATCACCGGTTTGCTTTGCGTGGCGATGACGACGTTCATTGTTTCGTGTTCACCGAGCGAAGAAAGCGAAGTCAGTGTTCCAACGGAGGATTCAACACAAGCTCCAATTCCGACGCCATCGCCATCTCCAACGGTGACTCCATCTCCGACAGTTGAGCCTGCGCCAACGGTAGCACCTTCTCCGGAACCAACGGTGGTTCCTTCGCCAGCTCCTACGGCGACTCCTTCTCCTGAGCCGACCGTCGCTCCTGCTCCTTCTCCTGCGCCGACTGTGACGCCATCACCAGAGCCGACGGTAGCCCCATCGCCGGAACCAACGGTGACTCCAACGCCGTCACCGTCACCAACGCCATCTCCGGAGCCTACAGTAACGCCGTCTCCAACGGTGACGCCGAACCCATCTCCATCGCCATCACCAGAGCCAAGTCCATCGCCAACGCCGGTTGTGGGATGTCCTGCAAACTTTGAGATGGTCGCGGCGAACTCTGCATTGGGAACATCAGCCTACTGTCTTGCGAAGTTTGAGATGAAACAAGTCAACGGTTCCGCGTCTGCAACTTCTTCCGGTAAGCCATGGATCGCCAATAAAGCGACGGCTGCTGCGGCCTGTGCGGCATTGGGTGTGAATTATCGACTGCCAACGAATGCGGAATGGAATGCCGCTGCTTTGGAAATCTACAATCGCGCAGAAAACTGGTCCGGCGGAGCAAAACTTTCCGGTCAGCTATTCACAGGTTACTATTCCTGGGGCGAGCCTTTGGCGATTGCAAATACCTCCAATCCCTATGACAGCACGGGAACGGCTTCGGGAAGTCAGCGTCGTACCTTCGTGCTTGCGAGTGGCAACACCGTTTGGGATTTCAGTGGCAACGTGTGGGAGTGGGTGAGTGACACAATCTATGGTAACTCGTACTCGCCGGATTTGTCTTCCTCCTATGGTCGCAGCTATCACAACAACACCTGGGACGTGAAGCCGGGTTCAAAAGCCCTTTTGGATTTCACCGGCATGGCCAGCGTTCCGGCAAATGATGTTTATCTGGGTAATCTATTCGGTGGCAGTTCGGGGAAAGTGATTCGCGGGGGAGCTTCCTGTATCACGACGCCTGGGGTGACGGGAATCTTCGCGGCTAATATTGGTGATATCACTGCGAATGAAACGCAGGCACCTGCCTCTTGGGGCGTCAGCATAGGGAACGTGGGGTTCCGTTGCGTGGCGACGCCGGGAGTATATTAATTTGCTTTTAAGTTTGAACGTAACGGATGCACGTGTTGGAAAATTTTAGAGCGTTTTGTTTAAAGCCGATCCTGGGATCGGCTTTTTTATTTTGGTATGTCTTCAAGCCAGGACAAAGTTTCTTTCTCAATGTAGATATGTTTGAAAAGCTCATCTGCGGCAACCCAGCCGCCATTATAGGCTTTCTGCCACGCTTCTCCCCAGCTATTGTGAATTTTGACGGCATCGTAGCAGTTGCCGGCCCCGTCACATTTCCGTGCATATCCTGAAATCACCGTTGCGTGCTTATTCTGGCAGTCGTCTTGTTTCTTGGGTTTCTTTTCATCAAGGCAGATGTTTTGAAGCAACACGGGCAGCTTTTTTTCTAATGTGGACTTTAACTTTTTCATTACTGATTTGTAGTTAAGGTCCTTTTTTTCCTCTGGAAAGAGTTTGATTTCAGTGGAGTCTTTTCCTTCAAAATAGGCGCGATTCTTGGCGCGGGCACACTCGGAAGGGGTGACCAATCGGTCAAAGAATTTTTCGTACGTCTCTTCATTAAACGCTTTCAGAAGGGCCACTTGATCTTTTTTAACGCAGAAATCCTGGTCGATGGATTTTTTTGCTTCCTCGATAAAATCAGCTTTGCATTTCTCGCAACTGGCTTCGATTTTTTTTGATTTCTTGTACAGGGTCTTAAGGCTTTCAAAGGCTTCGGCTTGCGTTTCTGTACCGAATTTCGCCCCGTCCATTTTTCCTAAAAGTTTATCCAGGGACATACACGCTTCTGATGCGGAATTTCCGATAAAATTCGCAGCAATTTGCAGGGTAAAAGCTCCGGGGCCGCCATCGTTGATTCCTCTGTAACTGGATTCATATTCGGTCTCTCCATCTGGATCTTGACCAAAACGGGCCACATCCAATGGGGAAAACATCTCTGATTCCGGAAGGGATTTGCAGTCCTGTTTCATTATTCGGCAGTTATTGGCCTGCATCACTGCGGTGGCTGCAAAAGAGTAGCACAGGCCCAGCGTATCTTGGGACATCACACGCGGCATGTTTTCAACCACGATTTCAGAGTCTTTTTTAGTGGTAAAACCTTCGCCAAATTTGGTGAAGGCTTTCATTGATTGCGCCTGAGTAGCAGAGCTTAAAGATAAAACTGACAAACAGAAAATCAAAAAGCGCATCCTGCCACTCCTTGGGTTTATAACGTCGAGTTGTACTTCTGAAGAAATTGTTTAATTGCCTGGGCACGGTGCGAGTTTTGAGCCTTATAGCCGCTGCCAAGTTCTGCAAGTGTTTGCGTCTGGCCTTCAGGAACAAAAACAGGATCATAACCGAAGCCATGCAGTCCTGCGGGTTTGCTGGTGATCGTGCCTTTAAGCTCGCCAGTGAAAATCCATTCTTCGCCAGTCGGAGTATAAACAACTGTCGTGCAAACGAAACGGGCGTTCTTGTTGGCCATGGGTTTTAGAGTGATCATTTTCAAAAGCTTCGCCACGTTTTCGCTGTCTGAAGCCTTGGGACCTGCATAGCGTGCAGAATGGATTCCCGGAAGGTTGTTTAAACCTTCCACTTCAAGTCCTGCATCTTCTCCCAAAACCCACGCATTATTTTTAACTGCGCGCAAAGTTTTAGCCTTGATACGGGCATTGTCCAAAAACGTTTTGCCATCTTCTGGGCGGGGAGTGAAGGAGGCGATTTCACCTTGGTGGTGCAATTGCAGATCTACGACTTCGTTTAGAAGTACGCGAAATTCAGAAAGTTTGCCTTTATTGCCGGTCGCAATCCAAAGTTCCATGTTGCAGTCTCCTTTGAATTAAACGCCAGCCAGGCGGTAAGTTTCACCAATGATAGCGGCTTGGTGAATGAATAATTCACGACAGCCTTTTTCAGCCACATCCATCATCTTGTTCAACTGCTGACGATTGAATGGAACGTGCTCTGCCGTGCCTTGCACTTCAACGAAAGTGCCTTTGTCAGTCATGACAAAGTTCATGTCAGTGCCGATCGCACTGTCTTCGTCATAATTCAAATCCAGCAAAATATTGTCATTGTGAAGACCCACGCTGATCGCGGCAACGTAATTGATCAAAGGATTGGCTTTGATTTCACTGACTGCCGCCAGTTTTTTTAGTGCCAGAGCCAAAGCCACGTAGCCACCGGTTACGGCAGCAGTGCGTGTGCCGCCATCGGCATTCAAAACATCACAATCGATTGTGATTTGTTTTTCGCCCATAAGTTTCAAGTCCACAGCCGCACGCAGGGAACGACCGATCAAGCGGGAGATTTCTTGAGTGCGTCCGCTGTTAGCCGCTTTATCGCGTTTGATACGAGTGTGAGTGGAGCGTGGAAGCATGCCGTACTCTGCAGTCACCCAACCAGCACCAGTACCTGCCAACCATTGTGGAGCCTTGGATTCGTAGCTGGCTGTGCAAAGAACTTTGGTTTTTCCAAACTCTACCATTGCAGAGCCTTCCGCGTATTCAGCAACATTTGGTGTGATTTTGATTTGTCTAAGTTGATCGAATAATCGGCCGTCGCTGCGCATGGGGACTCCTTGAAAATGTGGGGGATGAAAGAGTCCTCAATCTAGATTCTTGGCAGAGGAGTTGTCCATCTTTTCTTTGTATGAAACGAGAGCGTTATAGATTTTTTCGGCCAGATCTTTTTGATAGTCTTTGCGTTGGAGGCGTTGCGCTTCGCGGGGATTGGAAATAAAGCCAATCTCAATTAATACAGCCGGCATCGAGGTTTTTGAGATCACATAAAATGGGGCCTGCTTGATCGTCGCCTGCATCGCATTTTCATCGTTTTCCCAAATGGTCGTTAAAGCTTTGGTCAAACGCAGGCTGGAGTTCATGCGATTTTGTCGGCGCAGGTCCTCGACGATTGCGGCGATGTCGCCTTTTTTGGAAAGCTCGTCGCCACCCGAAAGGTTGTGAAGGTCGCGGGCATTGGCGAGTGCCTGATTTTCTTGGTTGGCCAGAAACAAAGCATCTTCATCAGCCGGCAGGTTGTTTTGAAAGAAGAATTCCACACCACGGGCACGCTGATCCAGAGCTGCATTGGCGTGCAAGCTTACATATAAGTCGGCGTCAGCTTTTTCCGCCATTTTTACCCGGTCAGGCAGGGAGATTGCGCGATCATTATCGCGGGTCATGGTGACTACAAAATGAGGGTCTTCGCTGAGCAGAGTTTTTAGTTTGCGAGCCACAGTCAAAACAAGGTCGGCCTCTTTGATTGAGTTATAGACAGCTCCCTTGTCTGTTCCACCGTGGCCGGGGTCCAATACGATATGGAATGTAGCAAAAGCAGGGGATGCCCAGGCTCCAACCAATAGGGAACACAAAATCTGTTTCAATCTGATAGAGGTCATTACTATAAGTAGAATTTCTTGAATAAATTCTGTCGAGTCCAGTCGCCATGGGAGGGCCGACAATTGGCGTTTTCCGTATAATTTCTCGACAGAGGTTTAGTGTCGGGCTCCATTTAATTGGACCTGAACATAATCTTGGTCTGGCACCGCGATTGCTTTAGTACTAAAGCAACCCCCCCTTGCGGCCAGGATCCTCCCCCCCCAATCCTGGTCGCTTTTTTTTTACCCAAAATGCATATATCCTATTGCCTGCTAACAGCTTAAGGAGACATTCATGCATTTCAAAACTTTGGGTATTCTGCTTGTTGCAGCTTTGATGACATCGACAGCGACAAGAGCACTGGCACAAGACAAACAAATTGAAGCGGAAGAAGCTATTGCGGATGCAGAAGGTGCAAAAGCTGAGGCTGCCGAAGCGAAACGCCGTGCAGAGGAAGAGCGCAAGACTCGCGAAAAAGCTCGTACTGAAGCTCAGTCAGCTATTAATAAGGCTCGCTCAGCAGAAGCTGAAGCGAAAAGAGATCAGGCGACAGCAGAGCGCGACGTAGCTAAGTTTAAAGCGGAAGCTGCTGGTTTTGATCGTGACCAAAAGAAAGCTGAAAAAGACCAGGCTGAAGCAACAGCGCGCAGTAAAACAGCTGCCAATCAAATTGAAAAAGCAAAAAAATCCCGTGACGACGCGATGGAACTGAAAAAAACAGAGGAGAAAAAAGCCTCTGATATGATGTCTCAAGCGAAAGACATGGAAAAGCAGGCTCTAGCTGCTACGGAAGCGGGGCAAAAAGCTTCCAAAGAAGCCGAAGTTGCTAAGTTGGAATCTGCGAAAGCAAACCAAAATCTTTCAAAAACAAAATTGCTGGTTGAAAAAGCAGTAGCTGAGTCCAAAGCTCGCGATGCTAAAGCAAAATCAGAAATCGCTCGCGCAGATGCTGAAAAAGCAAAAGCAGAAGCCGAGATGACTCGTTTGAAAGCGCAAGAAGAGCAAGCTAAAGCTATGATTGATAAAACTGAATCAGAGCTAAAGTCTGCAACTGAAGAGACGAAAAAATTGAGCTCTCAGGTTGAAGATGAGCGCAAAAAATTGAACGACATCAAAAAAGATGAAGCGAAGGTGACTCAAACGGCGGCAAAAGCGAAACAAGAGCTTGAAAGCAACCGTATGAAGTACCGTCAAGAGGAAGCAAAATCCTCTCAAGAGCTGGCTCGTGCAAGAAAGTCCATCGAGGACAACGAAGCGGCTGCTAAACACGCTGATGCTGAACTTGAAAAATACAAAGCAAGTGCTGAAAAAGCCAAAGCAGAGTTGGAACAAGTTCAAGACCGCGTAGAAGAAGCAAAGAACAAAGCGGAAGACGCTAAAATCCGCGCGGAAACTGCAAAAGCCCAGGCTGAAGCTGCTGAAGCTCAGCTGGAAGCTGCAAAAATCAGAGCAGGCAGCCAAGGTGTGGATCTTTCTGCCCCAGCTGCGGCTCCAGCAAAGAAAAAGAAAAAGTAATTTAAGCGAAATCAAAACTAAAAAACCCGGCTCATCGCCGGGTTTTTTTATTTCATCTTCATGGCGTATCCTGTGTACGCAATCATTGGTGACTTTGAAAAAGTGAATTTGAAATCCCTGGGCACCTCGCCGGTGCGGATCAGGCTCCAGATTCCTTTTTGCATGAATACCGGGCGAATGCCGCGAATCTCGACGTCGTGCAATCCCGTTTCTTTCATCCATTTGGTCAGATCGTTGGGCTTTATAAATAATGAATACACATGGTAGTCATCGGGAGTGTTCTTTACGAACCACTCCATGGATTTAATCACCACCAGATTGGCCAGTTGGTTCTTATTGAACGTGTTAAAGAAAAACAAACCACCGGGTTTTAAAACTCGGGAGGCTTCTGCCAGTACTTTTTGTGGCTCGGAAACATGTTCCAGCAGATCCATCGCGCAGGCGACATCGAAACTGCTATCCGGAAATGGAACCTGATACACGTCGCCGATTTGATAGTGCACGGAGTGAGTGTGGTCACGGCTTTCGGCAACCTTCAAGCTTGAGTCCGACAGGTCAATTCCGGAGACATGATGCCCGGCTGCGGCCAGGTCGTTGGATAGAAATCCTCCGCCGCAACCCATATCAAGAATTTTGGCGGATTTTCTGCCAATAAAACGTTCGATGGTTTGCAGTATCCACGGCATTTCCAGTTTGTGTTGATTTCTAAGCAATGCAATTGGATCGTCCTGCGCTTCGTACCAGCGCTCTGCCAGAAGATCGTAAGCTTTGTTGTTGATGATCTCATTGTCTGCTTTGGCCAGATCCATTTCCATAATGTACCCCTGGTGTTTTTAAATCAGACTGCGAAACTCTCTGGCCGTCGGCAAGATCCAGTGGCAACTTGCAAGTTTGCGGTGTAGATTCTTTTAAAAGGAGGTGTGCATGAACAAAAAGATTTTCGTTGTTTTGATTGTTGCAGGTTCTATGGCGCATGCGCAAGGGTACAAGTGTTTTCAAAAAGTTTCAGAACCCGAGCGCAGGGAAGTTGTAGCCAAATTTATGGCCAAGGAATACCCGGAATTCAAAAAGAAGTTCGCGGATTTCTGTAAGAAATATGCCGAGACCGTCTCTTGTAAGACAGAAACTGTTTCGCTGAAAAAGGCTCCGCAGCACATGTCAGGAATTGCCCGCCAAAGTCCATGTGCAGAGGTGATGCGAATTGATTCCGGAAATAATACGACCATCTATTCCGTGGACGACAAAACCGCACCCAAGCGTATGTAAAGGCGCACGGTCATGATCTTTATCAAGACCACTATGTGAACCGCAGCTCCATCTTTAGACTGTGAGGTAAATCCCAACAGAAAGAGGAGTTATGGTTAAGGCAGTGGTTTTGACTTTAGCGGTGACGCTCGCATTCAATGCATACACAAGCAATGCTATAGCTAAGGAATCATCCAAGAAACAAGTTTCCAAAAGCATGGCGCCGGAAACTCCCGAACAGGAATTGCAGGCACTCAAAGACGGCAACATGCGCTTCGTTGCCGGCAACTTAAGAAACCACGACTATCGCCACCAGATTGATAAAACCAAAGATGGACAGAAGCCTTATGCGGTTATTCTAAGCTGTCTGGATTCACGTATCCCTGTTGAGGTGGTTTTCGATCAGGGAATCGGGGAGCTGTTTGTGGCTCGTGTAGCCGGTAATATTGAAAACAACGATATCCTGGGCAGCATGGAATTTGGGACTGCAGCCATGGGAGCAAAACTGGTCGTAGTCATGGGCCACACCAAATGTGGTGCTATTAAAGGTGCCTGCAACAATGTGAAGCTGGGGCATTTGACGGCCTTGCTTGATAAAATCCAACCGGCTGTTCGACAAGTTAAAAATTCAACAACGGGTTTCAATCCCGAATCTTATGACCACGTGGATTTGGTTTCTGAAGAAAATGTGAAACAAACAGTGGCCCGCATTCGCAAGAACAGTGAAATCATCCGCAAGCTTGAGGAACAAGGAAAGGTTCGCATTGTGGGCGCGATGTATGATATCTCCACGGGCAACGTGAAGTTCATGGATGCGGCGTCAAAACTGGCGGATATTTACTAGTAACGCAAAGCCGTTCTTAGCGCAAAGTACTGGCTGTCGTCGGAGTTCGTGGACTCTTTAATAAAGGCTCCGGCGGCAGTGTAGGAATACTCGTAGTAGATCGAAAACAATTTATTAAGTTTCCATTCCGCCGATGAATTCACCTGCGTCGCAGTAAAGCGTTCTTCGTTCGTTGCAGTTCGCAAAAGACTGCCGCTTCCACGATAAACGCCGTCATGAGTATTTTCGCGCCAGTAAAAAGCGAAATTATTTGTCCAAGAGAGGGCGTCAGAAATATGCCATGTGATCGCGGGAACAAGTGCGATCACATTGGGATGGCCGATTTCACCGGACCATCCGTAGTATTGGCCGCGCGGGAAAAGGGCATTGAAAGTGTTGTACTCGGAGTCGTTGGGATCTTTATCGCCGGAAAAATAGCTGAGCAATAACGTTGCATCGAACGAATTCAGCACGGGCATTTTTACCCTGGATGCTAAGCCATATGCCCACACGTTGAGCTCATCTTCATAGCGTCCGCTTTGCAGCAGGAAGTCTGTATCAATCGAGATGAATTCGGTTTTGTAGACCCAGCGAGTTCCCAGTGTATACAGCAGAGAGGTGAAGTCATCGTAATACATCAGGTAAAAATCCGCGCTCGATGGATCTGCTTTAAGAACTGAATTGAAATAGACATAACCCAAGAGCGTATCAGCGGGACGGTTGTCGACAAAGCTCGGTGTGATTTCCACGGGATGGCCCAGAAATATCTCAGAGTTTTTGCTACCAGGCAAAAATCCTTTAATGGCATCAAAGCTTAAGCGGGAATTGGGGCCTTCCCGCACTCCCACCAATAGAGTGGAGCCCACGGGGATTTCCTGTCTTCCTGCGCGCAGGTACTTGTTTTCAAAAAAAGCCTGATGAATGTCGCCATCATCGCGGTCGGTGGAGTTTAAATTTCCAAACTTGTTTGCAATTTCAGAGTATTTAGCCTGCAGATATCCACGGATATTGGTTTCCGTGTCTTTGACTTCAACGTGAGCCAAATATCGTTGCAGAAAGTATCCTTGAGACTCATTGGTGCCCCGGCCAAAATTGGGGTTTGTAAACCACTCTTCAGACCAACGAAAGTAACCGCCGGTCGTGATGGATACCGTGCTTTCGGTTTGCGCAAAAGACGGAAGCGCAATGAACAGGATTGTGGACAAAGTCAGGGCAAACTTGTTTGGCATGCCCTGAAGCTTAGTTTTATTTTTTACGGATGTCTTCGCAAAATTTCAAAGTGTAGGACTGATTTCCGTGCTTAAATGCCACAGGTTGTCCCGAGGTCAATTGGGCCGGGCTGAACTGCAGGGTGGATTGAGCTTTTTTAGAAACCAAATCCGCTCGCGGTCGGCCCCCGTTATCCAGGTGAATTTCCATGCCCCATTCCAGATATTCAAGATTATAGGTAATCGTGCCATTTTGCAGGCGCCCTTGTTGGGTGCGCATTTTGTCTTTTTTAAAGTTGATGCACTCGGGTTTAAAGCTGACCTCACTGACTTTGGTTTGCACTCCGTCAAAGGGGCGATTTTTTTGATCCACATCCCACAGAATCACAAACTTGCTTTGTGCATGCAGCTTATCGAGTTCGGTGTTCACGTCGGCATTGAAGGACTTCATCAAAGGATCCGTGAAGCGGCTGATTAAGTTGGCGGAAGCTTCACGAATATCGCTGGAGACGTTGGCTTTGCCGCAATCCGGGTGAGGGGATGCTGCTGTGGCAATGCCAGGAATATTGATGCAGGCAAAGTTGGATCCAAAACTGACGTGATAAAACGGCGCTTTTTTAAGATTCACATCCGCCGCCGTGCCCATGGAGTTAAGCAGTCCTTTGACTTCAAGGTTTGGAGTCATCAGTGGAGAGCCCGAGTTACCCTTCATGGTTTCACAAGGAACCATGGCGATGATCGGACTTTTGACGCCGGTAAAGAAGGGATTCGCCAAAGAGTTCTGAACGGCCGGGCAGGAAACCTTGCGCAGTACACCAGCACCCTTGTCCGTCGGATCGATTTTGTACACCGTCAAAACTTCGCCATCAGAGATGCCAGATGTATTGATCGGCGCTGAAAGGCGAGGGGCTTTTTTGGAAAGCTTAAAGAAAGCCCAATCCGGAGTAAGCGCCGTGTCCTTCAGTGCCGGGGAGATCCATTTGATTTGCTCGCAGTCACCGTACTCTTCGTCGCGTGATCGGGAGGCGGGGAAAGTGACGGTGATGCGTCCCTTGCAAGAGGTTTCATTTTGGCGAATGTCTTCAGGGATACAGTGCAGGTTGGTGGCGACGATATCGTCAGCGACCAAAACACCGGTGCAGACTGATTTTCCATCATAGTTCAAACCCACCACCGATTCAGGGCAGGCCCCGGGATTTTCGCACGTGACTTTGTACACCGGTGTGGCAAGAGCCGGTGTCTGTATCAAAATGAGAAAAAGAAATAAGCGGAAGTTCTTCACAGAAGCTTTATCGGAATAAAGCTTCTGTCGCAAAAGTGCATTTTGCTAGGCTTGCTGAGTCTCAGCTCCGCCACCGCGATAGTAGACGGTTTGTGTAGGGTACGCGAACTCGACACCCAACTCTTTTGCAATCTTTAGAATCTCAATAAAGATGAACTGTTGTTGTGTCATTTCCTCAGGGCCGGTGAACACCTGCAAGTGGAATTGGACCAGAATATTCAACTGAGAATCAGCATAGCCGTTGAAGTTCACAACGACTGTTTCTGGATTGACGGTGTTATCCTGTTTAATGCAATAACGAACGCGGTCACAGAATTCTTTGATTTTTTCCGGCGGCGTTTCGTAGGCGATGCCGATAATTTGACGAACGCGACGGAAAGGGCGCACTCCCATGTTGTCGATGGTTTCTTTGGCCATCATGGCGTTAGGTACGGTGATGACCGAGTTATAGAAAGTGCGGATGCGTGTGGAGCGGAAACCGACTTCCTCCACGGTGCCTTCCATGTCTTTCACTTTCACCCAGTCGCCCACCTGAAATGGAGTGTCGAAAAGAATCGTGATCGAACCAAACAAATTTGCGGCAGTGTCTTGAGCCGCCAAGGCCAAGGCCAAACCCCCAAGCCCCAAGCCGGCCATTAAAGACATGACGTTCAGGCCAAAGCTTTGCAGGATCATCAGGAAGCCCAGAATAACAACCAGGAATTTAATTGCCTTGGTGGCAAAGGGAACCAGATTGTCGTCCATCTTGCTTTCAGTTTTAGCAGCAATGTCTGCAAAGACATAACCCATGGCATCGACCATATAATAGACGATGCGAATGATATGAAAGCCCATGAAGCCCTTCAGAAGGTATTCATAGTAAGTCACGAACTTGCCGGTAAGCTCAAGAGCATCATCCAGCGCGAACAGCAGCAGGATGATCAGAATCCAGGCCAGGGGGCGCTCGATTTCAAAGCGGAAGAGGTAATTGGAAAAACTCTTTGCGTATCTTTTTGCAATGGGGTTGTGCTCTTTAAGCAGTTTCAACAGCCATTGCAGGCCCGGACGGATAACGAATGCCAGGCAAATGCCCAAAGTCAGGATCACCCATTTCCATGTGGGCATGATGATGTAGGTTTTTTTAAGAAACATCGCCACTTCAAGCGAGAACAACTGCAATTCTTCGAATAAAAACTTTTCCATGATAAATCCTTGCCAATTAGTTCATGTGGAGGTCATGACCGGTGTAGATCAGAGCCAGGATGATAATACCCAAAACAATACGATAATAACCAAAACCGCGGAAGCCATAACGGCTGACGACGCCGATAAAGAACTTGATTGCAATCATCGCCACGATAAATGAAACCACCATGCCGACCAGAAGCAAATTGATCTGTTGGGGTTCAATGGTCTTATAAATTTTCAAAAGCTTATAGAGAGTTGCCGCCGCCATGGTTGGCACCGCCAAAAAAAATGAAAACTCCGCGGCTTCCTTTTTATTCATTCCCAAAGTCAAACCACCCATGATGGTTGCACCCGAACGGGAAACCCCGGGGATCATGGCAATGGCTTGATAAAGTCCCAGTTTCGCGGAGTCCTTATAATTAAGGTCATTCGTGGTTCGACCCATAGAGGTCAAATGCGCAAAGTATTTGTCGGACCACACCAGGATGATACCTCCGGCAATCAAAGACCATGCAACGACTTGAACGCTGCCCAGCAGGTGTTCGACCAAATCTTTTGCCAAGAAGCCAATAATGGCGGTTGGCAGAAACGCCACGAACAGTTTTTTATAAAAGCTCCAGTTTGGCAAAAAGCGTTTCCAGTACAATACCAGAACAGACATGATGGCGCCGAATTGGATGATAACTTCAAAGGCTTTTGTGAAAGCACTGTCTTCGATTCCCATCATGGAGCTGGCAATGATCATGTGACCGGTAGATGAGATCGGCAAAAACTCCGTGATTCCCTCTACAATTCCTAAAATAATCGCGTGCATAAAATCCATGGGAGTCCTTCGAGTTTCAGTGTTGATAATCAGCCCGCAATATTCTTGTAAGCTTCACTCTGCGGTTCAACTTTCGATCACGCGTGTCATGAAAATAAGCTGTAGTTTAAAAAAAGTATGGTGTTCGTAAAAAATCCGAATATGATTTTCGTTAACCACGGAGGGAAAAATGAAACGTGCATTATTAATGGGTGCAATGTTGGTTGGATCTCAAGCATTCGCAGGGGAATACTTGGTCAAGTACAACAACACGGGCGCTCTAAACCTATTGAATTCAATGTCCTTAGTAAAGGTATCAGCTTTGAATGTGATGGATCACAACGAAACTGCAAGCCTTGTGAAAGTTGACATCAGAAAACAACAAGAAGCTGAAGTTTTGGCGACGCTATTGTCGCAACCAGGCGTTGAGTACGTAGTACCGAACGCAAGAATGAAAGCTTTCACTCACTCTGTTGACACAGCTGCTTTGAAGGAGCAATGGGCAATGGGTAAAGTGAATGCCGAAAAAGCATGGCAACGTGCTGGCAACAAAGGTAACAAAGGCATTATCGTCGCTGTTATCGATACTGGTGTTGATTACACTCACCAAGCTCTGTCGCCAAATATGGTTCCAGGCTACAACTTTAAAGACAAAAACAACGATCCAATGGACAAAACGTCTTACCAAAACCCAGGTCACGGTACTCACTGTGCGGGTGTGATTGGTGCGACTGGTTTGGTTGATGGTGGTATCGTTGGTATCGCTCCAAATGTTTCCATGATGCCACTTCGCTTCTTGGGCGAAAACGGTTCTGGTGACCTGAACGACGCTATCAAATCTATCGATTATGCTATCGAAAAAGGCGCGCAAGTGATCTCTGCTTCTTGGGGTGCAACTATTCCAAGAAACCAAGCAATGCCACTTGTAGAGGCTATCAAACGTGCTGACGACAAAGGCGTTATCTTTGTATCTGCAGCGGCAAACGATGGGAAAAACAACGACAGCACTGAAGTGTATCCGGCAAACAACGGTTTCCCGAATTCAATCACAGTGGCTGCGTCTGGTCCGTCTGATGCAAAACCATCTTGGTCTAACTACGGTACAGCAACTGTTCACGTAGCAGCTCCAGGTGAAGAAATCATGTCCACTTTGCCAAAAAATAAATATGGCAATTTGTCTGGTACTTCAATGGCGACTCCGCTTGTTTCTGGTATCGTCGCTTTGTTGAAATCTCAGGATCCTTCTTTGACGGGTGCTCAGATCCGCGCGATCTTGCAAACGACAGGTGCTAAAGTTTCCATCCAAACTGCTTGTAACTGCCGTGTTGATGCTTTCAACGCTGTAGATGCTGTTTTGGGTAAGAAAATGGTCGTTGTTCCAGCTGCAGCTACTTTGAGCAGCAATGAAACACTGAACCTGGCTATTCTGAACGGTAAAGCTCCATTCAAGTACACAAGCTCCAACGCTTCTGTAGCTTCTGTTTCTGATGCGGGTGTTATCACTGCTGTAGCTAACGGTACAACAGCGATCTCTGTAACAGATGCTGAAGGTAAAACGGCTTCTACATTGGATATCAATGTAGGTAAAAAAGCCTCTCAAAATCCAGGCAATCCAGGTAACCCAGGAAATCCGGGTGACCCAGGTGATGGTTCTTGCCCAATTGGTGATCAATCAATGTGCGATATCATCTGCCAAATCAAACCTGATCTTCCATTCTGCCAAAAGTAATTGGAACATAAGAGTTTGAACTCAAGGAAGGGCTCCAAATCGGAGCCCTTTTCTTTTTTGTTGTGTCCGCCCAAATATTTCTTAATAATTAGTGTCATATGAAAAGAAAACCTTGGGCCATTATCGTTCTTGCACTTCTACATATCATCGCACCTCTAGGAAGTTTTATCTTCAATGCCATCCGGGCAGGGCGCACCTTCGAAGCACAATGGTATTTTTGGACAAAGATTCTGCCGCCAGCATTCATGCTTATCTATGTATGTTTGCCGGTCATGGCAGGGATCTTTATTTACCTGTGTAAGCGTTGGTCTTATTGGGCATATCTGGCGTGTTTGGCGATAATTTTCGTCACCAACGTAATGGCCTTTATGGCGAACATGACGTGGTTGAATTTCTTCTATTTGATTGTTGTCCTGTTGGTGGATCTGTTGGCGGTGGCTTACTTTGTTGTGCCGGCAGTTCGTCAGGTTTACTTTGATCCACGCATGCGTTGGTGGGAAGCAGCTCCGCGCTTTGTCTTTAAAAATGCGGTGAATGTGAATGGCTCCGAAGGCGAGATCAGCAATATCTCCAAAGGTGGGGTGTTCATCAACACGGGTTTGAATCTTTTCGAAGATCAAAGCGTGAATTTGGAATGGCTGTTTGAAGGTCAAAATTATAAAGCGTTGGGCACAGTGGTATTTAAGAATAAAACGGGCTCCGGCTATGGTGTTCAGTTTAAAGAAGTGGATTCCAATGCCAGCGTGAAAAGTCTTTGCAATACCCTGAAGTCTCGTGGCCAAATGGTTCCTGAGCGTTTGCCAGGACCTGAAGACAGCTTCGGTGTTTGGCTTAAGAAAGTTCTCACGAAGCGTGAGGGCCTTATCCCTAAGAAATAGGATCCAGTTACATGTCATTTTATTCGCAAAGTTTCCCGCATTTGAAAGTCTCTTTAAAGAAGCATCAACTGTGGGTCACTTTGGATAATCCCGAGCAAAGCAATGCCATCACCTATGAGATGGTGGACTCTTTGACTCGGGTTTTGCGTTTTGCGGACTTTGATAGCGAAGTTCGCGTGATAGTTCTGACGGGCGAGGGTGCGAACTTTTGTGCCGGTGGCGATGTAAAAGCCATGGAATACAAAACCGGAATGTTTGCCGGTGATTCCAACGAACTTCGTATGCGTTATATCTACGGTATTCAGCAGATTCCCAAATGCATTGAAGAGCTTTCAACTCCCATGATTGCCATGGTGAACGGCGCCGCCATTGGGGCGGGCTGTGATCTGGCGATGATGTGTGATCTGCGTGTGGGCTCTGAAAAATCAAAATTTGGCGAGACCTTTGTAAAACTGGGTTTGGTTCCCGGAGATGGTGGCAGCTTCTTTTTGCAAAGAGTGATCGGTTATTCCAAAGCGATGCAAATGTCCCTGACCGGCGATTTGGTTTCTGGTGAAGAGGCCTTTAAATGGGGCCTTGTGAATTACTACGCGAGTGGTGATTTGTTGGCGGAAACTGAGAAGATCGCTGAGAAAATCTCTGCCAATGCTCCGGTTGCGGTGCAAATGACTAAAAAACTGATGAAGTCCGCGTATCTTCAGGATGCAAATGCCGTCCTGGAGCAGGCTGCGGCTTATCAGGGAATCACGCAAAGAACTCAGGATCACTTTGTCGCACTTAGAGCGATAAAGGATAAAAAATCCCCAGAGTTCACTGGCAACTAGATTCATGGATGTTCAGTCTTACTTGGCGAAAAAAGAAAAGCTAAAGTCAGAAGCCCCTGTATATCGGGAGCTTTGTGATGATTGTGTACAGCCCAAATTCAGCTGTTACTGTGAACATGTTAAGAAGTTTGATCCGGGAATGGATGTGGTCATCCTGATTCATCCGATCGAGCTTCGTCGCAGAATCGCCACGGGACGCATGTCACATTTGGTTTTAAAGAATTCCTATTTAATCCGCGGGCAGGACTATTCTGATAATTTGCTGGTGAATCAGCTTTTACAGGACCCCACTCGCCACTGCATGATGCTGTACCCGGGAAAAAACTCCGCAAATTTAAGTGAAATGGAACCTCAGGAAAAAGCCACTCTTGTACCTGAGGGCAAGCGATTGACCTTGTTTGTAATTGATGGAACCTGGGCTACGGCGGTGAAAACCATTCGCCAAAGTTTGAATCTGCAGGCGATCCCCAGAATTTGTTTTTCTCCGGATAAGCCCTCTAACTTCAGAGTGCGCAAGCAGCCCAAGGATTTTTGCTATTCCACCATTGAGGCGATTCATCAGACAATTGAACTGGCCGGCGACGTTGTGGGTTTTGACGTGAATTCCCGCCGTCACGATGATCTTCTGTATGTGTTTGAAAAAATGGTGGAGCGCCAGATTGAATGCGCCCAAAGTGGTGAGGCGAAACCACGACACCTTCGTTACAGCCGGGACCTGAAAAGGAAACTCGGTCTTACGGGGAAGGTGTTTTAGTTTTTTCTATCTGCTCAAGGATCTGTTCAGGCGTCAGCGATCTCATCGCAGCCCTCCGGATATAGAAAATTTCAGCCAGCATATAGACGATCAAACTTACCGTAAGGCCGACACCTTTTAGCAAGGCCCACGCACTTGTGCTCCAGTAAAAGGCCGCCCAAACGGCAAGACCTGTGTGGATCGCAAAGAAGATCCCCATTCTAAAAGTCATTCCGCTCATTCGGGATTTCATGAAATCTGGAAGTTTTTGACCTTGCTGCTCGGCCAGTACGACGATCAGTGGTTTCTTCATTATAACTGAAATCCACAAGGCCACCGCAAACACGGCTTCCATGAGGGCTGGCTGAAGTTTAAACCAGATGCCCTCGTCAGAAAGCAAAGAGACGCCACCCAGAACCAAAAGCAAGCCATTGCCAATCCAGGTGATTTTTTGCACTTTCTTGTGCTTGTAAAGTTCAAAGCAGATTTCGCCAACACCAAACACCATGCCGGCGACAAGACCCGCGATGGTGCCGTAGTATTCCTCGATAACGGTGAAGGCGATGACTGGTAAAAGCCCTGCAAAAAAGACGGCGAAGGCTTTGGATTTGGCAGAGTCCTGGGACATTAAAGTGTGCCTTCGAAATTCACCGGCGTTCCGGAGTGTGCTTCCACGATTTCCCCATGTGCCATTGCCAGTTTTCCGGAAACCACAGTGTGAGTCACCCAGCCGGTAACTTGCATGCCGTGGAACGGAGTCCAACCGCAGCGGCTGGCGATCATGGAGTTGTCGATAGTCATTTGTTTTTTCATATCCACAATCGTCACATCGGCATCAAAACCTTCGCGCAGACGTCCTTTGTTTTTCACATTGAACACGCGGCATGGGTTTTCGGTCACCAGCTCCACAAATTTTTGCAAAGACAGACGGCCTTCGTTGACGTGATTAAGCATGATCGGCACCAGAGTTTGCACGCCGGGAACGCCAGAGGGGCTTGCTGGATAAGGACGATCTTTTTCCTCACGCGTATGAGGTGCGTGATCAGATCCGATCACATCCACGGTACCATCCTGAAGGGCTTTCCAAAGGCGGTCCATGTGGCGCTTTTCGCGGATCGGAGGATTTTGTTGGGCATAAGTTCCCAAGCGGTCATAGCAGTCCGGTGCATACAGTGTCAGATGTTGTGGTAGCACTTCAACAGTGGCGATGTCTTTGGAGTTCTGCAAAATATCCATCTCTTCAGCGGTGGAAACGTGCAGAACGTGAATTTTACGGCCGGTCTTGCGGGCAAGTTTCAGCAGACGATTCGTTGAGCTGACCGCTGTTTCAACGTCTCTCCATACGGGGTGGTAGTGAACATCGGCCATGTCGACGGCGATGTGGCGGCGTTCGCGCAGGCGCATCTCGTCCTCGCTATGAACGATAACTCGACGATGGCCCTGATTTAAAATATTTTCCAGAGTCTCATCGTCTTCCACTAAAAGGGTTCCCGTGGAACTTCCCATGAAGATTTTAATGCCGGAGCAATGAGGCAGGATTTCAAGATTCTGCAGAATGTTTACGTTGTCATGGCCGGCGCCAACAAAGAAAGCGTAATTGGCGTGAGCGCGGTTTTTGGCAAGGTTCAGTTTGTCGTGAAAGTGTTGGACGGTGGTGGTTGCCGGATTGGTGTTGGGCATTTCAAAGATGCTGGTAACGCCACCCAGAACAGCCGCTTTGGTGCCGGTTTCCAGATCTTCTTTGTGAGTAAGGCCAGGTTCGCGAAAGTGAACCTGACTGTCGATCACGCCGGGCAAAACATGAAGTCCAGTTGCATCGATCATGCAAGGGGCTGTATCAAAAATTTTTTCGCGAATTTTGGTGATGCGGCCATTGGTGATTCCGATGTCGGCCTGCTGTTCAATCATGCCGTTATTGGACGGGTGGGGAAGCAAACAGGTTCCGCCTCGGATTATAATATCGTACATCTAACACCTCTTCAGTGGGACTGTACCACCAGACTGGTTCAAAGGTCCAGCGTTGACGAGGTCTCGCTGATAGGCGAGAATTTGGATTGTGACAATAGACCAACTTCTTCATTTTATAAGCAAGCACAATGTGACCATCATTGAAGGCTTAATTGCAGTTATTATTCTGCTGGGTCTTTTCGTGGGTTACCGAGGATTTTTTGGCAAGAAGGACGTGGATTCCGGCTTGGGCGGGGGGCTTGATGCTTCTCAGCTTGAAAAGACCCTGCAAAAGATTCTGGAGAATCAAGCACCGGTAAAAAAAACCGGCGATGCCGCTTTGGAAGAGGCATTTAAAGAGGGCGGAGTGGAAGGTCACCCAGAGTCACCTCAAGAAGTTGAGCAGCTCAAAGTAAGTTTGAGTGAAAACATTAAAGAGCTCGAAGTTTTGCGTGCGCAACTACAGATCTCCGAGAAAAAAGTTGCTGAGCTACAAGTTTCAGGTGAGGCGGCACCGGCAGCAGGAGCTGCGGCAGCTGTCGATACCACGGAACTTGACAATAAGATCAAAGATCTTGAGGCGCGTCTGGCTGAATATGAGATTATCAGCGAGGACATCGCCGATCTATCCAGATACAAAGAAGAGAATGAGCAGCTTAAAACTGAGATCACAACTCTAAAAGAAAGCCCCGCCTCCGCTAAAGCTTCGGCGGGCGAGCCCGCACCGGTGGCACCAGTTGCGGCGGCTCCGGTTGCGGAAGCTGAACCGACTCCGGAACCAGTGGCTGAGACGATTGGTGATTCAGGCTTAAGTGAAGCGGATGTGGATGCAGCCCTTGCGGCGGCTCAAGCTGAGGCTGAACTCAATGCGGCAATGGCGGAAGCTGAAGCCACTCCGGCAGAGGCACCGACAGAGCCAGAAGTGGCAGCGGCACCAGCACCAGAGCAAGCTGCTCCACCAGCGCAAGAAGAGTCGATCATTGATGATGAGTTGATGAAAGAGTTCGCGGCAGCGGTTGAAGGTCAAAAGAACAAAGCCCTGGATAGCGCTGCTGAAAAAGCAGGTAAGGGTGAGCAGGCTGCTGGTAAGACCGATGAAGACGCCAAGTTGATGGATGAATTTGAAAACTTCGTTAACAAAAAGAGTTAGGTCATCATGAACACAAAAATCCTGTTGCCCGTTTTGCTTATAGGTTTTTCTTCAAGTGTTTTCGCAGCCAAATCTGTGCCTTCACCTGATGCTTTAAGTTCCGCGATGGAAGTCCTGAATTTGCCTGGTGAAAATCGTCGTATGGCGATTGATGGCAACCCTAAGTTCTATGATTCATTTATCTCTTTGGCATTCAGTGAAAAGCAACCCATGAACCTTCGTTGGAAGGCTTTGATGGGGGCGGCAGAGTCCAAAAAGCTTGAGGCGACGGCGAATCTTCTGAAGGCCGGCTCCCACGATCAGTGGTACATGAGAAACGCAGCCTTGGTTGCGTTGTCTGAAGTGAACCCGATCCAAGCGGAGAAGCTTGCTCAAAAATTAATCAAAGACAAAGCCCTGGTGGTTCGTTCTGCCGCGGTGGAAGTTCTTGGTAAAAACATGACAGCCGAGACCCGCGATCTTTTGTGGGAAGAGCTGAACAAGGACTATAACTTCAAAAACAAACAAAGTCTTTGGGTACGTCATCAAATCGTGGAGCAGTTGTCCAAAAAGCCAATGGACCATGAATTGAAATCCTTTGCGGGATTGTTGACGGATAACGACGACCGGGTGCAATTGCCGGCGGTTCGCGGTTTACAAAAACTGACCGGCGTGAAGCTGGGCGAAAACAAGCTAAAGCAAAACGAGCTTGTGAGTCTTTGGAAAGACTACGTTAAAAAAGAAAAGCTCTAAGAATATCAAAAAATGTAACATAAAAAAAGCAGCCAACGGGGCTGCCTTTTTTTATTCATGATCTGAACTGAGAAAGTTCGGTAAAGGAATGAACAAATTTAAAATTGTTTACGGCAAAGTCTCATTGTTTCACTAAACAAGCCGAAATGTATTCAAACCTAAGGCTTGGAGTAAATAATGTCGATGCTAAAAGTGCTAATTTCATCTGCTTTGGCAATGGCCGGACTCGCTGGATGTGCCACGATTGTTAAGTCGGAAAGAACGACGGTTCGAATCACTGGGGGGCTTCCCAATGGAGAGACTCAAATCAATCTTCCCGATGGTCAGTATAATTTAAAAAATGGCCAGACGACCATTCGTGTAACTCGGTCCAAAGAGGACATTCCAGTCACAGTCACTTGTAATAATGAAACCAGAGAAGGCTTTATGAAAACGAAATATGATGCCTTGGCGGGTGTTGCTGGGAATATCGTATTTGGAGGTATCATCGGAATTGCCATTGATGCTGCCAATGATAAAACCTATGACCCACCTGAGCACTATAATATAAGTCAACTTTGTGCCGACCCGGCTAAATCGCAGGTTGCAGACGGGGGAGCTGTTCGAACACCTTCCGCGGCCGTCGGGGAAGTAGTCCCTGAGAAGTAAATTCAGTGTTGTAGAAATGAAAAAAGGCAGCCCACAGGTTGCCTTTTTTCGTTCTTAGCTAAGCTTTCGAAGCCAGTTTGTTATCCAAAGAGAATCTTCCGCCGCCGTAGCAGGCAAAGAAGATGTAAACGAACATGTAAAGGAATGCGAGTTCTTTGATCTTGAATGGGTCAGCTGCGTGGATAAAGACACCGGCTACAAACATAGTGAATGCCAAAAGGATTCCGACCGGGCGGGTGAAAAGTCCCAAAGCAAGTAAGACCCCTCCGGCAAATTCAGTTAATGCGGCTGCGTAAGCAAAGAGCGCCGGCATCGGAAAGCCAACCGATTCAACTCCAGCGATCAATTGTTCAGAGACTGGGAATTTACCCATGCCGTGAGCGAAGGCCATCACAAGTCCCGCAAAAAGACGAAGCAGCAGGATGCCGATCTGACCTGTCTGTCCGGTGTTATTCGCAAAAAGAAAGCTTTTGATATTCATAGTTGTGCCTTTCTGAAAATGCAGTTGATGATTTTAGGTTTTCGTTAATTGGCGACGTAGACAAGCAGCTTTGCTGGTTGCTGTTATTGCGCAGCTCTTTTAAGCGCATCCATCACGACCAACTCGCGCTCGATTCTGTAAAACAAAATTTTTTCTTCCAGGCCGTCGGACTCTTTCGGCTCAGGCGTGGAGAAGAAATCGCGCAGGATTTCCATTTTCTTATCAATGGTCACGCGAGTTGATTCGCGGCCATCTGCTGTGCCCTTGGCAAAAGTGAAAGTCAGTTTGTAGCGAATGCCACTGGAAGGTGGTTTGTTCACATCAGGTGGCAACCAGCCATCAATGCCTTTGATGTATTCAGTTTCAATAACACCAGTGTCCTGATTTTCCTGAGCGATTGGGAATTTAATCACAGAGTGGGCGGCTCTCCAGACAGTGTCGTAGGGAGCGAAGAAGACTCTTTGTTTGTTGAATTTCGCCATTTGTTGATTGGCGGAGGGTCTTTTATCAAACAGGCTGCAACCAATAACAGTGCAGCCTGTGATAATCACAAGTGATAAGAGAATAGTTCTAGAAGTTAACCGAGCTGTGTGTGACATGTGTTGCAGCTTCGATCATAGCAGGGCCCATAGGCGCTTGTGAAGCCGTTTGTGAACCCAAAAAGTTCACTTCCCAACGCTTGTTGCCATTCAGAAGCGTGTCATTCGGGAAATTTGGAACCTTCATGTTCGTCACCCATTTGTCAGCGTAAACTTCCCATGTCGGATTCATCAATTTCACTTTGTCAGCGCCTTGCTTGACTTCGATTTGGTTGGAGAACACTGCGTAAGTCGCAATCGGATTCACGCCATCAATCGTGTTGAACTGAGGCAAAATCAATTCACGACCGCCACCAGTCACAGATGGGTTGCTGATCAAAGGCAGAACCTTTGGAGCTGTCGTACCGGCAAACGGAATGATCGCCGTGGAAACACGGTCAATGTCGTTGCGAAGGTCCTCAGTTTTAGTCAAAACCGCCAAAGCGCTCGCTTCCATGCCTGGAACCGTGTTCAGAGTGATTTTTTGGCCGGCATTCAATTTCTTAACATCTGTTGGAAGCAAGAAGCCGGATTGACCTGACAATGCCGCCGCCATGAATGTCTCGTCTGCGCGGATTTGCGGGGCTACCAAAGTATTCTTAGTCGTGAACTTAAGATCGTTCGTCGGAAGGTCCAACTGCGTGCTGCCTTTGGACAAATTCACGTCACGAATCGCGCCTGCGTTCAGATCAAATACGTTCAGCATTTCGTAAAGTTTTGCACCACCGCGAACACCATCAACGACCTGTTTGAACGGGAAAGTACCGCGAGCCACGAATACGCGAGTCACACCTGGCTGACCGAAGTAAATGCGGTAAGCAGGCTTATCCAAAGTCACTGTGAACAGGGCGTATTTCTCGCTTTGTTTTGGCAAAGACAAGTTCGCCGGAATATCCATCTCTTGACCTAAAGCAGAGATCTTGTCGTTTTGCGCACTCAACACGGAATCCATGCTGAAGGCAAAAAGTTGCATCTTCGTGAATCCTTGCATCACCAAGCCGAAGTCGATGTTGCCGTCGCCATTTTTGATCGGAAGTCCTTGAGCAGTGCCTTTGACTTCAAATTGGTTCACCGTGTTTAGTGGGCGAAGTTTGAACGTCAAAGCGCCTGGCTCCACAGACATATAAGTCATGCGCACGTAACCCTTGGCTTGGATTGTGATTGGCTGAGCCGTTGTCCAAGAAGCGGGGATTTCAATTTGACCCACCGCGTCTGTTGTTAGGAGGTTTCCTTCAAACGGAGAGTTCAGTGCATCACCGATCAAAACCTGTGCGTCCGCAAGTGCTACTCCGTCCATACCTGTGATGGAAAGCTTATTAGCAGAAACTTTGATTTGACGGTCAGAGCCGCCTAAATCCGTGGGAATAGCGTGGTTGTTGGAGTTTGAACAACCCACCATAATTGCTGGCAGTAGGGCTGCCATCATCAGTCTTTTCATATAATTATCCCTTCCCTGAGATTGAACATTATGTCCGAGTAATTATTCCATTGTGATATGACAGCGGGGTCAAGACTAAAGACTGGGCCCCTTAGGATTTTCGAAAAACTTCAGATAACGCAAACGCAACATTTGACATAAGGACGCAGAACTAATAAAAATTGCGGCTCACGCGCAAGCGTTACGGTTGGTGGGGTAGCTCAGCTGGTTAGAGCAACGGAATCATAATCCGTAGGTCGGCGGTTCAAGTCCGCCTCTCACTACCAAATTTTTTCTGCTTTCGGGCAGTTAAAAACATAGTTCATCGGATGCGTTCTGATGGAAGTTTCTCCGGAAATGAGCCTCTGAGAGAAATATCAAACCTGCAGAAATGCGGGTTTTTTTATGCCCAAAATACGGAGTCAGGCCTGTGGTGATTCATAAAGAACTCTCAGTAAAACCCGTTAAAATTGAAAGCCCAAGGCTACAACTCCGCAGTACAGTTAGTGGTGATGCAGAGCTTTTGTTTAAGCACTATTTCTCTTCAGTAGAGTCATCGAAGTTTTTATCTCGGCTTCCGCATGGCTCCATCGAGCAAACAAAACAGTTTCTGCAGAAGTGGA